>DASYYO010000338.1:0-11369 GCA_035933805.1 Acidobacteriaceae bacterium | reverse complement strand
ATAGAAGATTCCGTAGCCGCCGCGGAATACGGTCTTATCGCCAATAGGACTCCAGGCGAAGCCGACACGGGGAGCAAACTGCTTGCGGTCCGTGTAGGTAATGGAATAGGGCAGGCCTGCCTGCGCGCTGGTCTGGATCAGATAGCCGAAATATTGATACGCAATGGGAGCCGCGGGCTGAGCACCCAGATCGATGGAGCTGTTATGGCTGGCCACGATGATCGGCTTGGTCAGGGCGGGATTGAAGGTGCCGATCTGGCCGCGGTAACCGTTCAGCCAGGGCGAGTACTCATACCGAAGACCGACGTTGACAGTCAGGTGGCTGGTCAGGCGGATATCGTCCTGGCCGAAGAATTGGTAGTACCAACGCTGGCCGCCGAAGTTGATGGCAGGGTAGGCCCGCTGGCTGCTGAACGGGTAGCCGAGCAGGAAGTCGGCATAGGCGTCGCCGGTGCTCGAGGGAGAGGCCGGATTCTGCGTTTCGCTTCCGGTAAAGTTCCAGTTCCCGACGAACTGCTGGCTATCGTAGCCGAGCCACTGGTAATAGCGGACCAGGACTCCGAACTTGATCGAGTTGCGCCCTTTGATGATGGTGAAGTTGTCCGTCGGCTCAAAGACGATGCGGTCTTGGGATTTAGGACGCTGGTCGAAGGCTGCGCCCTGCAGGCTGGTATAGCCGCTGAATGCAAAATCCGGGAAGGCGCCGCCGACATTTGGCCGCAAGGTCTGCGAAAAGCCGGTGATCCCGTTGGCTGCGTTGAAATCGGGACCTTGGAGGAAGGCGGAGAGACGGATGTGACTCGGCAGGTAGTGGATCCGGAAATCCTGCACTTTGTTGGCGCCGATCGTCGTAATCACTCCAAAGGCCAGATCATAGGCGTTGGAGGTGAGCGAGGCGGTCTTGAGAGCGGGAGCCGCGTTGGGATCGGTCTCGCGGTTGTCCACATAGAAGAAGCGGGCGAAGAGCCGGTTGGATTTGTTGAGCTGATCGTCGAGCCGGCCGGTGTACTGGTCCCAATCGATGGCCTGCGAAGGCGTGAACCGCGCCGTGCCGGTAGGGTTGTTCGGGGTCTCGTAATACTTCTGCACGGCGAGCGCCTGGGCTGAGAGCCGGTCTGCGGGAATCACATTTCCCGGGAACTGCTTGCGCGTGGTCACGCCGTTAGCGGTCGTGGTGGTCAGAGGATCGTAGATGGGCTTGAGTCCTGATCCGCTGAAGTCTCCGGTGCGCTGGGCCAGCGTGGGTACGATCGAGTTGAAGATGAGCCCCTGGCGCAGGCGCTGTCCTTCGTAATCGACAAAGAAGAAGGTCTTGTCCTTGCCGCTGTAGAGGTGAGGGAAGGAGAGCGGGCCGCCCAGATCGCCACCGAACTGATTTCGCTTGAGGATCTGCCGGGTAGAAGCGAAGAAGTTGCGTGCATCGAGTTTGTCATTGCGGATGAACTCAAAGACACCACCGTGGAACTGGTTGGTGCCGGACTTGGTGGTGGCGTTGAAGAAGCCGCCGCCGCGGTTGAACTCAGCCGAGTACGGATTCTGCTGAACGCTGAACTCCTGCAGGGCGTCGATCGAGGTCTGAATGAATGTGCCGCCCTGGTGCTGCTCGCTGACATCCACGCCATCCAGTAGAAACGAGATCGCCCGGCCGCGGATACCGCTAATGGTGTTACCATCCACCTGCTCAGGGCGAATCGGCAGAACATTGCCGGTGGGCGGCAGCAGCGCAGCCCCTGGGGTCAGTTCGGCGAGCTGATAGAAGCCGCGTCCGTTGAGCGGAAGATTTACAATCTGCGCGTTGGTGATCACCTGGCCGACGGTGGCTGTATCGGTGTTCAGCAGCGGCGGGGCAACGTTTACCTCGACCGTCGTGCTCGCCGTACCCACGCGCAGCGAGAGGTCCTCGCGAACCACTTGCCCGACCTGGACCTCAACGGTGGATGTCGTCAACTTTTCAAAGCCGGGCGCCGTTACAGTAAGGGTGTATATGCCTGCTGAAACCGGGGTAATGACGAACTCGCCGTTCCCATTCGTGGTCGCGGTTTGAACGATATTCGTACCTGTGTTGGTGGCGGTCACAGTGGCGTTCGGGACCACCGCTCCTTGCGGATCTGTAATGCGGCCGACAAAGCGGCCAGCTTCCACCTGAGAGAATGCGGTAAGCGGCACCAGCAGGAGAACGCCTACGCAAAGTGCGAGCAGCGCCCGGCTTCGAAAAGCAGCACCCATGACGATAACCTCAGAAAAAAGTCTCCGCGGCTCTGAGAACCCGCGGGTGGCCTATTTTGAATCGGGACGAATGGTAGTACCATTGGTGTGCAGGTGTCAACATGAAGGTTGGCTGATTGCGGCGTGCGGCCTGCGAGACCGGAAAAACTTGCCGCAATCAGCTACATTGGTGACATCCACATTTTCACTATGAGTGCTGGCTCCTCTTCGATTTCGGACAAGGGCGACCTCACGGACTGGCTGATTCTTCGTTTCAAGCAGCTCATCAGCGAGGGCACGCTCACGCCCGGCTACAAGCTCCCTTCCGAGCGCGAGCTGTCGCTCCACTTTGGAGTGAGCCGGACCTCCTTGCGCCCGGTGATGAAGGTGCTTCGCATGATGGGGGTGATCTCTCAGCGCGTGGGGGACGGCACCTATCTCAGCGGAGATGCATCGTCAGTGCTGGCAGAGCCGATGGAGTTTCTCTTTCTGCTCGATGAGACGTCGTCCGAGGAGTTGATCGACACGCGCCTGATGGTCGAGCCGGCGCTTGCAGCCAAGGCTGCCGAGCAGTCGACGAAAGAGCATCTGCTGGTGCTGCGCCAGACCATCGCAGAGATTGAGGCTGCGGGCAGCGATCAGTTCAGGATCATCGAAGCGGACTTGTTGTTTCACCAGACGATTCTGCAAAGCTCCGGCAACCGGCTCTGCGGCAGGCTCTTCCAGGTCATCCATCGCTCGCTGATGAACATGATGATGCTGACCGCGCAGTTGGTGAATCGCGATCATACCCTGGCCTTCCATCAGGCCATCTTCGAGTCGATCCGGCAGCGGAATGCGAGTGAGGCGGAGCGCAACATGCGCGACCACCTGATCGACGCGCGGGCGCTGTTGTTGCGGGCCAGGCAGGCAGAGGCGGATGAGCGTCTTCGCAGGAGCATTCGCGGCGCGCCCCGGGCGGTCGAAACAGCCAAGCCTGCCGCGAAGGCGATCAGAAGCCGGGCCGCCAGGAAGCGATAGCCGGACTCGCGCGACCTTCTTGTCTAAAATAGAGAGCGATGCCTTTTACCGAACAATACGACATTGCGGTAGTAGGGGCTGGCCACGCTGGCTGTGAAGCCGCGATCGCGGCCGCCCGCATGGGCCTGCGCACAGCGCTCTTTACCTTCAATCTCGACCTGATCGCGCAGATGTCGTGCAATCCGGCCATCGGAGGCATCGCCAAGGGACACCTGGTGCGGGAAGTGGACGCTCTGGGGGGAGTCATGGGCGAGGTTGCCGATGCGGTCGGCATTCAGTTCCGGCTGCTCAATACCTCCCGCGGTCCGGCGGTCTGGTCGCCTCGGGCGCAGTGCGACAAGCAGCAGTACCGGGTCAAGATGCGCCAGGTTTTGGAAGCGCAGCCCAACCTCTTCATCAAGCAGGCCGAGGTCGTCGATCTGGTCCTCGATTCCGGTTTGCCGGATTCCGGCCTGGAGAACGAGGCCCGGCGAGCGCGGGGTCTTCGCCTGCGGGACGGCCGTACGGTACTTGCTGGCGCAGTTATTATCACGACCGGTACTTTTCTGAACGGGCTTATCCATTGCGGCGAGGAGAATTATCCGGCCGGGCGGAGCGGAGAGCCGCCCAGCCTCCTGCTCGGCGAAGCGCTCAAGCGCCTCGGCCTCCGCGGATGCCGTCTCAAGACCGGCACACCGCCGCGCCTGGATGGGCGCACCATCGACTGGAGCCGCTTTTCCGAACAGCCCGGGGATGCCGATCCTACGCCTTTCAGCTTCCGCACGGTGGAGCTGCCGCAGAGGCAGATCTCCTGCCACATCGCGTACACCACGCCGGAGACCTTGCGCATTATCCGGGAGAATGTCGGGCGCTCACCGATGTACTCCGGCCAGATCCAGGGAATCGGACCTCGCTACTGCCCGTCCATTGAAGACAAGGTGGTCAGGTTTCCGGATAAGGAACAGCATCAGTTTTTTTTGGAGCCGGAGGGGCTGGACACGCACGAGGTCTACGTCAACGGCATGTCCACCTCGCTGCCCATGGATGTGCAATGGCAGGTCGTGCGGTCGATCCCCGGCTTGGAAAATGCGGAGATGCTCCGCCCCGGCTATGCGATCGAATACGATGCGATCGACCCCACCGAACTGGATCGCAGTCTTGCGGTCAAGCAGATCGCCGGGCTTTACCTGGCGGGCCAGATCAACGGGACCTCCGGCTATGAGGAGGCCGCATGCCAGGGGCTGATGGCCGGCATCAACGCCGCACTCTCGGTGCGAGGAGAACCGCCGTTTACCCTCGACCGCACCGAGGCCTATACCGGCATTCTGATCGACGACCTGATCAGCAAGGGCACCAACGAGCCCTACCGGATGTTCACCTCGCGCGCGGAATTTCGTCTGCACCTGCGCATTGACAATGCCGATCGGCGGCTGACCCCCTACGGGCGCCGGCTGGGCCTGATCGACGACCGGGCCTGGCAATCGTACGAGGAGAAGCAGACCCGCGCCGTCGAGCTTGAAAAGCTGCTGGCGACCCGGAAGGTGAACCTGCCGCGCATGAGCGCGCTCCTGCCGGAGATTGCCGCATCTTTGGGCAATGTCTCCGGCCAGACCTATGCGCAGCTTCTCAGGCGGCCGGAGCTGAGCATGGAGGCGCTCCTTCCAGTCCTGAGAGAGGAGTTCCAGAATCAGGGAGCGCCGCCTGCGGATGCGGCGGGGAGCGAGGGTCTGCTCAGCTTCTTCACTCGCTCGTTGAATGCGAAGATTCGCAACGAATTGAAATCGGTGGAGACCGAGATCAAGTATGCCGGCTATCTGGATCAACAGCGCAAGGCGATCGAGAAGCTCAAGCAGGCCGAGGAGCGAGTGATCCCGGCGAGCTTCGATTACAAGGGAATCAGCGGGCTTTCCCGCGAGATGCAGGAGAAGCTCACGCGGGTTCGTCCGCAGACGCTGGGCCAGGCCAGCCGGATTCCCGGCGTGACGCCGGCGGCTCTCTCCCTTGTCAACGTCTACATCGAGCTCCAGAGGAAGAGCAGAGTTCCCCATGAAGAGCGGCCTGCGTCCGCACCGGTCTCCAAGGACTCCTGAGGAATGGCTGCGGAGATAACTCAGGGGAAGAGGCGGCGAGCAGGGATGATGGAACCGGCGGCCAGGATTCGCCGAGCCGGAGACGCCGGTCTGCGAGCCCTCGCGATCCGCCTGCTTGCGGTTCTTGCGCTCCTCATTTCAGTTGCGCTTCCAGGATCGTCTCGCGCGGCAACCGCTGCAGTGAACTCGGAGATTCCCCAGCTCGTGGATATCACGCGTTCGACCGGCATTCATTTCAGCCATGTGTCTTCACCCGACAAGAAGTACATCGTAGAGTCGATGAGCGGAGGGGTCGCGCTCATCGATTATGATCGCGACGGCTGGCCGGATATCTTTTTTACCAACGCTCCGGATGTTGCCATGGCGCTGGCGGGAAAAAAGGCGCGCAGCGCTCTCTATCACAACAACCACGATGGGACGTTTACCGACGTTACCGACAAGGCTGGCGTCGGATATCCGTGCTGGGCGATGGGCGCTTCCGTAGGAGACTACAACAACGACGGGTGGCCCGACCTGCTGGTTACCTGTTTTGGCGGAGTCGTGCTCTACCGCAACAACGGAGACGGCACGTTCAGCAACCAGACTCGCCAGGCGGGGCTCGCGGGAGATTCCGAATGGGCCACGGGAGCCGCTTTTGGTGACTATGACGGTGACGGATGGGCCGATCTCTTTGTCTCCCACTACGTCGATCTGAAGCTGAACGACCTGCCCGCCTTCGGCTCCAAACAAACCTGCCAATATCACGGCATCCGTGTACAGTGCGGCCCTCGCGGACTGAAGGGCTCGCCGGACAACCTCTACCACAACGATCGCAACGGCCGCTTCAGCGATGTTTCCACAAAGGCGGGAGTGGAGGATGCACAACACCTCTTCGGGCTGACGGCCGTGTGGTCGGACTTCAACCGGGATGGACGCCTGGATCTCTTTGTCGCAAATGACGGTGAGCCCAACTACCTCTACCGCAACGACGGCAACGGCCGGTTTACCAATATCGCTTACCAGGCGGGAGTTGCCGTCAACCAGGACGGAGAAGAGCAAGCCAACATGGGCTTGGCGCTCGGCGACTACCTGCATACGGGCCTGCCTTCCATCGCCATTACTCACTTCAGCGAAGAGACGGCGGCGCTGTTTCGCAACTACGGGTCAATGAACTTTACCGATGTCTCCGATGCTGCGGGAATCGCGCGTGCCACGCCTCCTTACGTGGGCTGGGGCGACTCCTTTTTCGATCTCGACAATGACGGATGGTCTGATCTGATCATGGTCAACGGCCATGTCTATCCTCAGGTCGATACCCAGGAGGTCGGCACAAAGTACCGGGAGCCCAAGCTGCTCTTTCTCAACCGCCACGACGGCACCTTCCGCAATATCAGCAAGCTCGCGGGCCCGGCAATCCAGATTCCCCAGGTCAGCCGAGGTCTTGCCGCGGGGGACCTCTTCAACGACGGCCACGTGGAACTGGTGATTGAGAATCTCGATGGCGAGCCGATGGTCCTTCGGCCTCAGGGGGGTCCGCACAATCACTGGATCGGCTTTGAACTGGAAGGGGTCAAGACCAATCGCCTGGCGTTGAATGCAAGGCTCAAGGCGACCGCTGGACAGATGGTCCAGGAGGGAGAGGTTCTCAGCGGAGGCAGCTACCTCTCGCAAAACGACCTCCGCGTCCACTTCGGCCTCGGCAGCCATGCCACGCTGGACAAGCTGGAGATCACCTGGCCGGGAGGCAAGACGGAGACGCTCCGGAACCTCGCGGCGGACCGTCTCTATGCGGTGAAAGAGGGAGAGGGGATCGTTCCGGCAAAGAGCATCCGGCCTCTGCCCCGTGCTGCCCGGCGTCCCTGAATCCCCCGGCTGGGCAAAAGCCCTCCCACTTAAATTCAGATTCCTCCTCTGAGGCCATAGCCTGTCTCCATTGCAAAAGCAGTACGCCGGGGCATCTGCGGTGGAGTACCATTCCATCGTTAGAAAGCGGAAGTGAGGAGAACGAGAGAGCATGACGAGAAGCAGGCTGCATCTTCGCCCGCAACATGGGATTGTTTTGCATTGCATCCTTCCGGCCGTCCTGGCGTTTGGCGCGATCTGCGGGGCCAGCGCGCAGGAGGCTGCGCCATCCGGCGTTCCGCAAACCAACTCGAGCTATATCGACGCGAATGGAGCGGCTCATATCACGCGCGTGGTTCCCGTCCCGGCGACCCTCAGCCCGGAGGCGCAGAAGTTTCTGGCTCGCCGGGTCTCCGATGCTCCCGTGCCGGAGACGCTGGCGGAGCGGCGCAGCAAGGCGCAGGCAGGCCAGGCCAACAACAGCCGCGTGTGCCAGCGTCTCTATCCGATAGGAGGGATTGCCAGCGCAACGATGGCCGGCGTGCCGGTAAAAGTCATTACGCCGGCTGCCATTCCAGAGGAGAAGCGCAGCCGCGTGCTCATCAATGTGCATGGCGGCGGCTTCAATGCCGACTCCGGATCGATGACAGAGACGATCCCGATTGCCAATCTCACGCAGACGAAGGTGATCGCTGTTCTCTACCGGCTTGCGCCGGAACATCCCTTTCCTGCGGCGGTGGATGATACGGTCGCGGTTTACAAGGAACTGCTCAAGACGTATAAGCCCGGGAACATCGGGCTCTATGGAACCTCAGCGGGCGCGATCCTGACCGCCGAGGTCGCCGTCAAGATCAAACAACTCGGGCTGCCTCTTCCGGCAGCCTTAGGCATCTTCTCCGGGACAGGGGATTTCAGCCGTGCCGAAGATTCTTCCAATCTCTACACGCTGACCGGGTTCTCCGGTCATATGGATCTACCGGCCGTCAACCCCCGGCTCACTGCCTACGCCGGCGCAACGGGTCTCAAGGACCCGGTTCTGTCGCCGTTCTTTGCGGATCTGAGCGGGCTGCCTCCCAGCCTGTTTCTGACCAGCGGCCGGGATCTCCATCTGAGCGGAACCATCATTCTCCATCGCAAGTTTCTGGAAGCAGGAGTCGATGCGCGGCTGGTGGTCTTTGATGCTCTTCCGCACGCTTTCTGGAACAACCCGAATCTGCCCGAGTCCAAACAGGCGGATACGATCATCGCCACTTTCCTGGACAAGAACGTCGGGAGATAGACGGCTGGCGGCGATCGGAGATGCTGCGCCGTCAGTAGCCCAGGTGATTGAGATAGCCGACAACGCCGGCCGCAACCAGACAATAGATGCCGAAGAGGTACCAGCGGCCGCCCTCCAGCCAGCGGCTCAGCCACTTCAACGCGAGCAAGCCAGCCAGAAAGGCAAAGACTGCGCCGAGCAGGCTGGGGAGCGCAGCGGAGCCGAGGTTCGCTGCTCCGCTGATATGTTGAGCATGTATGAGGCGCAGGGCTTCGCGCACCACCACCGGAGGAGTCAGGACGACGGCCAGGGCGAAACTGAATCGCTCAGCCGGCGCTTTTGCCACGCCGGCGAGCATCGCCGCGGAGATCGTTGCTCCGGACCGGGAGAATCCACGGAAGGGGAGGCAAAGCCCCTGGACTGCTCCGATGATTCCTGCTTGCTGCATGGTCAGTTCAGTCGTCCTGTTGGAACTGCGCCGTTGTTCGTTACGCCTTTCCAGGATGCCGGCAATCAAAATCAGCACGCCGGCTGCCGCCAGGGCCGGCGCCACGATCTCAAGATGACCGAAGAGGTCTTCGATCTCCGCGTGCGGAACGCCTTTGAAAAATGTCTTCTCGATAATCTTGATGAGGATCTCGCCGAGAATCCCGGTCAGGAACGTGGCGAGAACCACACGGATGGCCACCTGCTTGAAGGCGTTTACGCTCTGAAAGTATGTGTCGCGCCATTGCCGCCAGAAGTAAAGGATCACGGCGAACATGGTGCCGGTGTGAAGCATGACCAGCAGGAGAGTCATCGGCGGGGACGAAGGGTCCATGCCCATCAGCTTCTCCGCCACGACCACGTGGGCCGAGCTCGAAACAGGCAGCAGCTCGGCAAGACCTTGCACCACGGCAAGCACAATCACCTTCAGAAGGGACATGCTGTCATCTTAAACAGGTTCGGGGAGATTGCTGCGCGGGCGGGCGCCGGCCTGCTGCGTTTTTATTCGGCATTCGCAAAACGCGCCGCGTTCCTTGCTGAGGTGTGGCGTGTTCTGCGATGCGTTTTAAACCACGAGAGGATTCAGTTGGGGGAATTGGCGCTGGTGCCAGTACGGATAGACCGGAGTCAAAGCGCTCGCCGCATCCAGTTGCGCGATCTGTTCCGGCGTCAGCTTCCATCCCACCGCCTTCAGGTTCTGCCGGAGCTGCTCTTCATTGCGAGCGCCTACGATGATGCTGGCCACGGTGGGGCGCTGGAGCAGCCAGTTGAGTGCGATCTGCGGAACCGTCTTCTCTGTCTCCCTGGCGACTTTTTCCAGAGCATCAACGACGTTGTAGAGATACTCTTCCGGAACGGGAGGTCCGTTCTCCGCGGTCTTGTGCAACCGGCTCTTCTCCGGCAGCGGTTGTCCGCGGCGGATCTTGCCCGTCAGGCGGCCCCATCCGAGGGGACTCCAAACCAGCGCGGAGACGCGGTGCTCGATGCCAAGCGGCATCAACTCCCATTCGTACTCGCGGCCCACCAGCGAGTAGTAGACCTGGTGCGCCACATAGCGCTCCCAGCCGTACCTGTCAGAGATGGCGAGGGACTTCATCAGGTGCCAGCCGGAAAAGTTCGAGCACGCAAGATAGCGCACCTTTCCCTGTCGGACGAAGTTGGTCAGGGTATCGAGCGTCTCTTCGATCGGAGTTGTCGCATCGAAGCCGTGCATATGGTAGATGTCGATGTAGTCCGTGCCCAGGCGGCGCAGGCTCTCCTCGATCTGCCGTGTCAGATGACCGCGCGAGGATCCCAGGTCGTTTGGCCCATCGTCCATGGGAAAGGTCCCTTTGGTGGAGATGAGAACTTTGTCGCGGCGGCCTTGAATGGCTTTGCCGAGAATCTGCTCCGATAAGCCTCTGGAGTAGACGTTGGCCGTGTCGAAGAGATTCAGGCCGGCGTCCAGACAAATACTGACAAGGCGGGTTGCTTCCGCTGCATCTGTTTCTCCCCAAGCTTTGAAAAACTCGCCCCCGCCGCCAAACGTCGCGGTTCCGAAGCTGAGCGCGGGAACCTTCAGTCCTGAGTAACCAAGCTGTCTATATTCCATGCAGCCATGATGCAGGAGGAGTACGTCGAGTTTCAAGGAAGAGGGCGGATTCTCAAGAGCGCTTGCCGAAGAGATAGTGGGAGACACCCCACTCCTGTCCATCGCGGTATCCCCACAGCTCTTCGCAGGCCATGAAGAAGAGACGCCAGCGAACCAGCCATTTGCGGGCCTCAGCCCGTCTGCGCGAGGGCGGCAATTGTGCGCCGTAGGTTGTGGAGAAGAGTTCTAGAATCTCGCCCTCGTGCCGGTCTGTGTTGTCGAGCCACGCCCGCGCGGTCTTCCGGTAGTGAGTCCCGCTCAGCCGCCAGTGATCGGCCACGGCCAGATCGTCCTGAAAGTGCAGCAGGAGATCGTCCGAGGGCATGATTCCGCCGGTAAAGAAATGCTGCGCCATCCAGTCGCTGGAATCGCGCACATCGAAGGGATACGAGAAGAGCCGATGGGTGAAGATATGAACGAAGAGCAGCGCCTCCGGGCGCAGCCACCCGGCGATCCTGCCCAGGAGCGCACGGTAATTGCGCATGTGCTCGAACATCTCCACCGATACAATGCGATCGAAGCAGGCAGACGGATCGAATTGGTTGATGTCGGCGGTCACGACGCGAACGTTCCTGCGGCCCATGGAGCGCAGGCGTTCCAGGAGAAAGGCGCGCTGCGGAGCCGAGTTGGAGACCGCCACGATCGAGCTGTTGGGGAAGCGTTCGGCCATTGTGAGCGTAAGCGAGCCCCAGCCGCAGCCAAGCTCCAGGATGCTCTGGCCGTCGCTCAGGCGAGCGCGTTCGACGGTTAAGGAGAGCATGGCCTCCTCGGCCTGGTCGAGTGTCCGGCATCCGTCCTCCCAAAAACCGGAGCTGTACTTCAGCCGTTTGCCTAAGACGAGCTCGAAGAATCGGGGAGGGACTTCGTAATGCTGCTCGTT
>DASYYO010000227.1:0-7186 GCA_035933805.1 Acidobacteriaceae bacterium | reverse complement strand
CATGGTACCCTCACCCGCTAGGCACCACACCACCGGATATGCACTCCATCGGGCGATGAGATATCGCCAATGCTGCTTGGCCTTGGCGATCCCCATGCGAGGAATGAAGTAGCCCCAGAAACCCACCACGCATGAGACAAGGCCGCGATCCGCAAGATGCTGAATGCGAACGTCCGCTGTATCAAAGTAAGCCGGATGAATGCGGGAGAAGTCCGGCTCCCACGGGAAACCCGCTTCATTGGCGCCGCGCTCGTCATAAGGCTCCATATCGGGGTAGAGGCCGGCGACAATCTGCACCACGGTGAAGCCCTTATGCACGCGATCCGCCGCGAGGGTCTCAAAGCCATCCGGCCAGTTCAGTCGCTTACACAGGCCCATCCACCAGGTGTCGCCCAGCCAGAAAAAGGGCGTGCCGTCAGCATGCTGGAAGTGGCGCTTATCCTCCGCGGCCTGGAGAACGCCGTGCTTATAATGCGGATTCACCCCCGTATAGGGCGCGACATTCAACGTAGAGGTTTGACCGTGCAGATCTCTGTTGCCGGTGTCGCTGCACTCCGAGCGGATGCGGTAGATGCCGGGCGCCGGCGGGGCGTAGCGCACGCGCCATGTTGATCCGCCCGCCCAGAACGCGGGCGTCCGCTCCTGCTGGCCGGAGGGCAATGTGATGACGGCGTCAAGCTCGATCTGGTTGAAGGGATCGGAATACTGCTTGCCGCTGACGTAGGACCATTCTGCGGGTTGTCCGGCAGCAGCATCTCGCTCCTGTCCCAGTGCGCGGCTGGCCGCGGCCGTCACTGCAAGCCCTTTCACAAAGGATCGCCTCGAGATGCCATCGGACATGGGATTCTCCCAAAAGATCACAGTAATCAGACCATCTGATGATGGGGGAGGCATGTACCGCTGTCAAGACCGTCTGCCGTCCGGAAAAGGCGCTTGACACGGACCGGTGGGCGGGGCCAATCTCTTGATTAGTGTTACCGGATGCATGATGGTCTGATGTCTCGATATCTTTAGTGCCGAGGTGCTCAAATCGGAGATTCGCCGGCTTTCTCTCTCAAGGAACACATCATCCCAGTCAGCTCAAGCGAGGTCGTGGCAGACTTGCCGACTGGAGTGGAGATCCGCACCTTCGTTTCCGCTGCACGAGGATCAACCGCCTTCAGCACGGGTCTGGCGACTTTCAAGCCAGGAGCCTCCCTGCCCTGTCATCAGCACGCATTCAGTGAGGCCGTGACGATCGTAGAGGGCGAGGCTCGTCTGCAGATTGAAGGACGGACTTACCACATGCGCCCCCGGGATTGTGTGCATATCCCTGCCCGCGTGCCCCATTCCGTGCTAAACGAAGACCCTGTGCGGGACTTAATCACGCATTCCGCTTTTGCCTCGGCACAGCCGAATCGAGAGGCGGTCAACCGGGAGTTCCGGGTCGAGGATCGCGGCTTTCAGGATCCTTTTCCGGACGATGCTGAAACGATTGTCCGTTTCGACAGGATCCCGGCTTACGAGCTCTCCGCCCAGGCCTTCTTTACGGACCTCTTCGCCCGCAGGCTTGGCGCCGTGGGTATCTGCGGCGGCTATGGCCGTTTTCTTCCCGGCGCCTCGCTGCCATGTCATATTCACGACTATGACGAGTCGATCACCATCGTAAAAGGCGCGGCATCCTGCCTGGTCGAAGGCAGGCGGTATGAGCTGAGCGATTGCGCCACCGCATACATTCCCAAGGGCCTTCCCCATCGCTTCCTGAACACTTCCCAAGAGGAGATGGCCATGATTTGGGTCTATGCCGGCGATGAGCCGGATCGCCGCATCGTGGATGGCGGCTTTTGCTCCGGCGCGCTATCATGGGCCGGAATTGACTTCGGGCGCGAGAAGTAAAAACCAGACAAGGCAAACTGGAACCCATGAGCGAGTTGAATAATTTCGTAAACAATGCTTTCGTTTCCTCGACGGGTACGAAGCGCATTGCCGTCAAAAATCCTGCAACCGGCGAGTTGATCTGCACTGTCCCTGACAGTACCCAGGAAGACGTCGATCACGCACTGCAGGCGGCGGCAAAGGCCCAGTTGGACTGGGCAAAGCAGCCTGCCATCCGGCGAGCAGCCCTCTTGAGGCAAATCGCCGCAAAGATCCGTGACAACCGCGAACCGCTGGCTCGCGTCATCACGGAGGAGCAAGGGAAGCCTCTCGGCCTGGCCCGCGTTGAAGTGGATTTTACCGCCGACTATCTCGACTATATGGCCGAATGGGGGCGACGGATCGAGGGCGAAATTATAGAGAGCGACCGGCCCGGGGAAACCATCCTGCTATTTCGGCAGCCGATCGGAGTGGTTGGCGGAATCCTGCCGTGGAACTTTCCATTTTTCCTGATCGCCCGTAAGGCCGGACCGGCTCTCATTACGGGCAATACAATCGTTCTAAAACCCAGCGAGGAAACTCCTCATTGTGCTGTGAAGTTCTGCGAGCTGCTGGCGCAGTTGGACGTGCCGCCCGGGCTCATCAACGTGGTGCACGGCCGGGGCGCTTTGGCGGGGCACGCGCTCGCCTCCTCTCCTCGCATCGGGATGATCAGTTTTACCGGGAGCGTCGGTACTGGATCGGCGATTATGTCCGCGGCCGCCGCCAACATCACGAAAGTAAACCTGGAGTTGGGCGGCAAAGCGCCCGCCATTGTAATGGCGGATGCCGATATCGACCTGGCGGTGCAGGCGATCAAATCATCGCGCATCGTCAATAGCGGCCAGGTCTGTAACTGTGCTGAGCGCGTGTATGTTCATCGATCGATTGCAGGCCAGTTTGCCGACAAGCTTGTCGCTGAAATGAAATCCACTCATTATGGAGATCCGCTGGAGGATGAGACCGTAGCCTATGGCCCGCTGATCAATGAAGCTGGCTTCAATAAAGTGGAGAAGTTGGTTCGAAGCGCGGTCAAAGCGGGGGCCGCACTTCTTACCGGCGGCAAGCGAGGAGCGGGCGAAAAGGGCTATTTCTACGAACCCACAGTTCTCGCGGGATGCACTCAGCAAATGGATATTGTCCGCAATGAGATCTTCGGTCCCGTAATACCCATGGTCGAGTTCGGCGACCTGGACGAAGCAATCGCCTATGCCAACGACTCCGAGTATGGGCTGACGTCGTCCATCTATACCCGGGATCTAAACGTTGCTTTGCGGGCGTGCCAGGAGATCAGGTTCGGAGAGACCTATATCAACCGTGAGAACTTTGAAGCCCTGCAAGGCTTCCATGCCGGATGGAGAAAGAGTGGTATCGGAGGCGCGGATGGCAAACACGGACTCTATGAGTTCCTGCAGACACACGTCGTCTATTTGCAGCGCCATTAGGTCTCCTGCCGCCCTCCGATCGGCTGCGAGGGTCGCCGGATGAAGCTTCGCGGAAAAGTCGCCATCGTCACCGGAGCAGCGAGCGGCATCGGCCGTGCAAGTGCTGCTGCTTTCGCCCGCGAAGGAGCCAGGGTTATCGTCGTCGATATCGACCAGCAGCGCGGGGAGGAATGCGCTGCCCAAATCCTGGCCCACGGCGGCGAAGCATTTTTTGATCGCACGGACGTATCGAGCAACGTAGACGTAAGGCGAATGGTTGCGGATACTATCGCCCGCTGGGGGCGAATCGACATCCTCTTCAATAACGCGGGAATTGTGCTGGTGAAACCGCTTGAGGAAACCAGCGAAGAGGAGTGGGACCATCTCATGGCTATCAATGTGAAGGCGGCTTTCCTCGCCATCAAGCATGTTGTGCCTGAGATGCGCCGGACGGGCGGAGGCTCGATTCTCAATACCGGCTCCATCGGAAGCATGGTGGGCCAGCTGAGTACCCCGGCCTACATCGCGTCCAAAGGCGCGATTGCCTTATTGACGAAGTCTCTCGCCCTCGACTACGGCAGAGACCACATCCGCGTGAACTGCCTGTGCCCGGGTATCACGGATACTCCGATGCTCCGGCAGCATCTGGGCGCCGGTCCGGAAGGGGAAGCGAAGATCCAGCGCCGGTTGTCGCGTGTTCCGCTCGGTAAGCTTCTCCAGCCTGAAGATGTGGCTCAGGCTGCTCTCTACCTGGTATCAGATGAGTCGATTGGAGTGACTGGCATCACGCACATCGTCGATGGGGGTCTTTTAGCGGCAGCCGAATACGACATCTCACTCTAAGTTCCGGCGAAGCTATTTACCGCGTTGCTTCAGCACACCCGCCCGGACCGGCAGCGACACCGGCTTCCAGTGCCTGCCGAACCCTGCAGATTTTTGAATTGCTCGCGCGTAGAGCGAGAATAGCTGTCGCTCAATCACCGGAACAATTACTATGCTTGTGCCCGCGGACAGTGGACGTAATCCGCAACGAAAGGGAGTTGAGTGAATGAGAAATTGCAGCAAACAAAGCCAAACCATCCGGAAGTTTATCTATATTGCTACTCTGCCTCTCTTAAGCGCGCTGGCATGCGCCCAGCAGCCGGCAGACCACCTGCCCCTGGCGCAGAGAATCGCCCATACTGATCCTGCAAAGTATCACTATATGCCCTCAGTTCACAACGGCGCTGGTCCCATGAGCTACATGCAATTGTTCGATATTCGAGGCGGATCTGAGGCTAAGTTCGAGCTCGGGACGAATCTTTTCTTCTTACACCGTGGGGTGCTTCCTCCGGGCGGCGGTATCGGTGCGCACTTCCATAATCAGTGCGAAGAGATGTTCGTCATTCTGGATGGAGAAGCGCAGTATACGATCGACGGCCGAACCTCCCTGCTGGAGGGTCCGGCTGGAGCTCCTGTACGGCTCGGCCATTCTCATGCAATCGTGAACGCCTCCAATAAGCCTGTGCAGTGGATGAATATCAACGTCGGCCTCTATCCGGGCTTTTACGACGCATTCAATCTCGACGACTCGCGCGTAGGGGCACCGCTCGACAAGGTCCCGACGTTCATTACCATGCACCTGGATCGTTCGCTGCTGAAGCCGGTTACGAATCTAAACGGCGGCAGCGGGACCGTACAATATCGGCGCGCGCTGGGGCCGAGCGTGTTTGACTCGCCATGGGCATACATGGATCACTTGGTTCTTCCCCCCGGAACATCGGTTGGCCCCAGCACGGAAGCGGACATGAGCGAGGTTTATTACGTGATGAACGGTGAGGGAACCGCTACCGTCGCCGGTGAAACCGCGACCATACACTCGGGCGATGCTGTGCCGGTCGGCTTGAACGAGAGCAAGACTTTCAAAAACACAAGCGATGCGCCGATTGAGTTCATGATCATTGGCATTGCGCGCAACCTCGAAACCAAACGCGCCTACATGTTATCTCCTCTCGGCAATTTCGGCATCGTACCTCCCCACCGGTAGGCTGAGAGCTACAGCAAATCGAACGGAAGGGGTGATAAAGGAAAGGTGACTGCCGCGCTCGCCCGCTGACCGAGGGATACCGCGTATCAGTTTATATGCAAGCGAAGAGAAGATGACCTGCCAGACGGATGAGAGCGGTGTGGACGTGGCCATCGTGGCCGCTTCTTCGGTTTAGCCGATCGCAGCACGCTGCCCGAGGTCAATTCTTCTACCACGGCCTTCGATAGTCGCAGAAAAGATCTTCTTCTCTGGTCGTACCGCTCTCATAGATCCGGGTCACGGGAGGGAATTCTCCACATGCGCCTATCCGCTCTACCCGCTCTGCTGCTGATGACGAGCGCTGCCTTGTCCGCCGCCAACGCCCACGCCGCTGGCACGCCCAGGGATCTGTCCACTGTGCGCGGCTTCAACTTTACGCCGGCTGCCGCCGATGCTCATGAGGCCTTCTGGCTCAACTACCCCGCGGCGGAAATCGACCGGGACTTCGGCTATGCACAACAGCTCAACCTGATTCAGGTACGGGTCTTCGTTCGCTCCGATGCCTGGGACCAGGAGCCGAAGACCTTTACTGAGAGCCTGAACAAGTTCATGGACACCGCGGAGCGCCATCATCTTGGCGTGATGCTCGTCCTTGCTCCATCCGGCAAACAGGTCGACGGTCTCACTGGCGAAGCTCAGGCGGCCTCTGACGCCAAGCTCAGGGCGTGGGTCGTATCCCTCGCCGGAATTGTGCGCGACAAGCCTGCCATGGCTTTCTGGGATGTGGCCAATGAGCCGGACTGGCCAGGTTACGCCGATCATCGCCGCCCCAAGGCAGACGTTGAGCACCGTATGAACCTGGCCCGCATGTTTGCAGATACCGTTCACGCAAACGACAAGAAGCACGCCACCACGGTTGGCTGCTTCCGCGTCGGATGCATGGAGGAACTCGCCAACTACACCGACGTGCTCTCCTTCCACGACTACCCGCCCACCATTGCCAGGGCGCAGGCGAACATCAAGGCTGCTCAGGAGATCGCCGCCAGACACCACAAGCAGGTGTTCGACACGGAAATGGGCTGCACCGGCCGCGCCGACCCATACGATATGGTTTTGCGCGAATACAAAAGGTCTGGCATGGGCTTCTACATCTGGGAGCTCATGATTACCAGGTTCTGGGGGAATGTACACGGTGTGTTCTACACGGACGGCACCGTGCGTGACCCGGTGATCGCCGCCGCTCTGATGGGATTCTTTCGCAATCAAACGAAGGACACGACGCTCGAAGATCCGGATCGCGAGGGCTGGGTGACAGCATCGGTGGCCGCCGCCAAACAGTGGCTCGCAGAGCCGAATCCATCCTGGGAAAAGGGCCTGAATATCGCGGAAGTACAGGCCAACCTCCTGGAGGGAGCGCAGCTCATAGCCATGCGCAATCCGCCTGCACGCGAAATCGTTCTTCTCCGTCAGGGTTCACAGGACATCCCTGCGCTCAAAAAGATCATGGAGCGGTACACGTCCCTGCTTGAGCCATATGAGGATCATCCGCCTCTCCATCCACACACGGCGCCGATCGAATAAGACGGATTGGCAGCCCGGTGGTGCTGCCCTGCTCTGAGCCTCAGGCTCAGAACCTAGGCGCATGCTTCATCGACGCGGCTCTCGTCCGGCTGCTGCCGGCGACATGCTCTCCCTCAGGAATTTGACACCTTCCCAGGCGATCGCCTCCGGATCCGAAGCCAGATCCCGCCAGATGCGAGCCGCCGCCGAGATCTCTCCGATGGCGAAGCCGAAGCTCTCGATCGTCAGCCAGCCGTCGTACCCAATATCGCGGAGCGCCGTGAACACGCTCCTCCATTCCACG
>DASYYO010000152.1:0-21157 GCA_035933805.1 Acidobacteriaceae bacterium | reverse complement strand
TTCAGCCGCCGGGCCGCGCGAACGGTTCTTCGCACGGCAGCATTCGTCACTCTAGCGGACGCGGGCGCCGGCTTTTATTTCCATATCCGCGGCATCGCACGCAAACCGGGCGGCTGGCGGCTGCCCATGACCAATATGATTATGGGACCTCCCATCTTCGCTCCCCTCTTATTCGGCACGAGCGCCTATCTTGGCCTGATTGCGTCTTATCTCCAGCGTGAGGACTCCGCGGCTCTCCCCGGCGACGGCCGCCAAACGGGCGCCTGGCTTACGCGGCTGCTTCCCGCAGGCGCGGCCCGCGACCTCATCTCCACCGAACAGGATATCCGCGAGGGGAGATTCCAGAGACAGGTTGCGATCGTAACCGGGATCAGCGCCCTCCTGAGCGGCTTCGAGGCCTACTACTCTCACTACAAAAATAACTTCCGCTATCGGGCGCAGTGGACCCCGATCGTAATCGCTCCCCTGCTGGCAGGATCGGCCTTCGGCGCCGTCAAGAGCCGGCGGCTCGCCAGAACCGCGCTCCCGGCTCTCTCCGCTGTAGCTGGAGCCGATGCGGCGATCGGCTTCTATTACCACGCCCGCGGCGTGCTGCGGCGGCCGGGAGGCCGCAGGCACCTGCTCTACAACATCATGTACGGGCCGCCGATCTTTGCCCCACTGCTTTTCGGCGCGGCGGGGATGCTGGGCTTATTTGCCAGCCTGCTTCGCCGAAGCCGTAGCTGAATTGCCTTTGCTTTCATGGGAGATCTCGATGAGACCCAATGATCCCAACCTCGCGCTTCTACCCCGCGACGCTTCGACGGGTGAGCCTCTGCCGCCTGCTCAGCAACCCGGCTACTATCCCGGTTTTCATACCTTGTCCCAGAAGGCTTTCTGGGATTCCACGACGCGCGAACTGGTCACCGCACGGGTCGAACAGCCTCCATCATTGCAATACTTCGATGCGGAGCAAGCGCAATTCTGGCGAATTGTATTCGACCACGTCCTTCCGCAGAGCGATCGGACGGCCGACCGGCGCATTCCGCTGGTGGAACGCCTGGACGAGCGGCTCTACCACAACCGGGGTGTAGGGTACCGCTACGAGGATATGCCGCCGGATCGCGAGGCATACGGTCTGGCGCAATCGGCCATCGACGACGAGGCGCAGGAGCAATTTGGCGGGACCTTCCTCAATCTCCCGCATCGGGAACAGGACATGGTTCTGCAAACGATCCACGACGCCCGGCCTCGTGCAGCCAAAGCAACCTGGACGCGGATGCCCATCCGCCGCTTCTGGCAAATGCTCCTGCAGGATGCCATCGAGGCGTACTATGCGCATCCCTGGGCATGGGACGAGATCGGCTTCGGCGGCCCGGCCTATCCGCGCGGGTACACGCGGCTCGAGCGGGGAGAGCCCGAGCCATGGGAGAAGGAGGAACGGCGCTACGATTGGCTTGCTCCGCGCTCCGCCGTATCCGATGTCACGGAAGACACACGGCATCTCCATACAGAAGCCGGCCAGAATGCTCACTCCTTAGAGGTCTTGTGAAGACGCCCTTGTTCGGTCCGTTTGACGCTGACAGCCGGCGGCGGCATATGGTAGGGCCGCTGCAAAATATCCATCTTCCGATGCGGCGCTTCCGCGAAAACGAAGCGGTTGACTACCTCATCGTCGGCTGTGGCTCAGCCGGCGGTGTGCTTGTGCAGCGGCTCAGCCGTGCGGGGTTTAACGTCGTTGCTCTCGAGGCAGGGCCGTTCTGGGATACGGAACGCGACTGGGTCAGCGACGAGTCCGGATCTCATCAGCTCTACTGGGAAGATCCGCGCGTCACCGGCGGCACAGACCCTCTCGCCCTGGGCGCGAATAACTGCGGCAAGGGAGTAGGAGGCGGCTCCGTCCACTGGGCGGCATTTACACCCAGACTCCATCCCTCGGATTTCGAGGTCTATACTCGCGATGGCGTCGGCGCCGACTGGCCCATCGCTTACGACACCCTTCGTCCTTACTACGAACAACTCGAGTTGGAGATGCCTGTCGCCGGACCCGCCTACTATCCGTGGGGACATCCGCACGGTTATCCCTACGGACCGCACCCGATGGGCGGCGTCGGAAATGCTTTGATCAAGGGATGCACCGCCTTGAACATCCCGGTCTCGATCGGCGGTCCCGTCGCCATCTTGTCGGGATCTCACGGTGATCGTCCGCACTGCATCTACCGCGGGTTTTGCATCCAGGGCTGCAAGGTGGGCGCCAAGGCCAGCACCCTGGTCACCCATGTTCCGGATGCGCTTGAGAGCGGAGCCGAGATCCGGGATCACTCGATGGCAGCGCGCATTGAACTAGGCCAGGATGGCCGAGTCACCGGAGTGCACTATTTCGATCGCGACGGTTCTTCTCACTTCCAACGGGCAAAAGCAATCATTGTCGCAGGTTACTCCATCGAAACACCGCGCCTGCTGCTCAATTCCGCCTGTCCTGGATTTGAAGAAGGGCTTGCGAACTCCAGCGGCGCCGTCGGACGCTATCTCATGGCGCAAGCCGGGAACGTCGTGCTGGGACGCTTCGATGAGCCAGTACGCATGTACAAGGCTCCCCCGGCACACGCGCTCACAGAAGAATTCTACGAGACGGACCCTCGCAACAACTTCGCCCGAGGGTTTGCAATCCAGACGGTTGGTCCGCTGCCGATCGCCTTTGCCAAGCAGATGGTCTCCGCCAAGCGAGCCTGGGGCTGGGGCCTGCGCCGCGAGATGATGGACTACAACCACTGGGCCGCCTTTGGTTTGCTGGGAGAGATCCTTCCCTGGCCCGACAATCGCGTCACCCTAGCCGAGGAGACGGACCGCTTCGGACTCCGCGTCGCTCATGTCTCCTTCAACCTGCGCGAGAACGATAAAAACCTCATCCATGCCGCGAAAGAGAAGACCATGGAGGTGATGAGCGCGGCCGGGGCAACCGAGGTGATTCAGGAGGCGCGTTATGCGCACCTCGTGGGGGCAGCGCGAATGGGCGCAGATCCGAGTGCCTCCGTAGTGGATCAATTCTGCCGTACCCATGACGTTCCCAATCTCTTTGTTTGTGATGGGTCGGTTTTTCCAACGCAGGGCTCAGCCAATCCTGGCCTCACGATTCAGGCACTAGCGGCGCGCACGGCGGATTACCTGATTGCTCAGGGCAGCGCGATCTTTTCGAGCGGGAAGAGAGATTTGACTGAGCCGCCCCTTCACCGCGAGCTCGCTCCTCCGGGGACCTATGGGAGCGGAGTGCCTCGCCTTAAATAGAGAGATCCCGGCTGCTTATTGCGAGAGGATGGGAGCGGTCGGCGCTCCCATCCTCTTTGACAAAATGCAACCGAATTTACGACTTGGCCGTGGAGTGCTTGCCCGACTTGACCTCAATCTCATTTACTACCTGCTGGACGTTGGGAATGTGCTTGGCCAGATCTTCGGCTTCTTTCTTCTGCCGCGTCGTCTTCACCGTTCCCTTCAAAAGAAGGGTTCCGTTCTTGGCCGAGCAGCTGATGCTCTGGTCATCCAGGTTCTTGTGTCCCTTCAACGCTGCTTTGAAGTTGTCTTCGATGCCGCTGTCGAGGTCGGAAGCGACTGAGCTTGCCTGGCTCTCAGCGCCCGGGGGACGTACTCCAATCTCATTCGCAATCGTGTAATCGGGAGCAGCCTGCTTGGCAAGTGTTGCGGCCTGCGTCTTCTGATCATCAGAGTTCACGTTTCCAGTGAGCGTTATCACTCCCTTATCCTGATCCTGAGAGACGCTGACATCGCTAAGGTTGTTGGTGCTGAGGGAATTCGTGACGGCGGATTTCTCGTCCGGGTGAGCCGGCTTTGTGTTGCAGCCTGCTACTGCGAGGGCTCCGGCGAGCACAGCTACAGAGCTCATCAGAAACTGACGAGACGGATGCGTACATTTCATTTTCTTTCTCTCCTGGATCGGGTCGATAATCGTGTCGATCGGTTCGACCGCGTCGGTCACTTACAGCATGTGAGATGCAGGAAGATGTATAGGGCGAATGCACATGCCTGCAATCCAGTGAATAAGTCTTCCAGCAGCTATGATTCTTGCTGCTTACGCTCTTCACCGCTTCTGCCGGCCGGTTAGGAGAAGGCGCGAGAGCTACCGGCATCCTGGGTTAAGTTATGGGATATATGCCGTGCCGGACGAGGAACATATCTTCCGCTTGAAGGCAGCCTCCATAAATGCAAGGGGATACGTTCAGGGCTACCGAACTTCCGCCGTCTGCATCTATGTTCTTTGGAGCGGAAAAAACCTCCGCGTCAGGTACATTCGAAAGTGTTTTGTCCGAAGCAAAGGCGCTAGGAGCTAGGGTAGTGCTGCGCCGGATGGGCCGAAGTCCGCCTCAGCACGGGCGAAGTCTCTCCGCAAAAGCTTCGTCCCGGCAGCGGCCAGCGCAAGCCCGGCTACCACGTACACAGAGGCTGAAGCCGCAATCGCCTGTCCCAGCGAAAGATATCCTGCAAGCCATCCAATCGTGACCGGCGCGGTTCCCCCACCAATCAGCCATCCGATACAATTCATCAATCCGCTCGCCGTACCCCTGGCTTTTACCGGAACTACATCGAAGGCCGCGGCAAAGATATTGCTGTCGTACACACCCTTACAAAAGCCCCAGAGCGCAAGCGCAAAAATTGTCAACTTCAGCGAGCCGGAAAGCCCGCTCAGAGCCACAAAGGGGGCGCCCGCCAACATGCCGCCGCACTGTACCCATACGCGCCCGCGAACATCCCGCCGGGCAAACAGATCCGCAAGGTAGCCGCCGGCGAAGGACCCCGCGATACTCGCGACTTGCGGATAGACCGCCGCATCGAAGGCTGCGTTTGCGAGGCTCAGGTGAAATCGTGAATAGAGAAACGTTGGCATCCATGTAAGCAGCACCAGCGCCACAAAATTCGCGCACGCGAAGACACCCATCAAGGCCAGGAACGAGCGGATGGCAAAGAGCGAGCGGATATCGCCGAGGGCAAGCGCCTGCCTCGCCGCCGGTTCCCGTTCCCCCGGCCCGGCCGCTGCATCGGCGCTCCCACGCACCGGTTCACGCAACAGGCGAATCAGCCCTAAGCCCAGTAGACTGCCCATCGCGCCAAACGCAAAGAGCGCCGCTCTCCAACCATGGCTCTGGGCAATCGCGCCTGCCCAGTAGCCGCCGCCCACCGTGCCAGCATACACGCTGGTCTGCAGGATGCCCATTGCGCGCGACCGTGAGCGCCGGCCGTGATAATCGCCGACCATCGACAGCGCCGCGGGATAGTAGATCGTCTCGCCCAGGCCCTCGGAGGCGCGAAATAACAGGAGCTGCGCAAAGTCGCGAGAGAGCGCCGAGAGCATGCAGATCACGCTCCATAGCTCCAGGCCGCCCAGGATCGCAGTCTTCCGGCGCACATGGTCCACCACATAACCGGCGAACGGACCGCCCAGACCATAGAGGATGGCGAACGAAGAGCCGAGCATCCCCAATTGGACGGTTGTGATCCCCATCTCCCGGTGCAGGAGAGGAAAGACTGAAAAGAAAGCCTGCCGGTCGGCATAGCTGAAAAAACAAACAAGCCACAGAAGCCCGACGACGACCCAGCTATACGCGCTCCCGGCGGGAGCCGCTTTGTCCTTCCCGCCTGCGGCCAGCTCCGGATTCTCACCTTTGGAAGACGTCGGGTTCATTTCGGCGCGGCTCCGCACCCAACACCGCGGTCCCGAGCGTAGGGCAGCAATTCGCGTCTCCCCTCCATCAGGCACGCCATTGCTTCAGAGCCACGCATTCGCCTCAGCTCCCGGCAGGCTGCCTGCAGCACGCCCATCCTTCGCTCGCCCCATTCCGCAACTGCGCTGCGATCCCTCATCAAGACAGGATTCCGTGCCTACGGAGATGCTCGTGAATCTGCCGCCGCTCCTCAACCCCGGACTCCTGGTAGGGGAAGGTAGGCCGTCCGCTGCATAGCCCCAGCAGGTTGAGCGCGCATTTCAACCGCCGCAGGTAGCCCGGACCGGCCTCGCCGGTATTCCATATCTCTCCGCCGATGCTCACCATGCGCTGTTGCAGCTCACGCATCGCCGGATACTCCCCTCGCAGGAACGCGTCATAGAGCTTGACCGGCAGATCAGGAAAGATATTCGCCCCGCCCGGAACGCCACCGTGAGCGCCGCAAAGCAGCGCCTCTTCGAGCAGATGCTCAGGCCCAACCAGAACCGTAAATGCGGGGTGGTTCCGCACTCGATCCAATACCTCCCGCAGATACAGGATCTCCCCGGAGCTATCCTTCAGCCCCAGTACGTTCGGGATCTGGGAAGCCTTGACGACCGTCTCCGGAGTAAAACTCATCTTGGTAAGCTCGGGCTGGTTATAGAGGTATAAGGGAAGCGCAGAGTCTTTGGCCAGGCTCTCGATCAGTCGCAACAGGTCAGGCTGGCTCAATTGAAAGTAAAAAGGGGGCGCGACCACAATCGCGGATGCCCCCGCCTTTGCCGCCCATTCCGCCACATGCAGGGTTTCGGCATAGGCTGTATCGGTTACCCCGACCAGCACGGGAACCCGGCCCTTTACCTGCCGGCATACTCGCTCGATCAGCTCCTGCCGCAGCTTATAACTCAGGGCAGGTCCCTCTCCAGTTGTTCCCAGAATGAACAATCCATGCGCGCCTCCGCCCAGGATGTGCTCGATCAATCTCTCCAGTCCCGGAACATCCAGCTCATCGATCGAGGCCAGTGGTGTGGCCATCGGAGGAATAATTCCCCGGATAGGTCCTGTTGAAATCCCAGCATTCATGCGTATCTCCGGTACTCTCTCAGCATTCCCTGCCTTCTTCATCTACCTGTTGATATGAGACGAGACGTTCCGTCAATAAAGGGCGCCGCTCTCTCGCGAAGACGCCTCAATGCCCAGTGGCTCCAGAATCCCTTTCGCGCCAAGCTGCATCAATCCAAGTTCGGTCACCGATTGAAAGAGCTGAAAGCCCTGCTGCCGGTAACGCTGAACCTCCGCCGCAGAGCCCGCAGGCCTTCCTAGAAATTTTTTGTTTCGCTGGGCTGCAGCCACAATCGTTTCCACGGCTGCTCGCAATTGAGGATCATCCTGCCGTCCCCGCAACCCGAGGGAGAAAGAGAGATCGCTGGTGCCGATGAAGATTACATCGATCCCCGGAGTGGCGGCAATCTCGTCGATATGCTCCAGAGCACGCTTCTCCTCAACGACAGCCACCGTCAGGATGTGAGCGTCGGCGGAGTCGTAGTAGCTCCCTGGCTCAAACCATGTCGCCGCGGCGAGGCCGGCGCCGGAGCCGCGTCGTCCCAATGGCGGATAACGGCACGCCAGCGCAGCCGTCTTCGCCAATGCCGGATCGGAGACAAAGGGAAAGATCACCCCGGCCACTCCCTGGTCCAGCACTCGCTTGGCTGTCCACAGCTCGACAACCGGTACGCGTGCAAAGACCGCGGCCTCCAGGCCTCGGGTCGCCAGCACGATTGCCCGCAGGCTTTCGAGCGAAATCGGCGCATGCTCCATCTCGACCCAAAGGAAATGAAACCCCAGCCTCGCAGCCAACACCGCCGTCTCAAGATTATTCGTAGTAATCGTGAGTCCGACGACGATCTCACCCGCTGCCAGCCTCGCGCGGATCCGGTTGCGGCTCAAATCCGGCCCACCCCCACCCGCGTCTCCGATATGCGTCATCTCAGGCATGCTCCGTTGCTGGATTTGGAATCAGCCAGACCTCTGCGACCTGGCATCCGCGGCCATTCCCGCCCAGCCCCTGTTCTCGCGTCCACGTCAGCGTAAGTTCCCCGGCGGCCGTGGCCGCGGCCGGAATCGCAAACTCCTGCGGAGCTGGTGGCCACGTGCGCAAAATCAGAGGGTGAATCTCAACTGAATCATTCGCTACGAGTCGAAGCTTCACTTGCGGTGCATCCCCGGAATACACTACCCGCAGTCTGTAGCCGCTCTCCCGATTTAATCCGGAGTAGCGCATCCGGAGAGGCGCGTCATACAAAGCTCCGGCCCAGTGCTTCCACGCCATCGGAGCCCTATCCTGCCAGTGATCCGGATAGCTGCAGCCGATCAGAGGCGTGTAGCGAAAATCCGGATCTGGCTCCTTTTCCTGCGGAACTAGCAGGTGGGGACGGTTCGCCGTGTTTCCCAGCTCATCGTAATAGCCGCCCGGCCCGGGATCGGTCCGGTAGAGCAGCTCCCGGCTAGCCGCAATCTGCTTCATCGGGTCGCTTTCCTTGCGAATTTCCTCGATCTCTCTTCGCATCCACATCACGTCGCTGACCGGCGCGTCCAGAGTATCGAGGTTTGCAGCGCGATCCACCGCTTCACCGTCATACCGCTCTACCGCAAGCTGCATCCGAATGCTCTGGAAGAGAGCGGCGGCCAACTCCCTCACTCGCAGGCGCAGGTCCGCGCCCGCGGGCTGCAGCACCGCCTCATCCAATACGGACTGTGTCTCCGCCAGCAGCGTCTCCGGCCGCAACCCATTCGGCGGCAGAGCAGCCGGCTTGGCGCCGATGCCCAATGGTATCGGTCCCCAGCCGATCTGCAGGAGCCGTTCCAGAAGATCGCGGGCCTGCACTACGTGAGCACTCTCTTCAAGCAGCCGCCGGCGCACAAATGCGTCGAAGTAGGCGCGGTAGAGCGCCTGCTGAAATCTCCAATTCTCCATCACCGCCGGTGAACAGCTCTGCTCCATGTCCTGAAAAGACTCAAGCGTATTCTCCACCGCCGCATTCGTCAGCAGAGGGCCTTGCCAGTTTGTCTCCAGCTGAAGAAGTCCCTGTGCAAACCCTTCCGCTTCCTGACTGCCGATGAAATACTGAGCAAAGTCGCGCGTGACATCGTTCACTGTCTGTTTCGAGTCCCACGCCAGCGCGCTCCAGACAAACTTGTTGACGTCATCGTTGCAGCCTTCGGAATACGAGATAAAGCCGACCGTTCCGGGAAGAATCTGGCGCAGAATCGCCGCCTCCGACCGAGGGCGCGGGTTGATCACCTCACGCCCTTCCGTCAGCGCGTAGGCAATATCCCAATCGGGCACCGGATACTGGCACTGCACGCTGTGCGTGATATCCGGATAACAGCGAATCGAATAGTTTTCGGGCAGCGCACGGCGAAGCTCCTGGACCGTGAGCCGCGACATCGGGCCGAACACGACTCCGTCCAGCCACTGCTTCGTATGGTCTTCGTGCAGAATATCCAGGAACTCCTGCATCCACTCCCGGCTGAATCCCTGGGGCGAAACCCACATTTGCGCCTTCGGATGGCGCCGGCGCAGACTCTCCTTCTGCTTTTCCAGCAACGCGAGCAGATCCTTGGGCCGGGTGTGCCCAGGATCGCCGCCAGGCACGAGCACAGCATCCAGGCGCGGCAGCGCGTCGAAGACATTGGCCCACTCCTCAAGGGCGCTCTGCACCGTCGCCGGGTTCCCATAGTCCTTATCCATCGCCGGATACCAGGCCCACACATCCAGCCCATAGCTGTCGGCGATCCGGGACATCTCGATCATCATTTGCAGCGGCGGCAGGGGAAAATGCGGGCTGTCGGGCAGATCATCCGATTTCGGGGGAATCAGTTCAATGGCATTCGTGCCAAAGATCGCAAGATCGCGGATGTACTGATCCCACATCTCCGCCGACCAAGCGTCGTACGCGTTCGTCTTCGGGCGATACCCTAACTGGTGCCCACGCAACTTATATTCGGGATGGCTGACCTGATTCAATTCCGGACCGGGCAGCCACGCCTGCTGCCGCGCGAAATGGATCAGGCGAAGAAGCTTGCCGATTCCGAAGAGCAACCCCCGCTGGTCCGCTCCGACCACCGCGATCCACGGCCCCTCGGCGCCCCCGCCGCTGCGCAGCACGAACCCTTCCTGGGGGAGCGCTTTGACCTGCGACACAGAGATACGCCGTCCCAGGCTGGCGACACTCTCGCTGGTGGCAAGATAGAGGACGGCCCGCGATCCCTCTGCACCGTGTTCCGGGGCGCGGTTCTGGACATCCCATCGGAGGCCACATCTCTTCTCGGCTTCCTCCACCAGCACCTGCGCCATCTTCTCGCCGCGCTTCTCGTTCGCAGCAATCACCACGGTGGCCTGGCGTAAGTCCATGCCGCCGCTCTCCTGGGCCAGCACCCATTCGGGCGCCAGCGCCGCTGCCGCCGCCAAACGGAGAAAACTCCTGCGCTTCATCGTGCTCCGCTCCTCTTACCAGTGCAGCCGTGCGGCAAATTGCGTCTCGCGCGAATTGGTGATCACACTCGTGATTGTTCCTGCGCCCGGGTTGCCGATCGATCCATTCGGCAGTCCGAAGTTCGCGTGGTTCAGCAGGTTGAACGTCTCCACGCGGAACTGCATTCCCAGCCGCTCGGTAATCTCGAAGTCCTTATCGAGTCCAAAATCCCACGTCTCCATCCCCGGTCCGATCAGAATGTTTCGGCCCGCGTTGCCGAAGGTGTAGAGCGGGGGATTCACAAAGCAACCAACGTTGTACCACTGGTGAATGCTCTGCTGGGAGCCGGAGAGGTTTCCATCGCAAACCCGGTTGGGCCGGGTAAAGGTTCCTGTATTGGCCGTGGGATTTGCCAGAAACGCCGTGAACGGAGCGCCCGATTGCAGCGTCAGAATGCTGGTCAGCTCCCAGTCGCCGATCGCGCCATTGACCCAGGATCCGGCGCTCGCCAGAAATTTTCGCCCGCGCCCGACCGGCAGTTGATAGACCATGCTGTCCGTCAGCCGGTGCTTATAGTTGAAGTTTGATAAGCCATAATCGGCGCGGATATTCCTTGGATCCTGAATATTGTTTCGCGGGTCGCCACTCGATGAGTTCCCCCCTGCCCCTTCATCCAGGGAGCGGCTGTACGTATATGCGGCAAGGATGTACAAGCCCGATCCCATCCTGTCCTCAGCAGACACCTGAAGAGCATTGTAGTTAGAGATGCCGATCGGCTCCCATGCTGAAATGGAACTGTACTGTGCATAGGGCTGACGAGGAGTCACCGCTCCCGGTCCAGGATAGGCGGTATCCGGATTCAACGCGATATTCAGATTGCCCCCGTGCGAGCCAACGTAGGAGCCTCGCAGAGCAATCGAGGAAGACATCTGCCGCTCCAGCGTGAGGTTCCACTGCTGTACCTTCGAAGTTGCATTCGACACCGGCAGATACACGGCCTGCGGCAGATTGTTGGCGCTGGGCGTGGAAGGTATCCCCACCGACGTGCTAAGACACGGAAGGGTCGTGCTGCAATTCACCGCATTCGTAACCGTATCTGGATAATTGATGAAAAGCCGGGCGGAAGACCCCGTACCCTGCTCATCGAAGTAGAACAATCCATAAGCGCCTCGAAGGACGTTGTTGTTCCCCAGCCGGTAGGCCAAACCAACCCGCGGACTGAAGTTGAGACTCTGCGTGGTGAGGATGCCGCTCGAAACCCCGTTCTGCCCGGCAAGCGCAATCGATCCCGTGTTCCCGAGACCAACGAATCCTCCCGGCCCGGGAATAAAGTCCGACTGCCGGTTGTGGCGCTCCACCGGATTGGTAAACAAGTCATATCGCAGACCGGGAGTCAAGGTCAGCCGTGGCGTCACTCTCCAGGTATCCTGCAGAAAAGCGCCGATCTCCGAATAGCTCTCATACGGCACTCCTGCCACCAGCGACGTCTTCGAGGTAGAAGACGGCAGCCCGAGAAGGAAATCTGCGAATCCGGATCCGGTCCCCCCGGTTTTCGCCGGGTTGTTGGTATAGGCTCCTGTCCAGGAGAGCGCGCCGTAGAGGTTCGGCACCTGCAGGAATCCGAAATCATTATGAATTACGTCCAATCCCATCGCAGCCGTGTGCGCGCCTCGCGTCATCGATAGAGTGTCGCTGTACTCTTCCGTATTCTGAGGAACGATCTCGGGCATGAATCCCGCACTGTATCCGGTGAAGCCTGAGATGCTCAGGCTGGCCAGGCCGCTCCCCTGCCCGGGAGAGTCAGACCCGCTCAGCCCCAGCAGTTGCGAGGTATTGTATCCGGCATCCAGCGGAGCCACGCTCAGCGCCTCGCGCGTGTAGCCAACCGCGAGCTGGTTTGTCATCGTCGGGGATAGGAGATGCGTCTCCTGCAGCGTCGCCTGCAGACTGGGATCATGGTTGGGCCGCAGCGACCCTGTCGCTCCCCCCGCTGCGAAGGCGAAAGGGTTGAACTTACCATTAATCTGCACCGGCGTACTCGGATAGGTGATGTCCGCCCGCCCATAGGTGTAGCGCGCGAACATGCTGTCCTTGGCGGAGAACATCGTGTCGACGCGGGCGTCTCCCTGGTCCTGCGCAACCGCCTGCAGAGTATTGATCCTCAGGTTGTTTGCCACTCCAGGCAGGTTCGGCAACGGCATCGTGGCAAGCAGGGCCTGGGCGACGGGGTCCAGCCGGTTGCCCGGGATCACGTTTCCATTGAAGGCCTGCCGCGTGTTCGTGGCAGCGCTGTACGTACTCGGGTCATAAATGACCTGCGGATATCCGGAGAAGTCTCCGCTTCGCAGCTGCGTCGTCGGCTCGGTGAGAATTGCGGAAGAAGACTCGTGGATTCGCAGCCCCTGATAGTCCACGAAATAAAAGATCTTGTTCCGGAGGATCGGTCCGCCCAGGGACACGCCGAACTGATTCTGCTTATACGGCGGAATACTTCCTGGCTTGTCGAAGTATTGCCGTGTATCCAGGGCCGAGTTGCGAAGGAACTCGAATGCCGATCCATGAAGCAGATTGGTTCCAGACTGGGTTGTCACATTCACGACAGCGCCTCCGCTGGCATACGCTGCGTCGTAGTTGCCAATCTGCACCTTGAACTCTGCAATATCTTCGAGGTTAGGAAATACCTTGACGGTACCCACGAGCTGGTCATTGTCATTCATGCCGTCCAGCAGGTAGGTGTTAAAGCTGCCTCGTGCGCCGTTGGCGACGATCTCAGCTCCGTTCCGCTGGGTTTCATTTCCGTTGCCGGTGGAGCGGATCTCTCCCGTCGCTCCGCCGTTCGTCCCCGGAACCAGCAACCCAAGCTGGGCGAAGTTTCTCCCGTTCAGAGGAAGCTGCAACAGCGGTGTTCGCGAGATCACATTGCCCAGATCCGTAGTCTCCGTGTTCAGCAGCGGAGTGCCGCCGGTCACAGTTACCTGCTGCGTCACGCTCCCGACCTCGAGATTGAAGTCCTCTTCCAGCACCTGGGCCACTTGCAGGACGAGGTTCGAATGCAACGACGTCTTGAATCCGTTCTTCTCCACCTGCACCGAGTAGTCGCCCGGTTTCAGCAGCGGTACGGAGTAATATCCCGTCGCATTGGTCACCGTAGAACTCGTAATCCCTGTCTCCCGCTCGGTGATCTGCACCTTGGCCCCGGGTAGCGACGCGCCGCTCGCGTCCGTGATATGGCCGGAGATGGTTCCAGTGGCCTGAACCTGCGCCATACCCGCAGAGACGCACATTAGCAGTACCAGGATGAACAACAACCGATGCGGCCTTCGAAGGAAGGGGCGGCGCCCGTCGCCGGACTCAGAAGTCCGCAATGCGCAGGTTTTCTCGTTTCGGCTCATGGTGGATTCGGCCTTTCTCGCGGAGCCTGCTCCGCACAGATGGGGTGCATTTGCCGGTATTTTCCAGGCGGGCAAAATATACACACATGAAATACTGAGTGTCAACATGATGTATACATATTGTCTTTTTCCGCTGGGTGCGATATACGAGAGATGCTTATGGGTCGCAGACAATCATCGGCGCTGAATGCGGCCGGGTCGCTCCGCGACCGAGCCTACGCCTATATCCAGCGCAGAATTGCCTCGGGTGATCTCAAGCCCGAGACTGCCGTCTCTGAGCTCGTTCTGGCCAAAGAGTTGAATATGAGCCGCACGCCGATCCGCGAAGCCCTCAACCAGCTTGTCGCAGAAGGCCTGCTCGAACAGACGCCCAACCGGGGCACTCTCGTCGTCCAGCTCAAGCGACAGGACATCATCGAACTCTACGAATTGCGCGAGGCCCTTGAGGTCTATGCCGCGCGGAAGGCTGCACGGCTTCCGCTCCGCCCCTCCGACCTCGAACGCTGGCAGCACTTCGCTGACGAAATCGTTCAGCTCAAGACCGAGCTCGAAAAATCGGGCAAGCGTACCCTGCGAAGCGAACAGATGCACCGCTTCGCCACCGCCGATCTGAGTTTTCACAACATGCTGATGCGCATCTCAGTGAATGCCCGGATCGTGAAGGTCGTCAACGACACGCGGCTGCTGATCCGGATCTTCGGAATGGAGCGCCCGGGATACGATGCCGATACGCTGCAAAACATCCATGACCAGCATGCCGCCATCATCGCCGCGGTTGCCGCTCACGATGTCGAGCTCGCCACGCAATTGATCACGCGGCACATCCGCACCAGCCTGGAAGAGCGCCTGCAGGCTTACGACGTCTGGGAGCGCGAAGTGTCGCTGCAGAAGAGCATCCCTGCCATTTTTGCGCCCCCGCACGATTGATCCGGTAACGCGAATCCGTGGCAACCGGCTTCTCCTGCCAACGGCCACCCTTCGGCGCCTTAGCTGGACTCGGACGCATTCGTTCTCTTTCGCCTTCCGCTTGCCCGCCGAAAGGATACTATTGTCTTCGCCATGCCAGACCCTGGGCTGCAAGCCGCGGAAGTCATGCTGCGTGGTTCCGTATTGGTGCTGTTGCAGTTCGATGTGTGCGAGGCCATCCGTCTGGACCGTCTGCGCGAGCTCATTCGCGCCAACGCGGTCGAGTCCCCGGGCCTCAAGCATCCTGCGGCAGGATACGTACGCTACGAGCGCCCCCCGGTCGTGGAACCGGTGGAGAGTCTCGTGCTCGAAAGCGGAGAACAGCTCCACGGCGAGATCAAATACTACGATTACGGCGTTCTAAGCGTGATCTTCGAGCTGTCGATTGCGGGGAACTGGGACAAGCTGACGAAACTGGCAAGCCGCTGGGTGTGGGAGGTGGATTTTGCCGCGCAGGCGGCCGAGATCGTCCGCCGGAGACTGGAACGCGCGGCGGCCGCCCTGATCAAGCCCTACAAAAACTGGCTGAGTGAGGACTATCTGATCTTCCATGTCCGGGAGATCAACGGTTCAACCTCCGTCATGGACCTGATTCAACAGCACGGCTCGAACATCGCCCAGGTGGTTCGCGGGGATACCGGAAAGCTCGCCGAGAGCGAGTGCAATGAGGTGCTGCAGTCACGCATCTCTTACTACGCGAACGATCTGGCGGTCATCGGGTGGAATGCAGCCTTCATCTACGACAGCACCACCGGCGCCGAAACCTCCATTCAACTGCTCGAATACGCGAACTCGCAGCTGCTCGAGTTCCGTCACTATGACGATCTGCTGACCAAGGAGCTGGAGCGCGTATACACATTGCTCGATGAAGGCACCGGCATGCTTGCCCAGTGGCGGCTCGCGCGGTCGGCGACGCAGCTGCACACGATGCTACTCGACGTAGCCGAGCTCACCGAGCACGCCGACAACGCCATTAAGTTTCTCAGCGACATGTTCTCCGCCCGCTTTTATAAACTGGCGGCAATGAAAGTGGGCGTACCGGACTACAAGGACCTTGTCACCCAGAAGGTGCGCACCGCCGAAGAGCTCTACCGCTTTATGGTGGACCAGTTCAATCAGAGCCGGGCCTTCTTCATGGAGCTCACCGTTGTCGTGATTCTGGTGATCGAACTGGTGTATTTGTTTCGAGGCCGGCTGTTTTAGGTCCCTGTGTGATCAGCGCGCAATCTGGGCAGCCGCGGCTTCCGTAACCGCCGAATAGCCATGCTCCACAATCTTCGCGGCTCGCTCGCGATAGATCTCCTGGTCCAGTGGAGCCCAGGTGCCCAGCCCGTCGACGTACCGGTTGCACATACAGAAGACAGCCGCGATCAGCACCGTGTCGTGAATCTCGCGATCCGTAGCGCCGAGCCGGCGGGCGCTCGCCACATCTTCCTCGGTGACATGCTTTCCCCCTTGCTGCACCTTGCCGGCAATATTCAGCAGCGCCTTCAGTTTGGGAGAGAGATCTGCATGGAGCCAGTCGGTCTTCGCCTGCTGCACCAGCTTTTCGTCGTGATTGAGCTGGGCGGCGGCCACCGCCCCGTGGATGGTCTGGCAAAAGAAGCAGTCATTCCTCCAGGAGACATGCGTAGCGATCAGCTCGCGTTCCCCGGGCGCAAGAGTGCTCTCCCCGCGCAACAGAAGATTCACGAGTTCGTTGATAGGCGCGGCGGTCTCCGGCCGGAACGTCATCGGTCCAACAATCCCGGGGAATTCCCGCCCGAGTTCGGGAGCAACCGGCAGTTCGATCCATGCCATGGAGATGGGCTCCTGTCTGCGTCTGGTCCCAGATGCAAGAGGGGACCTCGACGCGCAGACAGATCCTAAGGGAAGCCGACTGAGTATGCATCATCCCAAAGGTTGAGAAAAATCACGATCTTCCGGAGGTTGCCGGTGGTGGCCGTCACGCCCCATACTTCGCTTCACTTGCTCTGATCCCCAGGACGGCACATTTCCCTCTTCATGGCTTGGACCGACATGCCGGATAGCACCGCCGTGCGCCCTGCAGAGCACAGAGCCGGACATCCGGAATTGCCGGTCGCGACGACGGCTGCGGAACTCCGAGCCGCTGGGTCCGATTCCCTATTTCTCCCCAATTCAGGAGCAACCATTGAAAACAACTGAGCAGGCCCCAATGTGGCTTCCCGAGGTGGAAGCGAATCCCCAGCCAAGTCCCTATGCGGACCTGATTCGCATCGCGAAGTCTGCGGGCCGCGAGCACTGGCAAATCTGGAACCTCTTCGCGTTTCTCCCGGAGGTCACCTCTCACCTGGCAAGTTTCACCGAGGGAGTCATGCGCAGCCCGGCTCCCGTCAGCGGAGGCCTGCGGGAGCTGATTGCGGCGTACACCTCCTGGACCAACGAATGCCAGTTCTGCTGGAGATCGCACGCTGCCGTGGCCGCCGAGATGCTGGGCAGCGAGGAACTGGTGCGCAGCGTCCTCACCGACCTGGAATCGTCGCCCCTGCCGGAGGCAGAGAAGGCGCTCCTGCGCTTTGCCCGCAAGATGACCAAAGAGCTGCCGCAGATGACCGCGGAAGACATCGCTGAGCTGCGCATCTGCGGCTGGGATGACGAAGCCATCTACTACACCATCATGGTTGTCGCGCTCTTCAATTTTTACAACCGCTGGGTTACGACATCGGGCGTCCACGCGGTATCGGACGAGGCGCACACGCTTCATGGCAAGCGTCTGGCCTTCAGCGGTTACGAGCCGAAGAAGCGGCTCGAAGGGATTCAGGCCTCAAGGGCGGAATCGTAAAACCAGGGAGTCTGTCTTCGCCAAAATGCGGACAGCCCGAAGCTTCGCAAAATTGCAACACTTTTGAGAGAGCCAGTCATGATCAAATATCTGTTCCGCAGCCTGCCTCTGCTGGCCATTGCGATTGTCGTCGCCCACGCCCAGCAGCTCGCGACCTTGAACGTCACTGTGACAGACCCTTCCGGCAGAGTCGTGCAGGGCGCCGTCGTCTCCGTCAGCAGCGCAGCCATGGGAATTGCGCGAACCCGACCGACCGACAACTCCGGCCTGGCGGTGGTGAACGCCCTCAGCGCCGGGGACTATCGCCTGACCGTGACAGCACCTGGGTTGAGCGAGTGGAACAGCCCACTCACTCTCACCGTAGGTCAGACGGCTTCTGTCTCCATACGTTTGGGCATCGCCGCGGTGAAGCAAAGCATGACCGTCTCCGAATCGTCGCCTGCGATCGTCGACACGGAGAAGACGGAATCGAGCCAGCTCATTTCACCCCGCCAGATTGCCGACCTGCCTATCTCCGGGCGGGACTTCATCGACCTGGTGCTGCTGACGCCAACGGCCAATGTAGGACGCAGCACCGCCACGGGAGCCCAGTCGCCCTTCCAGGAAAGCGTGCTTCAACTGAGCTTTGGCGGCCTGCGGGAGACGCACAGCTCCTTCTTCGGGCTCGACGGCACGGACTATACCGTCAGCCTCTCCGGCGTGCAGCACGTGAGCCCCTCACTCGACTGGGTGCAGGAGTTCCGCGTGGTCGACGGGCCCTACACTGCTGAGAACGGGAACAATCTCGGCTCTGTTGTCGAAACCATCACAAAATCAGGAAGCAATGATCTGCACGGTTCCGCCTACGAATACTTTCGCAACGGCGCTCTCGACGCCGACAACCCGCTCTCCGCGCCGGGCCTTCATACTCTTCGCTTCAATCAGTTCGGCGCGGATGCCGGCGGCCCGCTCCGGCGGGACAAGACCTTCGCCTTCACCGGCTACGAGGGACAGCGGCATGCGGAGTCGCCTATCTACTCGAGCTTCATTCTAGGCTGCATCAATACGCCGAACTGCATGGGCCCGGGAACGCCCAGCATCAACCAGGTGAAGGAGATGTTCGGACTGCAGCCCGAGCAGCTCACCTCGGTGCTCGAAGCCGACGACTACGACAAGGCGATGGGCAAAATCACGCAGGTCTTCAGCGATCGCAACATCCTGACGGCCGGCTACATCTTCACCGATGTCCGCAAAGGAGACATCCCCACGGCGGCGCCAGGCCAGGGGCTTCCATCCACCTACCGCGACAATCCCGTGCGCGACCAGACCGTTTACGGGAACTATCTGCATCTCTTCGGTCCGCACTGGACCTCGGAGACCGTGCTCGACTTTGGCGACCGCGTCTTTCACATGACGCCCAAAGGCGCCGGCTTTGAGCCCACGCTCGACGTCTCCGACACGCTGGTAAGCGGCGGATTCACCGGCAGCGTCTCCTACTACCGCGAGCCGCATTTTGAAGCGCAGGAGAACTTGACGGTCGTCCGTGGAGCACACTCGCTCAAGCTGGGCGGCGGCTTCGAGCCGGTCTGGATCGCGGCGGACACCACCTTCTTCAGCCCGGGCGGAGCGATCTTTACGCCGCAGAGCTTCTTCGGAGCTGGGCCATTTGCCGGGCCGCCGTTCGGCCCCGGCACGCCAGTGCAGTTTCTCTTTCTGCAGCCCCGTTCGTACTTCGGCCGGCAGATTCCCGCGCGTCCCACTCCCTTCGCCGGGTCGCTCTATGCCGGTCCCGCAGCGCAGGATTTTCAGAACGCGACCAACCTTCACTTCTGGCACCGCATGGCGAATCTGTATGCGCAGGATCAGTGGAAGGCGACTCGCAGCCTCACCTTGAACGCCGGCCTCCGCTACGACTTCGATGTATTCCCTTCGGCAGCGGATGTGCGCGTCAATGGCGCGATGAACGCCACCAACTATGCCAACTGGCAGCCGCGTGTGGGCCTGGCCTATGCACTCCATGGCGGCAACCAGGTCATCCGGGCGGGCTTCGGCCTCTTCACCGGGCCGTGGGACTACAGCGATCTTATGGTCGGCTGGCAGGGCGCGTCCGCCTTTACGCCCATGAGCAATCCGCTTGTGCCCGACTTCAATACGCCAAACGGCGTCGTGGGACTGGGGCCATCAGGCATCGTCGGCGTCTCCGGACCTTTCCTCGCCTCCCGGGCCTTTCGCAGCTTTGCCACGACAGGAACCTACCCTGCGCCGGCCATCCTGCAGCAGTTCCCGCTGGGTTACGTTCAGCGGCGGTTTCCCAATCCTTATTCCGAACAGGCCAGCCTCGAAGTGGAGAGCCAGTTAGGCGGCGGGTGGGTGCTGACCACGGGATATCAGTTTCTGCATGCTCTCGATTTGCCCGTCTACCTCAGCGTGAACGGGCTGCCGAACGGCACTCTGCCGGACGGGCGACCGTCCTTCAAACCCGCCGATCCGCGCTTTGGTTTTTCGCTCCTCGCCACTCCGTCGGGATTCTCCATTTACAACGGCGGCATCGTCAGCCTGCGCAAGGGCTTCGCCAGGCATTACAGCATGCAGGCCAACTACACGTACTCGAAGTCCATCGACATTGCAACCGACATACAGTTGACCGATACGCCGCAGAATTATCTGAACCCTTCGGCCGATCGATCCGTCGGCGACAACGACATTCGCCACCGGGCGACGATCTCCTTTCTGGCTGAGAGTCCATCAGAATGGCCGAGGGCGCTGCAGAACTTCAGGCTCTCCATGCTCAACACGCTGCAAAGCCCCCGCTACTACTCCATCCTGGCCGGCTTCAATGTGCTTGGCGACGGCTTCCCATTTTCCGATCGCACGGGAACGGTGGGCCGCAACTCTTACCGCGGCGCTTCGTACTATGACAGTGATCTGCGCCTCCAGCGCGTCATTCATTTCTCCGACCGGCTCTCCGCGGCGGCCAGCATGGAGGGATTCAACCTATGGAATCACCGCAACGTGCAGAGCATCGACCAGGTCTATGGCGCGGCTGATTTCCTCGGGCCCGTTCCGCGTCAGTTTGGAGACGGCATCAGCAGCCCCGCCAACCCCACCTTCGGTTCGCCGAATTTCACCGGCCCCGGCCGGCAACTGCAGGCATCGCTGCGTCTGAACTTTTAGGAGGAAGATCATGGCTCACATCGCACTGGAAGAAGGCATCCCCGGAATTGTTGGCGCATTTGCATTCCGGCCCGAAACGGCAAAGCCGATGCGCGAACTGGCTGAGGTTCTGCTGCGCGGCCCGAACTCACTTTCGAGCGCAGAGCGCGAAATCATAGCGGCGTTCGTCTCCTCGGGCAATGAATGCCGATTCTGCCAGCTTTCGCACAGTGCAGCAGCCGCTGAACACCTGGGCGGCGAGGAGTCGCACTACGCCTTGGTCGATGCTGTCAAAGCTGATCCTGCCTCCGCTGACATCTCGCCTAAGCTCCGGGCGCTGCTCCAGATTGCAGGAAAGGTGCGCGAGGGGGGCAAGCGCGTCACAGAGGAGAATATCGCCGCGGCACGCCGGCAGGGCGCGACCGACATCGAGATCCACGACACGGTTCTGATCGCGGCAGCTTTCAGCATGTACAACCGCTATGTCGATGGACTCGCCACGTGGCAGCCGGAAGACCCCGCCGGCTATCGCCCCATGGGGAAAGCAATGGCCAGGGAAGGATACATGCGCGCCCGTCCTTAACTCTGTGGGCGCCTGGGATGTTAATGCCATCTCCCACTGGATATCTCCGGCAGGCCGATTTTTACCCGGATTTATGGATGATTACCATCCACCGATGGCGGATTATATTGATATGC
>DASYYO010000080.1:0-18280 GCA_035933805.1 Acidobacteriaceae bacterium | reverse complement strand
AGATTTCGGGTCGCTTGCAGATCTCGCCAAGTCTCTCCAAAAAGTCTTCGTCTATGACGGGAAGTACTCGAGCTATCGCAATCGTCGACACGGCCGGCCGGCGGTCGGGCTCCCGGGCCACCGCTTTCTGGGCTACGTGCAGAACCACGATCAGATCGGAAACCGTGCCCGGGGGGAACGCATCTCCCAGATAGTCAGTCTCGGGCGGACAAAGATCGCTGCGGCGTGGGTCCTTACGTCCCCCTTCCTTCCTATGCTCTTTCAGGGAGAGGAGTTCGGGGCATCCACTCCGTTTCAATACTTCACCGCTTTCGAAGAGCCGGAGATCGGGCGGCTGATATCCGAAGGGCGGAAGAAAGAGTTCGCCGCCTTCGGCTGGAACCCTGATGATATTCCCGACCCGCAGGACAAGGAGACCTTTCGGCGTTCGAAATTGAACTGGCAGGAGCTGAGCACTGCGCCGCACGCCGAAATCCTGCAATGGTACCGCGAGCTGATTCGCCTGCGGCGGACGATGCGCGACCTGGAAGACAGCGACCTGAGCGCGGTCCAGGTTCGTTTCGACGAGGAGTCCGGGTGGCTAATCATGGAGCGCGGACGAATCCGCGTGGCGAGCAACCTGGGGAAAAACAAGGTGACGCTCGAGGTCGGAGACGGCGCGCAGCTACTGCTGGCCTCCGATTCGTCCGTGATCCTGAACCAATCCCAGGCAGAGCTCGGTCCCGATTCGGTTGCCCTCTTCCAGATCCCAAGCGCCGGAAGGTGATTTGCCCGGTTTGCTCCGCGCAAGGCGGCAATCTCCTGTACGTGCAGAGAGAGACAAGTCCGCTGGACGGGCGTCGCCGACGCCCGTCTCCTGCTGCCCGATGACAAATCCCCTGAATTGTGCAGCTCTGACGGAAGGCGTCCGGGCATTTTCCCGTTACTATGGTGTCTGCCCGCGGCATGGTCTCATTGCCGGGCTGGACGCCGGCGGTCTGTTCCCGCGGACCGGGCGACGGAAAGGATTTGAGCGGAGAGTTTCATGTCAACCATCATCGAGGTGGCCAAGCGGGCGAGCGTATCGACCGCGACGGTATCGAATGTGATTCGAGGTACCCAGCGAGTGAGCGCTGCTCTTCAGGAGCGCGTTCATAAAGCCATTCGCGAGCTGGACTACTATCCCAACGAGCTGGCGCGCAGCTTGAAGATCAAGCAGACGCGGATGCTGGGGATGGTTCTCCCGGATATCACCAATCCATTCTTTCCCGAGATCATGCGCGGGGCTGAAGACACCGCGTTCGCAAGAGGCTATCTCCTGCTGACGGCGAATACCGACGAACAGATGGAACGGGAGCGGCGCATTGTTTCTGCACTGCGCTCCTATCGGGTCGACGGCATCCTGTTGGCATCGGCTCCCGGAAAAAACAATGGGCACATCCAGAGGATGATGGAAGCGGGCGTCTCAGTTGTATGCATCGACCGGGCCACCTCGGGCATCAAGGCCGATTCGGTGCTCGTGGACAACGTTCGCGGCGCTCGCGAGTGCGTGCGGCACCTGATCGGCGCGGGATATCGGGAGATCGCGGTCATTACCGGAGCCTTGGAACTGCAGACCGGCCGTGAGCGACTGAAGGGCTATGAGGAAGCTTTGCGGGAGGCCGGGATACCGGTCTCAAAGCGGCTCATCCTGGAGGGAGATTTTCGCGATGAGTCGGGATACCGGCTGGGCAAAAAACTGCTTGCTGAGCGGGAGAGGCCGTCGGCGGTGTTCGTTTGCAACGGCGTCATGGCCCTGGGTTTGCTTCGTGCACTTGCCGAGATGAAGGTCCGCTGCCCGGAAGATATAGGAATCGCGACTTTTGCGGATGTCGCGATCGACCGCACTCTTCATCCCCACCTGACGGCGGTGGTTCAACCCAGCTATGAGATAGGGGTGCGCGCGGCCGGCATCCTGATGGACAGAGTAGAAGGAAAGCTGACCGGCGACCGTGTCTCCGTCAGGATTCAGCCAAAGCTAGTGATCCGCGAGTCTTCCCGGCCGCTGCCCGGCAAGGCAAGGGAAGTCTTGCGTTTGAAGCAGAGAAAATCTTCGCGTTAGGAGTCTTGATGGTGCGCTGGAGTCTACTTCTGTTGTTCTGCATGAATGCTTTTCTCTGCGTGGAGGGTCAAACCGGGGCCTGGCAACCGGGCCTGACACAGGAACAGGCGTATACGCTCCACCGGGCGTCGAGTTCCGATCCCACCGGCGCAAACGCCGATGCCCGCCAGGTTGCTCCAGGCCAGGCCCTGACGGTACTCGACACGGACGGCCCGGGAACGATCTCGCACATCTGGTTCACGATCGCGAGCAGCGAGCCATATCATCTCAAACGGATCGTGCTCCGCATCTATTGGGATGGAGAAGCTACGCCGAGCGTGGAGGCGCCGATCGGCGACTTCTTTGGGCAGGGACTCGGGGAGTATCACAGCTGGGAGTCCGAGCTCTTATCGGTTGGCAGCATCAAGGCTCTGAATTCCTTCTTCCCGATGCCCTACCAGAAACATGCCCGCATCACGGTTACGAATGAAGGGATGCGGCCGGTGAATGCTCTTTATTACAACATTGACTACCGGAGCTACCCGCATGCTTTGGCTGATCACACGCTCTACTTCCATGCGCAATACCGGCAGGCACAGCCAAATCGCGGATGGACCAGCGATTGGAAGACCAATGGAGAGCCGAAGGTCAACGGCAAAACCAACGTCGACGGCAAAGATAATTATGTCTGGATGGAGGCGAAGGGGAGAGGCCAGTTCGTTGGCGTAACCATGTCGGTGCTGCAGAACCAGGACGGATGGTGGGGAGAAGGCGATGACATGTTCTTTATCGATGGCGAGGCGAAACCGTCAATCGCCGGAACGGGCACGGAAGACTACTTTCTGGGCGCATGGGACTTCGGCGGCCAGCCATTCTCGTATCGGCTCTATGGCGCGCCGGTGGTAGGCACGGAACTGGCGGGAAGCCGATCCAGCGTCTACCGGTTCCACCTCGACTCCCCGATCCCGTTCGACAGATCCTTCAAAGCTACGATTGAGCACGGGCATGCCAACGTACGCTCGGATAACTACTACTCGGTGGCGTATTGGTACCAGGAGGAGCCGCATGCGCCCTTTCCTCCGCTGCCGTCCGTCGAGGATCGGCTGCCGCGGCTTCAACCCGTGGGCGGACCTGGAAGCACCGGAGCCGGGACGCAGTAAATCCCGTTCTGCGCGTAGTCAGTGGATTGCCATCGAGAGCAGCAGGGTGAGCGCCAGCGCCACCACCGAGATGATGGTCTCGCAGATGGACCATGTTTTGAGTGTGTCGGCAACGGTCATGTTGAAGTACTCCTTGACCAGCCAGAAGCCACCGTCGCTCACATGGGAAAAGACCAGGGAGCCCGCTCCGACGGCGATCGAAAGCAGCTCAGGATGGACGCCGGGGACATGCAGAGCGACCGGAGCCACGATGCCGGCCGCCGTCGCCATGGCGACCGTGGAGGAGCCAACGGCCAGGCGTATCAGCGCGGCGATCACCCACCCGAGCAGCAGAATCGACAGATGAGCGTGAAGGGCGAGGTCGACGATCGCCCGGGAGACTCCGCTATCCTGCAGGATGCGGCCGAATCCACCTCCGGCGCCGACCAGGAGCGTGATCGTTGCTGTCGGCGCCAGGCTCTCGTTGCAAAATCTCAGAATCGTCTCGCGCGTAAAACCGCGCATTTGGCCCAACGTGAAAAAACTGACAATGACCCCGGCGAGGAGAGCGATGTCCGCGTTTCCAAGAAACTGCAGAACGTGGGTGACAAGCGTGCCCGCTCGCCCCGGAGACTCCGTCCAGCTGCTCAGCAGCATCAGCACGACGGGCAGCAGGACGGTGAAAAGAGTGATGCCGAAACCGGGTAGTTTCCGGGTGGGATCATGGTCGAGGAACTGATCGGCAATGGGGTTATGAGGATCAAGGTGGATCTTAGGAGCGACCCACATCGCGTACAAGGGCCCGGCAACTATGGCGGTGGGAATGCCGATGAGCAGAGCGTAGAAGATTGTGCGTCCCACATCCGCGTGGAAGAGCGTGACCGCCAGCATGGCCGCAGGATGCGGAGGCACAAGCCCGTGAACCACGGAGAGCCCGGCCATGAGCGGCAGACCGATCAGAATCGGAGACTTTCCCGTTCGCCGTGCAACCGTGAACGCGATTGGGACCAGGAGGACAAAACCCACCTCGAAGAATACCGGCAGGCCCACGATCAGGCCGGCCAGCATCATCGACCAAGGCACCCATCGCTCGCCAAAGAGTTGGATCAGAGTCTGCGCGATTCGCTCCGCTCCTCCCGATTCCGCCATCATCTTGCCCAGCATGGTGCCGAGCCCGATGATGATTGCGATGTGCCCCAGCGTTCCTCCCAGTCCTGCCTCGAAGGACTTGACCGTGTCCTCCAGCGGCATGCCCGTCACGATTGCCAGAGCCAGAGAGATAAGAAAGATCACGATGAAGGGGTTGAGCTTTGCCCAGGCAATCAGAAGGATCAGGCCAATCACGGCGCATAACGCCGAGAGCAGCAGGAGAGTGCCATGAGTGGCGATCATGCGTGGAGGCCGTTCTCTGCGCCATTCTGTGCGCTGGTTGGGATTGGAGCGGAGGGACAGGCTGCAATAGCTCTGCCTTTCACCGGAATGCAACGGGATGATGCGGTTTGCGGGAGACTCATTCCGCCTTCCCGAGAGATCGCGATTGGGAAACGCGCGGCAGGAACCGGCCGCTTCGTGCTCCTGTAGCAGCGCGGCCGGAATAGGAGAGCGCGCCATTCACCCAGACTCCGGTGATTCCCTCCGATAGGCAGATGGGATTGCTGAACGTGGCAGTGTCCCGGATCTTCTCCGGATCGAAGAGTACCAGGTCGGCTCGAAGACCCTCGCCGATCTCTCCGCGATCCGCCAGGCCAAATTGCTTTGCCGGCTTTCCGGTCATTTTGTGCACGGCTTCCGCAAGGGAGAGGAGTCCGAGCTCCCGGCAATAATGGCCAAGCACGCGTGGGAACGTGCCCCAGAGGCGGGGATGCGGTCGCGGGTCGTTGGGCAGACCGTCGGAGCCGATCATCGTTGCGGGATGCCGCAAAATTCGGCGCATGTCTTCCTCAGAGATGCTGTGATAAATGGCTCCTGCAGGTTGCAGGCGGCGGCCAGCTTCCAGCTGCGGGACCGACCAGGATGCGGCGATCTGCGCGAGCGTTTGGCCGGCCATTTCGGGATGAGGCTGCGACCAGGTGATCATGATCGTCACGCGCTCGTCCACCTGGAGCAGGTCGAGCGTACTCGATCCGGCGGCGTAAGGGTAGCAATCGCAACTGACAGGTTGGTGCTCTCTGGCGGCATCGAGCGCCGCCAGCACCTCTTCGCTTCTGCCCCAGTTATCGACGCCGGCACACTTCAAGTGCGAAAGAACGACGGGAATGCGGCTTTCACGGCCAATCTTGAACGCCTCGTTCATCGCATCCAACACACGGTCGGCTTCGTTGCGCATATGTGTTGTATAGATTGCTCCATGCGCAGCCAGGGGTTCGGCTAGGGACAATAATTCCTCAGTGGACGACGAATAGGCCGACCGGTAGGCGAGGCCGGAACTCAAGCCCAGGGCGCCGAGCTGCAGCGCGCCAATCAACTGGGCGCGCATCGCCCGGATCTCGGGCTCTGTTGCCGGACGGTCAAGCCGGTCCATGTGATTGTTGCGCAGAGCGGTATGGCCGACAAGCGCCGCCACATTGACTGCGGGCCGGGCCTCTTCGATGGCGGCGATATAGGAACCGAACGTTGGATACCGGAATGCCTCCGCGCCGCCAAGAAGATTCATGGGATCTGGGGGATCTCCAGCCAGGCGAACCGGCGCGCAACTGATGCCGCAGTTGCCGACGATCACCGTGGTGACCCCCTGCGAGAGCTTGGGAAGCATCTGCGGCGTTGAGATGACGTTGGTATCGTCGTGAGTATGGACGTCAATGAAACCCGGAGCGAGAACCTGTCCTTCCCCGTCGAACGTCTCTCGAGCCTCGTAGGCGCCGAGCCGTCCGACGGCGAGGATCGTCTCGCCGTTCAGGGCAACATCTGCGATTTCAGGGGCACGGCCGCGGCCGTCCATCACTTGCGCGTTTCGAATCAGCGTGCCGCAGGTTGGCATATCAATTCCTTACGATATACAAGCAAAGGGAGAATGGGTTTGCCGGTTGCGAAAATAAGCTCTGGGCGCCCTGGCTTGCGTGAGAAGCGTCCTGGATGGGATTTTTAGGATGGGATTGTTGGCCTCGCTTGGAGATCCGGTTCGTGAATGATCCAAAATATCCCGTGCCTGCCGCCCGGACGGCGTCTGCGATCGAGCCGTACCACAAGGGCCTCAGTGCTTTGATGGGGCCCATCGATCCGCAGGAGATTGCCGCTCTTGGCTGGAATCTCTTGCGCGAAGACTTGGACCTGCCCGTGGCCGTCCTGTATTGGGACAGGCTGCGGCATAACCAGGCGTGGATGCAGCAGTTCATCGCGGCCTACAACGTCAAGCTTGCCCCCCACGGCAAAACCACGATGGCTCCGAAGCTCTTCGAGCTACAACTCAAGGGCGGAGCCTGGGGCATAACGCTGGCTACTGCACAACAGACGATGGCCGCCTACCGGCACGGCGTACGGCGGGTTCTGCTTGCCAATCAATTGATAGGTAAACAGAACATAATGATCATTGCTCGCCTTCTGCAGGATCCCGGCTTCGACTTCTATTGTCTGGTCGACTCCGAGCAGCAGATCGAACAGCTTGGCCGCCATTTCCAAGCTGCCGGAGGGCGGCTGCAGGTACTGATGGAACTGGGAGTGGAGGGCGGCCGCGCCGGCGTGCGGAATGCGGAGCAGGCTGAAGCGGTCCTGAATGCGATCGAGCGTTGGAGGCCGCATCTCTCCCTGTGCGGGCTGGAGATCTATGAAGGCATCCTGGAGGATGAAGCTTCCATTCGCGCCTTCCTCGGTCGCACTGTGGCGGCTGCCCGGGAGCTCATCGAAAGAAAGAAGTTTGATCGACACCCGATTCTGCTCTCCGGGGCCGGCTCGGCCTGGTATGACGTGGTCGCGGAGGTCTTCTCCGGCGCTGGTCTGGGCGAGGCGGCCGAGATTGTTTTGCGGCCGGGCTGCTATCTGACGCATGATGCCGGGGTATACCGTGCCGCTCAACGGGCAATTGAAGGCCGCAACCCGATCGCCCGCGAGATACAGGGGAGTTTGCTGCCTGCTCTTCAGGTGTGGGCCTATGTGCAGTCGATTCCAGAAGAAGGCCGGGCGATCGTCGGGCTAGGCAAGCGCGATGCCGCCTTCGACCTGGGCCTGCCGATGCCTGCGCTGCATTATCGGCCGGGAGAGACTGCTCCAATACCGGCCCCTACCCATTGGAAACTCACCAGGATGATGGACCAGCATGCCTATCTTCAGATCGAGAAGGGAGACCGGATCGCGGTCGGCGACATGATCGGCTTCGATATCTCGCATCCCTGCCTGACCTTTGACCGCTGGCGCTATCTTCCGGTCCTGGATGGCGAATTTCGGATCACCGATCTGGTGGAAACATTCTTCTGACCCCGTTAGCCCTTCGGGCGGCCCCTCAGACCCTGAGGAAGATTCGCTTACGGTAGAGCACAAAGACCGGGAGCCAGCAGACCAGCACAAAGAGGATCGAATAGGTGAGGGCGCCGATTGCAGGAGGGTGGATGTGGGAAAACCAGAGAGAGTAAATATCGTGGGCGAGGGTCCTGCGCGGCGAGGTATGGATGCTCCAGAGGGCTGATGCCAGCAACTCCGAGATGACATAGGCAGTGATGGCGTTCATCCCGAAGGCCAGCCAGAAGCTTGTCCAACCGCTCTTCCAACCCCTGATCTCGACCGCCCAATAGCAGAGCGCCCAGCAAAGTAGCGTGATACCCGCCGCCAGCAGAACGTAGGAACTCGTCCAGAGTTTCTTGTTGAAGGGAAAAGAGAGGTTCCAGATCTCGCCGAGCAAAATACACGCCGCCCCCGCGCCCAGCATTCCCCAGCACTTCTTTCTCAGAGAATTTGCGGTGCGCAGCCAGATCCCCGTCAGCATTCCCAGGAGCGTCGTCGCCAACGCCGGGAGAGTGCTGATCAATCCCTCCGGATCGCGGGTGCCTTCGTAGAGCCGTCCCGGGAAAATCAGGCGATCAAAGTACGCCACGAGATTGGCATCTCTGTCGAGCAATGGGATGTCGCGTCCGGGAAGGCCATACCCGGGAACCGGCACCCAGCGCATAAGAATCCAGTACCCGACGAGCGCGGCGAGTACCAGAATTAGCTTGCTCGCGGCTCCCCGGTTCCAGAGGTAAAGGAGGCTGGCCAGGAGAAAACAGACGGCAATCCGCTGGAGGACTCCATAGATGCGCAGCGTATGCAGGTGAAAATACGGGAAACCGTTCACCACCAGGCCCAGAAAAACGAGGATGGCGAACCGCCGGATGGTGTGGAGGAAAAGAGTGCTTTTAGCGACTCCCCGGCTCAGCCGCGACTCGAAAGAAAAGACGATCGACGCGCCCATGAGAAAGAGAAAAGTTGGAAATACCATGTCGGTCGGGGTCCAACCGTTCCAGTCTGCATGATGCAGGGGCCAGTACGAATACTGATTGCCATTGTTCACGAGGATCATGAATGCGATCGTGATCCCCCGCAATACGTCGAGGGAGACGAGGCGTGCTGCCTTGGCCGTCACCGGGCGGTCAAGAGTGACGGAATGAGCCATGATGTCCCCCGTTATCGGTGCATGGACGAGCCTATCAAAACTCCTGCAACACAATCCACAAGGAAATCCGGAGTGCGATACTCAGGCTTCTTTGCTTTTCCGAAGCGTGAAACGAGCAGCGGAAAGGGGCGTCCGCTTGTGGGCTTCGCTCGCTGTGCAACTTCTCCTGGATGTGGCGCGGGGCGTAGGATAGTGCCCGAGAGGCCCTTTCGATGAAACTGTTTCTGACACTTGCCTGCGCGGTTCTTGGCGCAAGCCTCGCATTCGCCCAGGAGAGCCCTTCTGAGACCGCAACCGCGACGATTGGCGCCAAGAACATCACGATCAAATATGATGCACCCTCGGTGCGCGGCCGCAAGATCTTTGGGGAAGGCGGTAGAGTGATGCAGGACCCGACGGCGCCGATATGGCGAGCAGGCGCGAATGCGGCCACATCCTTCCATACGGATGCAGATCTCCAGGTGGGCGATCTGGCTGTTCCCAAAGGGGACTATACCCTCTTCGTCAACGTCAAAGATCCTGATGCCTGGGTCCTGATTCTCAACAAACAGACCGGCCAGTGGGGTCTTGAATATCACGCGGACCGCGATCTTGGGCGGGTTAAGATGAAGATGAGCAAGCCTTCCGCGCCGATTGAAACGCTCAAGTATTCAATTGCAGACGACGGTGGAAACAAGGCTACGCTGCAGCTCGGATGGGAAAATCACATCGCATCTGTTCCTATCGTTGTGAAATAGGGCCTTCCCTATAGCCTGCCCGCCGTCGCTGGCCCCACGCCGCAAGGCGAAAGCTAAGCGCGAGAGCAATATACTTGCAGGTTCAAGCTATCGCGGGACAGGAGCCTTGAGCACTTCTTAAGGTTCACTGAAGAAAGACGGTTGCGGCCTCTACATCCCCGTACGGCCGCTGCTATGCAGCTTCGATAAGGGTTTCTTTCCATGAAGGTACTTGTTATTGAGGATGATCAAAGAATTGCAGCTCTTGTCTCCAGTGCATTGACTGAAGAGGGGCACCAAACAACGGTTTGCGATAACGGTCGAAAGGGCTCCAATCTGCTCATCTCCGGAGAGTTTGACGTCGCGTTGCTGGACGTTCTTCTCCCTGAGATGGACGGGTTCGAAGTTTTGCAGGAGATACGAGCCAGAAACTGCAAAACGCCAGTTCTCGTCCTGACGGCGGTTGACGCAGTTCCGAAGATCGTACGGGCGTTTGATCTCGGGGCAGATGATTATCTCGTCAAGCCGTTCATCCTCGAGATATTACTGGCGCGAATCGGAGCGATTGCAAGACGCGTCGGCACACACAGCGAGTCAGTGAGTGCCGGCGGGGTGACGCTCGATCGCAGCCGTCGCATCGCGATCCGTCATGGCCGCGAGATCGCCCTTACTCGAAAGCAGTTTGAGCTTCTCTATGCTCTTATTCTTCGCAAAGGCCAGATCACCACTCGTGAACATCTGATCGAAGCCGGATGGGGGACCAACACAGACGTCAAAGAAAACACTCTTGACGTGTATATCTGCGGCCTGCGATCCAAGCTTGAGAATCAGGCCGATAGCGAGAGCTCTCTCATTCGAACGATTCACGGCTCCGGCTACATGTTTGAGACAACATAGAATGTGGGCGCCTTCTGTTCGTGCAAAGCTGATGGTTCTCTACCTGCTCGTTACGCTGGCGGGGCTTTTCATCTTCGATCTCATGTCCTTGGAAGCATTGCGCTACGCCTCATTCCAGGGAAAAGAAGCTCATCTGCAAGGACGGGAAGATCGGCTCCTGAGTATGCTCGAAGAGAAGAAGGAAAAGAAAGTAACCGCTCCGCTGGTGGCGCAGTTGCAGGAGTTTGCTCTCGTCACGCATGAAGGAAATCTGTTCCATATTCATAATCATGACGGAAGCATGTTCTTCCCTGCGAGTGTAATGAGCAATGACTGGGCGCTCTTTCCGGAGCACAATTGCGAGCAACCTCAGTTCAGCACCGTAACCGTTGAAAAACAGCCGATCCTGGTCATGTGTCACAACATCCTGCTGAACGGGACGCCTGTAGTCTTGCACATCGGAGGAGATCTAAAAGAAGAGACCTACATCCTTCAGAAGTACCGTAGGGCACTTATTCTGCTCATGCCCGCGCTGGTCATTCTTTCTTCCTTCAGCGGCTACTTTTTGAGCAGGTATGCGTTGAAGCCGGTCGACAGGCTGACACGCGCTGCTCTTGGAATAGGGGTTGGGAATCTCTCGCAGCGCCTTCCTGTGCCGCAGGCAAAGGATGAGTTACAGAACCTCGCAATCGCCTGGAATCAGCTTCTAACAAGGCTGGAGGCCGCCATCACGAGGCTGAGCCGGTTTTCAGCGGATGCTTCGCATGATCTGCGAACATCGATCACGGTGATGTTGGCTACCGCACAACTCTCTCTGCGCCGTCATCGTTCTACTGATGAACATCGTGATGCGCTCGCGAAGGTCGTTACAGAATGCAGGACGGCCTCCACTCTGCTGGACTCACTGTTGTCTGTCGCCCAAAGCGATAACTTTATTCACGAGGTGGCATTTACCAGAATCAATCTATGCGACCTGGTCGTGAACGGATGCAGGCGCGTAGAAGATCTGGCTGAGTCCAGCGGCATATTGCTGGATTGGCATCTGCCAAGCGACACCATCTATATCGACGGAGATGATCTGTTATTACAGCGCCTGCTTGGGATTCTGCTGGATAATGCAATCCGCTATACGCCCGATTCTGGGGAAATACGGGCGGAAATATCTACAATAGCGAACTACGCGCTGATTACGGTGAGGGACACAGGCATAGGCATGTCCGAGGATACTTGCCGGCAGGTCTTCGATCGCTTCTATCAGGCCGATCTCAGGGAGAGAAGATCGAACGCCGGCAACGGACTTGGTCTTGCCATCGGAAAATGGATTGCGGATGCGCACGGCGCGGAACTCACGGTAGAAAGCGCCCCTATGCGCGGCTCGATCTTTCAGATCAAGTTTCCCTTGCCGATGGAGACATCTCTGTTCGACCAAACACCTTCCTGATCGAATGAGAGCTTAAGCTTGCTGAATTAAACCTTAAATAATCCTTAAACACAAGGGAAGATCTCACTAATTTAGCAAGTTAGGCATTGTTTTAACATTCCAGAAACAATTTAGAATTCGAGCATTCACAATCGAGCGATAGGCTCTGTCTCACCATGAGGCAAAAAGTCCTGCCAGCGATTGTGATCGCTTCGCTTCTGCCGACGAGTCTGTATGGACAGACAGCGGTCACTTCTGCGAATGCGATAACTTCCGATGGATCGTCAAAACATACATACTCGTATATCCTCCCAGCCTTTAGCTATCCTGCATTAAGTCTGCGTTCGCCTTCCGCGAGAGATTCCGGTGTCACTCTCGCCGAGTTGGCAGAACAGCGTCGCGTTGAGGCTGTTCGCAAACCTGCAGAGATTTCTCAAGCACAAGCAGATGAGGCAAACGAGGGCATCGTTCTCTTTAAGAGTGTCATCCGCGAAGGATTGCGCGCTGATGAATATGCCCACAATCGCCTGATCTGCGGCATTCACGATTCCAGCGATCTCTACGCAAGCAGAAGACCAGCTTGTGCAACCTTTGGCATCCTCGCCGCACCGCCGATTTTCCAGCAGGATCTCTCGGCTGCTCGCGACGCAATACTACGCCACCGTAGTTTGCCGGCAATGGGAGTTTAGGCGCAGATCGAAGCTGGCGAAACATGCTACGCCTACCGCAAAAGTCATCGACTCACACTATTTGACCTAGTTGAACTTATGGGAGGAACCAAATGAATCGAACCATGTTGGGGCGTCGAGCCTGCATCATGCGGCCCGGCCAGGGAAGCAGTTCTCTCTATCACCCCCGAAGTTGTGCTTTTCGCATGCCGGCCCCCCAAGACGTGCAGGGCATTCACTCTTACTCTCTTGGCTCGATGTTTAGCATGATTCGCGGGCTCATCGTCTGCGTCTTGCTGGCGCTCGTTGGAAGTGCACTCTCGTTTGCCGCGGATATCCAGGTTCAAGGAAAAGTGGTAGACGCCGCTGGAGCCGCAATTCCTAACGCGGCTGTCTCCTTAATCGATGTGACAACTAGCAGAGTGGCTCACACAACGACGGGTGCCGAAGGTCAGTTTGTCTTCAAAGACGTGCCCTCCGGGCCACAAGTCGTCAGCATCGAGAAGTCGGGATTCGAGACCTTCAGTCAGCGGATTTCGCCGGGGACACAGCAGCCAATCGTCGCAACGCTGCATATAGCGGCATTGAATCAAAGCGTGGTTGTACTGGGAACTGTTGACCCGGAGGCCAAGCCCATACCCACGCGCGAGGATGTCATGCTGATACCGGGCACCGTTCGGGTGCTCGACCGGAAGCAGTTGGATGCAGCGGGGCCGCTTGCTGGCGGGGCGCAGATGCTTGCATCCACCCCGGGAGCGAACGTGGTCGGCTATGGAGAAACCGGCGCAACGAAATACTCTGTCATCCTGAACGGAATCCAGCAGGGCTGGGCAGGCGAGGCGACAAGTTTCACGGCGCCGGGCTCGCTGGGCATCACGTATGACGGCATTCCGGTCGCCGATCCTGCAACCGGCCTGTGGCAATCGGCGACCATGCCGCAGAACCTGGTCATGCAGGACTTACAGGTTACTTATGGCCCCGGCCAGGCGGCGGACCGGTGGTACACCGACGTGGGCGGACGCGTGGAGTTCACGCCGATTCAGCCGACCGAGGAATCCCACCTTAGCGTGGCCCTCACCCAAGGTCCTTGGGGTCAGCAGAATTTTGCCTTCGTGGGCAATACAGGCAAGTACAAGAACTGGTCAACTGTGCTTGGCGGCGGGCTGGGACGGGGTGACGATTTCCGGCAAGCTCCGGACGGCTTTGGCAATCCCACCAAGGATGGGTCGGTGTTCGGCAAGACCCTCAAGACGTTCTCCGCGGGTAGCATCGCATTTGGCGTCCTTTACTCGAAGGGTGGAGGCTATCGCCCCACCGTGATTCCAACCACGGACGTGGGCCTCGTCCAACCGAATGGCACACATTTCAGCCAGAGCACCAGCGGATTTTATAGCGCTCTGCCATACGCCGCCTACAACAAGTACGACACGAACGAAATGTTCATGAGCTATGTGCGTGAGAACCTCTTCTTGAGCCCTTCGAGCACGCTGGAGAACTCGACCTGGTTCGAGCACATTCGCCGGTTCCACCGGCGCAATGATGATGGTCTCGACCAGGGAGCCCAGGTTAACGAGTGGAACAACCCGCACAGCAATATCTTCGGCGACCGGATCGGGATGTCCAAGATATTCCCGTATAATACTGTCAATTTCGGCGGCTACCTCCTTCACGAGATTTATAACTCACATAACCTTTTCTATAACCCGGCCAGTGGAGGCAATGGTGCCGGGCAGATCGTTGGTGTCGGGTCGAAGTTCCGTTCGGGCTACTTCCAGCAGGACAATGTGGCATTTTATGCCCAGGACGATTTTCATCCTATTCCACAGGTTCACATCATTCCCGGAGTGCGTGTCGTCGGGTTCTCCACCAGTTACAGCGATCAGGCGCAGCGTGACTTCAAGTTCGCTCCTGGCGTGATCTCTTCCAGCCACTGCGCGTTGTATCCCCAGTTGCCGGGACAAGATCCCTATTCCAATGTTTTCGGCACTCCCAACGCAAACGACCAGGGGTCTCTCTGCGGAGGCCATGAGAGCCGCTCGGCCGTTGAACCCTCCATCGACGCCTCCGTGACACCGTATCCATGGTTGACGCTCTATGGTGGTTATGACGTAACCTACCGCTCACCCGCGCTCGGCGGAGGCGGCGGCATGTTCCAGAGCGTGAATCCGGCCTTCTACACGTTGGCGAAAGGCGCCTACTCTCAAGGTGGTGTCAAGGTTCATTTCACAAACGCGCCAGGGCTCAGGAACTTCATCGCAGGGGTTAACTACTTCCACCTCGATTACACAAAGCAGGAGATCGACTTCGAAACGGCCACCGGCATAGAGGAGTCCGGCGGCGGCGACTCTACCTACCACGGCGTAAACGCCTTTTTTGACGCCGATCCCCGAAGCAATCTTCATTTCTTCCTGAATTTCGCGGAAGAATCTGCGAACTTTTCGACGTATATCGTGGGTGGTCCGAGCCTCGCGGAATGCGCCGCGCAGGGGCTTTCGTGCACCGCCTACAACAACCTTCCCGTGTCTTATGTTCCTAACGTGACCCTTAATACCGGGGCCTATTACGGAATCGAGCACAACAACAAAGTGCTGGTCGAGCCACGGTTGTGGATAGAGACTACCGGTTCGCAACACCTCTGGTCGACCAATACCGCACAACCAACGACGCAGACCATGCCGGCCTACACGACGGTGAATCTTTCCTTTAGTATTCCCATCTCCTTCGAGAAACAGTCCTTCGATCTGAAGGTCGATATGTTGAATCTCGCGAGTTCGCAATATAACGAATGGGAGTACATCTCCAGCGGCGGTTATCTGGCCTCGCTCTACCCAGGGCCTACGGCTCCTAGTGGCTATATAAACGCATATCCCGGGGCTCCACGCTCAATCTACGGCACATTCACTTACCACTTCTGAGTGTGCTGTGCCTTTGCCCGGAGTGGTGCGTCTCAGCGCTCCGGGCTTCACCTTGGGGGGACGAATCCATGGTGGCGCGATCTCTTCCAGGATATCTGTTCTTCCGGCTATCGCTTTGCCCTGGTCGAACCACCAAGGAGCCAGCCTTCAGGCAGCGCGCCAACTCCTGAGCAATCCAAATTCAATCGCTTCCGCCGCCCGACAGTACGTCCGGCGGCGGAGGTTGAAGGCCTTCTTCGTTCGAGCAGCGGAAATGGCTCTCCCCGGAACCGCGCTCCATCCTTGAGCCGGCAATCGTGGGAGCCCACACCAGGCTTTTGACCCGGACGCTTGCTTTCCCGCTGCCGCCCTCCCTATATTCAAGCAGGCAGGACCCCGAGGAGGATCGGCGCGGCACGCCTTGGAAAAGAGGCTGTTAAGCGAAATGCAGGATGAGCAGTCCAATCGTTGATCTTGGGGAAGAAGTCGAATTCACCATTGTGATGCCCTGCCTCAATGAGGCTGAGACGCTCGAAGCGTGCGTGCTCAAAGCGAAGGACTTTCTTTCGCGGCACCAGATCTCGGGCGAGGTCGTCGTTGGCGACAACGGCTCGACGGACGGTTCTCAAGCCATTGCCAGACGATGCGGCGCCCGGGTGATCGATGTGCCTCTGCGCGGGTATGGCGCCGCTTTGAACGCCGCCTGCCGGGAAGCTCGCGGTAGATACATCATCATGGGCGACTCGGACGGCAGCTACGATTTCTCCGACCTGTCACATTTCGTCCGGTTACTACGCCAGGGAGTTGACCTGGTAATGGGAAATCGCTTTGCAGGGGAGATCAAACCGGGAGCGATGCCCTGGAAGAACCGTTATATCGGCAATCCGATTCTCTCCGGCATCGGAAACGCCCTTTTCGATAGCCCGCTGGGTGATTTTCATTGCGGCCTCAGGGGCTTCTCAAAGGCTGCATTCCTCGCCATGGATCTGAGAACCACCGGGATGGAGTTTGCCTCGGAGATGGTTGTCAAGGCTACGCTAATGAAGATGAGCGTCGCCGAGGCGCCGATTACCCTGAGCAAGGATGGCCGCTCCCATGCGCCTCACCTGCGGCCATGGCGCGATGGCTGGCGGCATCTGCGGTTCATGCTGCTCTTCAGTCCAAACTGGCTCTTCCTTTATCCGGGGATGCTGCTCATGCTGGCCGGCATCCTCTTTGGCTCGATGCTGGTGCGCGGAACGGTGACAATCGGCAGGGTGGAGTTCAGCGTCGACACGCTGATCTACTGCTCCTTCGGCGTCATCATCGGCTTTCAGGCGGTGCTGTTTTCTATCCTTTCGCGCGTATACGCTACTCTCGAAGGGCTCTACCCTAAAACCAGCAGTCTTTTCCATCGTTTGGAAGAGACGGAGCTGGAGATCGGCCTGATCCTGGGCGTCTTCATCTTTCTGGCTGGGTTCGCCGCTACCCTCTATACGGTCTTCGACTGGAAGGTCCACCACTTCGGCCAGATGGACTTCCGGCATTTGGCGCGATGGGTAATTCCCGCCGCCACGGCGATGGCCATTGGTTTTGAACTGATTCTCTTCGGCTTTTTCTTCAGCACGCTGCAATTGGGTAAGAGGCCTGATCGGACCCCTCCGGTCTGAGACCGCCGCCCGCGGCCGCTCCTCTGCTCCACATCCGAAGGCGGACTCCGGGCCGCGACTGGGTTCCCTGGGTGATTGAAGTCCAAATTCGACTTTATGATGTTGAAAATGCCCTGACGGCGGAGATGGTTTTCGATGGACCAAAGCCCGGTGAGCACGGAGATGTTCGTGGAGCGGGAGCGTCCGCAATCATTCGAAGTACAGCGCCTCGTCCGTTACACGCTGATCAGCGCTGTCGCCGGCACCGCTGTCGAATGGTATGACTTTTATCTCTATGCGACCGCCGCAGCCGTCATCTTCAATAAGGTCTTTTTCCCTTCCTATGCCCGTTTGACCGGGACTCTGCTGGCCTACGCGACCTTCGCGATCGGCTTTCTCGTCCGGCCGCTGGGCAGCGTGATCTTTGGCAGCCTGGGAGACCGCATCGGGCGCAAGCGCGTGCTCGTGATCACTCTGCTGTTGATGGGAGGTTCGACAACTGCGATCGGGCTGCTACCGAGCTATGCCCAGGCGGGTTTGTGGGCGCCGCTCCTGCTCACGCTCCTGCGCGCTCTTCAGGGTCTGGGCTCCGGAGCGGAATATGCCGGCGCGGTCCTGATGGCCATCGAATACGCGCCCCGCGAAAAGCGCGGCCTGTATGGCTCCATTCCTTATACCGGAGTGGCCGCCGGCCTGTTGCTCTCTCTGGCAGCCTTCTCGCTGGCTTCCAGGCTTCCCGGAGCCCGGTTTGAGGCTTGGGGATGGCGCATTCCATTCCTACTCAGTTCGCTGGTTGTGGCCTTTGGGATGGTGGTGCGGGCATCGTTGAAGGAAACTCCCGTCTTTCGTGAGCTGATGAACAAGGGCCAGGTCTCCCGTTCGCCGATTCGGGAGGTCTTCGCTGTCGCGCGCCGTCCACTCCTTTGCGCCTGGGGAGCGAGGCTGGGCGACAACTCCCTGGCCTACATCTATGAATCATTTGTGATCGTTTATGCGACTCAGCAGCTCGCTCTACCCAAGGCGCAGGTCCTGGAGGCTCTGATGGCCAGCGCGGCGGCTCAATTCGCCACGGTTCCGCTCTTTGGCTGGCTCTCTGACAAAGCGGGGCGGAAGCCGGTGTATCTGGCCGGAGCCCTGCTCTCCGGACTTTTTGTCTTCCCTTTCTTCCGTCTGCTGCAGACGCGATCGATTCTGCTTCTCTATGCTGCGCTGTTTGTGGTCTCCGCAGTCGGCAAGACTCTGATGACCTCCGCACAGAGCCCATGGTTCGCCGAAATGTTTCCGGCACGTGTGAGGTATACC
>DASYYO010000076.1:0-3019 GCA_035933805.1 Acidobacteriaceae bacterium | reverse complement strand
AAGGCCTGGATGTCGGACCGGGCGAGAGGGAACCAGACAGCCCGCCCGACCGGAAGCAATTGCAGGAACTCCAGGGACAAGAGTCCGACAATGCCATACATCCCGAAGCTCAGCAGCCAGAGTCCCCATGGCCGCGCGGGGCCGCTGCGCCACCAGTCCCACTCGCCTGAGCCCAGCACCGGCCGGCCGAGCGCCACGCCCACATGCCGTTCATCCTGTTCCAGCCGCCAGCCGAGCGATCCGCGCCCAATCTTCTTGAGGAAGTAAGCGGTGGTATGGGCTGCAGCATTCCTATGCACGAGGGATCGCAGGGAGACCACGTTTGCCAGCCGCAGGCCTGCGAAGCTGAGAATCCCCAATACCATGACCACGGTAATTACGCGCGGCAGATAACGCTGGCTGACAAAAATGAACGGAAGAAAGCAGACCAGCAGAAGAATACTCCCGCCCGATTGGCAAAGCAGCGTTGTGGCAAAGAGAATCAAGGTGGCCCATCCGATGGGCAGCCCGAGAACCCGATCGACGGAGCGTCGTCTCCACAGCCATCCTGCGATCAAGGCCGAGGTCGCCATCCAGATTCCCAACTGGTTGCCGTTTTCGAGCAAGCCGATGGGGCGGTATCCCATGTATCGAACGGCGCCGACCCAGCGATATGGCTGGTATCCATAGAGGTGCGCGTAAAGTTGTGGTCCGGCGGCGATCTCCAGCGCGCAGACAGGGATATAAGCCAGCCCCGCGGTCACGAAGGCCTTGGCCGCGAGCCGCAGGGAATCGGTATCGGAGAAATAGACGCGCCCGAAGAAATAAGGCGTTCCCCACGCCAGACATTGATAGATTGTGCCGCGAATCCCTTCGCTCAAAACTTCAGGGTTGGCGATCCCCGAGAGGGCCGGAACCAGGCACCAGAGAACCATGGGGAGGTCCCAAAAGGTCAGTTCGAAACGCCGGTAGGCGCTCCGATCGTAGAGCAGGACGGCGAGCAGAGCTGCAATGGAGAGGACCGTCGCTTTGGTGAAAAAGTACTCAGATGGCAGAGACACTGAAAGGATCCAATAGGCGAAATCCGGCCCCCCGGCGGGATAACAGGCCGAGGGCAGGATCGCCCAGCCGCCAACAAAATTGATCAGCATCGCCTTACGAACCGGATAGCGCAGGAAAACATACAAGCTGACCGGGATCCACGCCGACAGAGCAAGCCACGGATGAAGCATGACGCCGTCCTGAGTCTAGGGTCTTCGCGGAGAAAGCCCTCGGTGCATTCGTGCCGGCCCGGGGATGAAAAGTCGCACAACGCTGCAATCGAATCGTCGCAGACTACAGCGCAAGGAAATCTCCAAACGAAAGCTCGTGTTCAGAAAACAACGGAAAGCAGTAAATCGGAGAGTCTAGCCGGCCTCAAAAAAATCAGAGACTCGAATCTCCACGTCCCCCGGCCCGTGGCGCTTGCGAAATCTTCGGGCTCAGAAAACGTGCCTTCCATCATAGCAATCCTGGCGCGGCATACGAGCACTCTTTGATCGGACGGGAAACGACGGGGTACGCGCCGGTACCTGCGGGCTGAGGCGGGAAGCAGAGTTCTACCTGGTTCAGAGCACGACTGCCGGCATCTTCTTACGGGTGAGGGAGGCCGCTGGGACTCCGGCCACAGTGTCTCCCGGCGGAACATCCTTGGTGACCACCGCATTGGCGCCGACCGTAGCCCGGTCTCCGATCGTGACCCCGCCGAGGATAGCCACGCCCCGGCCGATCCAGACCTGTTCGCCGATCAGGATCGGCTTCGCCGTATGGCCGGATTCACGAATACTCCGGTCCTGGTCGCGGGAGTGGTTCGCATCCCGGATACTCGTATACTCCCCGATCATCGACCCTGTTCCGATCACCACCCCCGCCATAGCCACAATGTGGACTCCGCGTGAGATAACGACCTCATCGCCGATCTCGATCGACGCCTCTCCCTGCGTCTCCAGATGAAGAGAGGGATAGAGCAGGACGTCTTCACCAAAGAGAATCTTTCCGGTTCCAAAGACCGAGGGCTTGCCCAGGACCACAACCGAGGAAGGGAGCGCCGTCTTCAGGCTGCTGGCAAGCGAGGCGTGCGCGTGCAGCCGGCGAACATGGCGCCGCAGCGACATGGTCCGGCGAAGCAACCAGGCGAGCGCAGCACTCGACAGCGATTTCATTTTGCGTTGCATAGAATCCCTGGCTCCCCCGTGCGCGGAGCCGCCTGCGCTTACCATGGACGAGCCGGAGAGATCCGGCCCCCACTCGTATCTTTCCAAGCCAGGTGCATCAAACGTGCAAGGCTTTCATTCTGCGCCGCACGCGTCCTGCGCTCTGGATCGCCGCTCCAGCGGTTGCGGAGTGCTGCCAGGCGATAAAGACAAAGTTCCAGCCATTTTGCCAGCCATACTCCCGCTCCATGGTGTTTCCGGTAGTAAAGCAGCATGCTCCTCATACGCCACCGTACCAGTTGAGCGCCCGAAGAAGACATCTCCAAATTCTTCATCTGCCGGGACGACTCTCCGCCCAGGTGGATGACTACGATCTCCGGCCAATACCAGATCTTGTATCCGGTTCTTTGGATGCGCAGACAAAGATCCACCTCTTCCGAGTAGAGGAAAAAGTCGGGATCGAAGAGACCCGCCTTGGCCAGAGCCTCGGGACGGATGATCGAAAAGGCGCCCGGGACCCAGTCGACCTCCGCGGGCTGCATCGGATCTGCCCATGTCCTATCGAAGCGCCCAAACAGCCGCGACCTTGGATACTTATGCGAGAGACCGGTAAGGACGAAGAAGTCCGTCAGAACGTTGGGAAACATCCGGGCGGAAGGCTGCCAGGAAAAATCGCGCCCTACCAGGCGTCCCCCGGCGAGCCCGATCTGCGGGTGCTTATCCATCAGCTCGACGGCCATCCGCAGCGCGTTCGAGCAGAGAAATGCGTCGGAGTTAAGCAGCACAAGATAACGTCCGCGGGCGACTTTGAGCGCAACGTTGTTGGCCGCGCCGAAACCGAGATTTAC
>DASYYO010000025.1:0-3234 GCA_035933805.1 Acidobacteriaceae bacterium | reverse complement strand
TGTAGAAATAGCGCGGATCTTGATGAAACATGCTCGCGAAGACGCCGCTGCTCAACATCCGCGAAGAGAAGTCGTTTGTATATGCCGCGCCAAATCGTTTGAAGTAGCCCGGAACGCCCCCGCCGTATCCCGGAAAAATATTGTAGAACTGCTCGAACCCTGCAATCCCCGCCGCTCCCGCAAACGCCATCGGATCGATCATCGACCGGTACGCCAGTTGAAACTTCTGCTTCGGCTTCATCGGCGCGGCATTCCAGTCGTAGCTGCTGTAGAAATTCGGAAACACGCCCCATACGCGCTGCTCGACAGCAATCTGCACCTGCTGCTCCGACAGCTCTTCCTTCATCTCCTCGCTGTTCGCGCTCACCGTCACCGAGGTCGTCGCCGATGTCACCGCCAGCACCACGGGCGACATGATGCGCATCTCGCCGGCATGAAGTGTAAGCCTGGGCGAGACGAACGTGCCCATATCCTTGCCCGTGACTGTCACCTCATATGAACCGGCCGGCAATGCCGCAAACGAGAACTGCCCGTTCGCTCCCGACTCCACTTCGCGCTCGTGCCCTGATCGGTCTGCCAGCACGACCCGGGCTCCCTGGATCACATCGCCATTTGTATCCAGCACGGTGCCCGACACTCCACAGTCGCCCTTGCTGCCCGATTGCAGCGACTGATCCTTCACCGCATCGGCCGCGTCGCTTGCCTCTCCCGGCGCGTCCGGCAGCGCTGCCGACGCCATCGCGCTGCCGCCTTCTTGGGACCAGGCAACGTGAACACAACCGCCCATCAACAGCACAGCCACAGCGAACCCGGCAACCCGGAATCTCGAAAGAACCGCTTTAAATATCAGTCGCGTTGGAGCCGACTCATCTGTCATTCCTGCCTCACTTGCAATCACCAACGCGCTTTCCCTTCAATTTCTTTCCATCTTGTGCCTCGCCCAAGCTCGGCGGGAACTCAGGATTGGGACGTCCTGCGATCTAACCATGTGAGCAGCAGCCGGGATGAACTTTTCGTCATTCCCGCATTACCCACATCTACTCTGCTCATCTTTGATGCCCTGAACTGCCGGTTCAGCCGCATCAACCACCCAACCAGCCCTTCTCGGTTCTTGCCCTTCCGAAGCGAACCATCAGCCACGTTATGATGACTCTCATGGCTTGGCCTGGCTCTTCCGCTCTGATTTGTGCCGCGCTGCTGGTCTGCACATTTCCGGCGGTCTCGCAGCAAGTCCCACCTGCACCTTCTCAGCCGCTCTCCGTCAACCAGATCGTTGACCGCATGCAGCAACACGAAGCAAACCAGTCGAAAGAGCTAAAGCACTACGACGCTGTCCGCCACTACCAGGTGCGCTACAAGGGCTTCGGGACGCAGATCGCCGCCGCAATGGCTGTGGACCTCGACTTCGACCGTTCCTCCGGCAAAACCTTCCGCATCGTCTCCCAGAGCGGGTCGAAGCTCCTTTGCGACAAGGTCCTCAAGCGCGCGGTCGAAAGCGAGGCAGAAGCCTCAAAGGACAAAGCTTCCACCGCCCTCACTCCGGCAAACTACCGCTTTGAACCCCTCGGAACTGAACAGCTTCAAGGACGCCCAACTTACGTCCTGCACGTTGATCCCTTGAAGAAGAGCAAGTTCCTCTATCGTGGCAAGGTCTGGGTCGACGCCGCCGATTTCGCAGTGGTGAAGATCGAGGTCGAACCTGCACAAAACCCCTCCTTCTGGATCTCCAGCACCCGCATCGACTACACAAATTCAAAGACGGATGGCGTCTGGCTTCCGCAGGAAAACCGCAGCGAATCCAAAATCCGCGTCGGCGGCACCGCCGTCCTGACCATCGATTACGGCGCCTACCACGTCGTCCTCGCCAGCCCCCCTCAAGTCAGCAACGGCACAGCTTCCTCCACTAAGGCAGCAGCTTTCTAAGCGCAAACACCGTCGCACGCCCCAGCGCCTTGCGCATTTTCCCGCCCACTCCCCTATCACTCCGGTCTGCTTCCGATTGGCTATTGAACCTCTGTATCTCGATAGCCCTTTCATAATGCTCGATCAACCGCTCCGTTGCATGGCTCCAGCTTCGTTCGGAGGCCTGTCTCCGGGCACGCGCCCCCATCGTCTCCCTCTTCTCTTTCGAACTCAACAGCTCTCCAATGCGCTGCCTCGCCTCGGCGTCGTTGTCAACCAGGTACCCGTTCACCCCATCCTCGATCATCTCCGGAATACCCCCGACTCCCGCCGCCACAACCGGCAAACCGGAGCACATCGCTTCGAGAACCACCAGTCCCAGCGTTTCTGTTCGAGAAGGCATCACGAAGATGTCGCTCGATGCATACGCTCGCGCCAGTTCCTCCCCATGCAGAAAACCTGCGAAGAATACAGGCAATCCTTCAAAATGTTTCTCCAGCTTCTTCCGCTGCGGACCATCTCCAACCAGCGCAAGCCGCACCCGGGGAAACTCCCCAACCCACCCGCGCAGACTCTCCAGATTCTTCTCTGGGGAGACCCTGCCCACATACAGAATGAGCGGATCCGCGGCGTTTCCTTGCGTCAAACGAACACGCATCTCATCCGTCCCGCGGCACGCGCAGAACCGCCGAACATCCACGCCTCCCGGCCACAAGCCCACCTGCTCGATCCCGTGCTCTTCGAGTTCTTTCACCATCGCTGCGGACGTACACAGATTGACCGCCGCCCTCTTATGGCGACTGCGAAGGATCTTCCAGACGTAGGCCTCCATAAACCCGAGCCCGTAGTGATGCAGATACTTGGGCAGATCCGTGTGGTACGAAATAACCACCGGCAGGTGCAGCGCCCCACCATGCTTCCCGCCCCCGTAGTAGAGCCCCGCGATGCCCAGCAACGCCGGATCGACCACGTGAAGAAGATCGGGCCTGAACTCCTCCAGAACCCGGCGCATTGAGGCCCGGGGAAGTGCCAGCCGAAGCTCCGGATAAAGCGGGAAAGCTTTGCTCTTCATCCCTACAACCCGGCAGCCGTCAAACTCCGCAATCCCGCCCTCCGGCGAAAAAATCAGGACCTCGTGCCCTAGTTCCCGAAGTTCATGGATCGTCTGACACAGGGTCGTGACAATTCCATCGGTCTTGGGCAGGAATGTCTCAGTGAAGAAGGCGATTCTCATATGGTCGTGCCTGAGCTATGAATCAACAGAGCGTAACACGGCACGCCTCCGCGCCGCTCTCCAGCTTTCCAGCATCTGCGCCGTTCTTCGAAATCGCC
>DASYYO010000018.1:0-8619 GCA_035933805.1 Acidobacteriaceae bacterium | reverse complement strand
AAGATCGATCGCAAGACCGGCCGGTTTACGCGTACGGCGATCTCAGTGAACGGGACCGCCGGAGCAGGAACGCAGTTCATCGCAGAAGACCTGGATGGAGATGGCGATATCGACTTGGCGACGGCAGGGAAGACCGGCGTGCACTTCTTTGAAAACCTGAAAATCAATAAGGTTCCGAAGCAGACTCGCGAAGAGCAGCTCCTGCTCGACAAGAACTGGCCTTTCCCTGGTGAGGGTGAGATCGTGAAACAGGAAAACCGCCCCGCGGAGCAGAAGTAGCCGGCGAGCTACGCAAAGAACGGCCGGCGACAGGCCGGCCGTTCTGCTCCTCCTTTCTCTAATATCCGGGACAGTTTTACTGATCGTGGCTCTTGTTTCCGAGCGGCCATAGATGGCTTGTGGCTCGGGAGACCGGAAGGTTCAGCATCTTAAAAGGCTTGATCGTGCAAGCCCAGCCGTTGGAGACATCGAGCGCCCACCGGCAGTTCGCTTTCTCCGGGACCGCGGGAGAGACGCTTGTGCCTGCATCGAGCTCATCCATGTTTGCCGCAGGGATTGCATCCTGCGCGCTCCAGAGCATATCGGACCCGAATTGCGGGGTGGTTGAGACCGATGCAGTCAGAGTCATCTGCGCCGGATCGCTGCTGCCGGGAGTTGCCGTCGGAGGCCGCGAGAGCCGGCTCGGAATGGCCGTGGCGCTATCTCCAGAGAGAGTTTGCGCTGTAAGTGAGGGCGCCAGCGGAAGAGAAATAAGAGCACAGCCAAGGAATGCGAGCCACTGATCTTTCACGCTTCCTCCTCAAGCTCGCCACCTGCTATCGAAAAATCAGGCGAGTGCAAAGACAGTAGCTGAGACATTTTCCCCAGTCGAGTTACTGAAGTTGCATCGGTACGTGCTTTTGGGGGCAAAGGAGGCGCAAGCCGGATTCTCACTGTTTGCGAGAATCCGGCATCCCAGGAAGAGAGCACCCGAAGACTGCGAAGAGTGGTCGAGTTGATCTTTAGCGCTTTGCGCGATCCGCGGAAGCTGTTTGATTGAGGGAAGCGCGGAGGGCGGCGAGCAAAACCAGCGCCTTTGCCTCTACCGTTGGAGCATCGTCCCCGGGCTTGTAGATGGCTGTGCCGATCCCGAAGCCGTCGGCGCCCGCCGCCATCCACGATGGAATCTGCCCTGCATCCACTCCACCTACAGGAATAACCCTTGCCGTTCTGGGAAGGATCGCGCGCAAAGCCTTGAGCATCGGCGTGCCCAGCACCTCAGCGGGGAAGAGTTTGATGGCATCGGCTCCTGCCTGAAGCAGGGCAAAGGCCTCGGTGGGATTGAAGAAGCCCGGAACGGCAAGCAGGCCGGCCGCTTTCGCCGCACGCACAATGGCAGTATCGGCATGCGGAGTTACGATCAGACGCGCGCCGGCCGATGCCACTTCGCCGACCTGGGAGACGGTCGTCAGGGTGCCGGCTCCGATGAGCATGCGATCGCCATAGATCCGCGACAAGATGGAGATGCTCTCCAGTGGATCGGGCGAGTTGAGCGGAACCTCAGCGATGCAGATGCCCGCCTTGTTCAGGGCGCCACAGATCGATTCAGCCTCTGCGGGACGGAGGCCTCGCAAAATGGCGATGAGCGGACAGCGTTGGAGCCAGTAGGCTAAGTCCATTTCAATCTCCTGCCGATCACGGCCAGCCCTCGGGCCGCCGCATCTTCATCCTCCAGTGTGAAGGTGCCTCCGCAGGCCTCGATCGCCTGCGCGTAAAGAGAACAGAGCGGCGCCGCACCGACCAGATGGACATGTGCAGCGGGAGGCATGACCGCGCGGGCTTCGTGTCCGATCAGCAATCCCGACAGATACGATGCAGAGAGCTCTTCGTCGAGCTGATTGGCGAGGGCAAGCGTCCGCACGCCAAAGATGTGGTGAAGCAGGCCGCCGGAATCCGCCGATCGCGCAACTCCTCGGAGGAAAGCCGCCTCATCGATCGAGCTCTCCGCGGTCATCATGCGTCCGAGGATGGTGCATTTGCGCAACGCGGAGTAGACCTCGCCGGTCATGCAGGTGAGAAAGCTCATAATCCTGCGGTCTCGCAGGTGAACCCATTTGGAGTGGGTTCCGGGCAAACATACCAACCCGGCGCCCTCGTGGACTTCGAAGACTCCTACAGCTTCGGTCTCCTCTCCGCGCATCATCTCCGGTATGCCGTCTGCGTCCGCTCCAAGGACCCCCGGGATCAGGCGCACATCCGCGCCGGGAAAAGGAACCCGGCTCACCGAGTTCGCGAGATCCGATGTGCCGATAGGACAACGCAGGTACTCGCCTTCGATCCAGCCTTGCCGGCTGCCGATCATCCCGCAGAGCAGAATGTGCTTCTCTCCTTGTGCCAGCCAATCGCCTACCTCTTCAACCAATACTTCCGCGAACTGGCCTCCTTCGACGCGAAGAATGCCTCGCGGTGAGCAACGCCGCGCCACAATGGCTCCATCTTCATTGAGCCGAAATGCGCGGAAGTTGCTGGTCCCCCAATCCACTGCGATCAATGCCTATACTCCTGGGCTAAGAACTTCTTCTGACGACAAGGCGCGCGATCATCCCCGCGTGCAGTGTTTGGCGGCCTTTACGAGCGCTCAGCCATCGACCCGTTCAATTCCGCCTACAAGTCCAATATATGAGAGCGCCCCCAGCAAAGCCATCAACGAGACAAAGACGAGAGCCATTGCAAAACTGCCGTTCCGGATCAGAAAGCCGATGACCAGAGGAACGAGTATCGCGGCCAGGCCACCGGAGAAATTGAAGACGCCGCCCGTAAGGCCGATGAGCCTCTCCGGCGCGATGGTGGAGACGAGCGACCAGGTGATGGAGGCGAAGCCGCTCCCGAAGAAGGCGCAGGTGAGGCAGGCGATGACCGAGATCGGACTGCTGACATAATTTGCTCCAACCATCACGCCCGAGAGCAGCAGTCCGAAGATGATCGGAACCTTGCGGGCCTTGGTGAGCGTGCAGCCTCTGCGCAGCATCCAGTTGGACAAGAAGCCACCCGCCAATACCCCTAAGAATGCGCCGAAGAACGGGATGGAGGCGAGAAGTCCCGACTGGATGAAATCGAAATGCCTGTACTTGATCAGATACGTGGGGAACCAGGTGAGGAAAAACCACTGCGTGGAGACGAGCCCGAACTGCCCGATATAGATGCCCCATAGCTTGCGCCGGCTGAGAACAATCCACAGGTCAGACCAAGCAAATCGTTCGCTGTGGACCAGCCGGTCGCTGAGGTCGGGAATCCCTCCGCTTGCGGCGATCCAGTCGATCTCCGCCTGGTTCACTCCGCGGAACTCTTTCGGATCGCGGTAGAAGACAAGCCACACGAAGGCCCATAGCAGGCCGATGAAACCGGTAAAGCCGAAGACCCACCTCCAGCCGAAGGCTACGTCGATCCAGGACAACAGCGGCGTAAGAAAGGCGAGCCCGACAAATTGTCCGGAAGTGTAAAACCCGATAGCGCCCGCCCGCTCCTTCTCGCCGAACCATGTGGTAACCACACGGTTGTTGATGGGATAGGCCGGAGACTCAAAGGCGCCCACCGCCAGACGAAGGGCAAACAGCATGGCAAAGCTGCCGGCCAGCCCGAGCGCAAACGTTCCAATCGACCACAATGCCAGGACCGCGCAATAGAGCAACCGTGGGTGTATCCGGTCGACCAGCCAGCCGGCCGGAATCTGCAGTGCAGCATAAGTCCACCCGAACCCGGAGAACACCAGGCCCATCCTGATGGGATCGAGGTGCAGAGAGCCCGAGAGTTGCGGCGCAACGATCGAGAGGTTGCTGCGGTCCAAAAAGTTGATCACCACGATCACGAAGAGCATTGCCGCGACGAGGAAGCGGCGGCGACTGCTGGCGGACGGCATCGGCATACAGCAGCTCTCGGGGAGAGCTGGCGGGGGAGGATTTGGGAGATCCGATTGCGCCATCCAAACTCCCCCACGCCACCATGATGGAGTACACGCCCAGCTCTGCGTGCGTTTACCGGGCAGCGTAGCGTTGGCTCTTGCTATTTCCTGAATTGAAGACGGTGAAGCTGCCCTTGGAGGTGGCAGTCAGCAGAAAGTAGTTTCCCTGGTCGGGTCCCTGAGGGTTCGCGATGTACTCGGCAGGCGTGTTGTGCTCAGCGCCGCCTCTTTCGGAGTAGTGGAGCTGCCAGAGTGTTTCGAGTCCGGGAGCTTGTTTGACCTCGTCGATGATCTGCGGCGCGCCCCCCTTCGTCGCCGCATTGTCCATGATCGCGACGCGGGGATGGATAGCGTCCACCAGGGCATGACTCGAACTCGGATTGAGACCATGGTGAGAAACGATCAGAATATCGATCCTGCCCAGCCGGTTTGCCGGGCACATGAACTGCATCTCCTTGTCCCAGGTCAGATCTCCCAGATCGAGAATCTTCAGCCCTCCGAAATTGATGAGGACACCGAGGGAGCGTGAGTTCTCGCTGTGATCCATAGGCTTGGTCTCGGGAGTCTTGCAATATGGATTGGCCTCGCCGCCCCCCGGGAGGTTGCGGCCGATCACCTCGCCGTTGCTGCTGATCACCGTGGTTTTCATGCCGGCGATGGGGAGCACGTCGCCGGCATGCGCGACAAGATGCTTGTATTTGCCCGTCGCCAGAACCTGTTGGTAGGCTTCCCAGATCTTTTCGGTGGGTCCGCCGGCCTTTGGCTCGGTGTTCGGCCCATGGTCGATAAAGGCGCCGACCGGGATTCGCTGTACCAGCTGCGGCACGCCGCCGCTATGGTCGTCGTGGTAGTGCGTCAGCAGCACATAGTCGATTTTGCTCACGCCCAGGCGCTTGGCGGCAGCGGCGATGCGGTCCGCATCCCGGCCGGCGTTCTCCGGCCAGCCCGTGTCGATCAGCAGAGATTGCCCGGCAGGAGTCAGGAAGAGCGTAGATTGGCCGCCCTCCACGTCAACGAAGTAGACCTGCAGGTTGCCTTTGGCCGCCCATGCGGGGGAGAGATTGAGGCCTGCGAGGGCAAGGCAAAGGGTAAAGAAAGAGAGTGCGAAGCGGGTGGGCATCGTGCGGAAAACCATCCTTTGTCATTCCTCATGCCGCCTATGGCAGCTCCGATTCGCGGCCTGCGGCAATTCGGTTACATCCTGTTGCAAACGGAGGGGTGTCCGCCAATCCTGAGCGAACACCCTTCCTGCCCATGTGCCTCCCTCCTAAAACTGGAAGCGGAGAGACGCCTGGAGATTCCTTGCGCCGCCGACGATGCTGGTAATCTGGCCCGCCTGCGGATTTCCTATGTTCTGGTTGGGATACCCGAACTGCGGATGGTTGAAGACATTGAACGCCTCTACACGGAATTCAAAGAGCGCCTGTTCGTGAACCGGGAAGGTCTTGAAGATCGAGGTATCGAAGTTTGTCCTTCCTGGTCCGACCAGCGAGTTGCGGCCCGCATTCCCGTAGGTGTAGGGCGCAGGAATGGAGAAGGCCGTAGGATCGAACCACTTCTGCAGGGTCTTCGGATAGTGGATGATGCCGGTAAGGTTGGGGCGGCTGCCGGTACCGGTGTTGGTTGTGGATTGCACCAGCACGGGCGAGAACCAGAGGCCGGTCTGTGAGAACAGGATTCCATTGGTCTGCCAGCCGCCCAGAACCCAGTTCACTGGCCGGCTGGGATTGCTGAGCAACGGCTGCCCTTTGCCGAAGGGAAGCGCCCACAGATAGCTCAGCGTCAAGCGCTGCCGCTGATCGATGATGGAGTTGCTGCGCTCGGCGCGCAGAAAGCGCGGATCCTGCGGGGACGGTCCGGCATCGCCGCCTCCGAACTCCAGCGACACATCGTCGATGGCATGAGACCAGGTATAGCCCAACAGCATGCTTACCCCATGGCTCAAGCGCTTGTCTGCGGTCAGCTGCAGAGCGTAGTAATCGGCGAGGCCGTTCGACGCGGCATAGTTCACATCACTCAGGTTCGGGTCGATCGCGTAGAGCGGGCGCCGTGAATTCACCGAGGTTGAACCTGGGATCGCCTGGTTCTGGTTGTAGGAGTTGTACAGGCGGCGACCCAGGTTGCCGACCCCTGCCAGCTTAACCACCATCTCCAGCGGGGTGATCTCCTGTTCCAATACCAGATTGAACTGCTCGGCATAGGAGGGGCGGAAGTTCGGGCTGACGGAGGAGACCACGCCGCTTACCGGCGGTGGAATCACGACCGGCTGCAGCGCCGGAAAGCCCTGGCTTACCGTCGGCCCCGGAGTGACATCGCCGGGCGTGATCTGCAGGGTAAGTCCATAGGGAAGGTTCCGGGCGAGGCGCATGTTGATCGCTTCGCTCCCCGACGCGTTGTAGAAGAGCCCAACGCCGCCGCGAACCACGGTTGTCGTTCGCGCCTGGTAGGCGAATCCGAAACGCGGACCGAAATTCGGCCAGTACTTCATTACCCCGGCGTCCTTGCCGACTCCATTCCGGCCGGCAATCTCAAACGCACCTGTGGTGATGTCGAAGTTGGACCAGCGGTTCTCTTCCTCGCTGGGAGGGCTGAAGTAATCCCAGCGCAAACCATAGTTCAGAGTCAGCTTGCTGGTCATGCGCCAATCGTCGGCAAAGTAGAGGCCGGCCTCGTTGAGCCGGATACCGGGGAAGACGTAGGTATAGTCGTGCCCGTCGAGCGTGGGGTAGCCGAGCAGGAAGCTGGCTGCGCTGTCGCCGCCGACACCGCCGGGGTTGCGGGAATCCGTGAGCCCCGGCGAGAAGTTGAAGCGGCCGTTGCCCATGTTGGTCTGATAGATCGTAAGCTGCCGCCGGCGGAAGTCCACACCCCACTTCAGCGTGTGGGATCCCTTCGTCATCGTCATGTTGTCGAGTTCTTCAAAGGTATTGATCCGGCGGAGGAGAGGCAGGGCTCGCGTCTGTCCGATGCCCAGATACGTTGAGGGCGAAAAGATCGGCAGGTTCTGCTCGCGGGGCGTTACGTTCGAATTCGGAACCCCGAGTTGATTGCCGAGCGCCGCTCCAGGCGCAAAGTCTTGCGGAATGTAGTCCATGCGGAAGCGGTTGAAGCCCGCGCGAAGATCGTTGACGATTGACGGAGAGATGATCCTCACATAGCTCATCGCTACATGCTGGGTAGGAATGGAGTCCGTTCCGGCAAAGGAGGCTTCGTCGCTCAGGTTCACGGGTTGCGAGATTCCCGGAATGGTGGTCGTCGGATAGGTGCTTGGCGCAATGCTTAAAGTGTTCTGGATCGCATAGCGCGCAAAGAAGCTATCTTTCGGCGTGAGCTGTTCGTCCACGCGGATGTCGCCCTGGTTCCAGGTTTGCGTCTGGATCCGGTTGGAGGAATAGTTGTTGAATCGGCCCGGCCCCGTCGGCAACGGATAGGCATTCATCATCTTCACTGAGATTGGATCCCAGCGTGACTGCGGAATCTGGTTGTTGGGAAATTGGGTGCGCAGAAATCCGCCCGGTACATTGGGATTCGGCCGCGTCGTCAGCGGGTCGTAGATGGGTGCGGTCTCGCCGAAGTCGCCGTTGCGCATTCGCAGAGTCGGGACGTTGCCCAGGATAAACAATTGCGTGCTGCTGCGGAACCCTTCGTAATCCATGAAGAAGAAGGTCCGGTTCTTGCCGTTATAGAGTTTGGGCAGGACTACGGGACCGCCGAGGGAACCGCCAAACTGGTTCAGCCGGAATGATGGAAAGGAAGTGCCCTTTTTGTTGAAATAGGTGCGCGCATCCACGTCGGAGTTTCGTAAGAACTCGAAAAGGCTGCCGTGCAGCTCGTTCGTTCCCGATTTCGTGATGACGTCGACGACCGCGCCTGAGTTGCGGCCGATGTCCGCGCTGTAAAGGTTCGTCTGAATCTTGAACTCACGGACCGCCTCTACCGCAGGGCGAAGAGTGATGGAAAGCGTAAGGCGCTGGTTGTCGTCAATGCCGTCATAGAGAAAATTGTTGTCGCCTTCGCGATTTCCATTGGAAAAGATCTCCGATCCCGGTCTGCGGTCATCGGGCCGTGCGCCGCTCATGATCGTTCCCGAGGCGGACTCGCCCACGCCGTTGACTCCGGGGCTGAGGGTAGCCAGCTGTACAAAATTACGCCCGTTCAGCGGCAGTTGGTTGACCATCTGCTGTCCTACGACGGTGCCAAGCGAAGACGATTCGGCTTCGAGCAGCGGCGGATGGCCGGTCACCTCGACCGTCTCGGCGCGCTGGCCGACCTGCAGCGCCAGGTCGACGCGGGCCTGCTGGTTGATCTGAAGACTTACGCCTGTTTGCACCAGGGTGCGAAATCCAGGCGCTTCCACGGTGATGGTGTAGTCTCCAGGCGGCAGCTCGGTAAGCACGTACTCCCCGTTCTTCCCGCTCACCGTACTGTGCGCGACGTTGGTTGCGGTATTGTTCGCGGTCACTTTCGCGTTGGGGACCACAGCACCGGAGGCGTCCAGGACGGAGCCGCTCAATCCCGCAGAAACAACCTGCCCGAAGCATGAAGAGCAGATCAACAGCATCGCTCCGATGCAGCAAAGCGCTTTCGACATTCCAAATCTCCTTCGTTCTATCACTGGCCAAACTCCTCGGAAGTTGGTGCGGAGCAAATGTATAACACTGGACTCGAAAAATGCGACAGTT
>DASYYO010000017.1:0-3852 GCA_035933805.1 Acidobacteriaceae bacterium | reverse complement strand
CAACAGGAACCGGGCCCGCAGGCCGGAGATGCCGAGTGGGCAGCCGCCAGGCAGAGCTTTGAGACCCACTGCTCCGGTTGTCACGGCGCCGGCGGGGGCGGCGGCGAGCGGGCGCCCGCGCTGAGCGGCAATCCCGATCTGCGCAAACTTGATGGCCAGGAGATCGCAGGCATCATTCGGGAAGGGACCTCGCGCGGCATGCCCGCATTCTCCTCTCTGCCCGCAGGCGATGTGGCGCAGCTTGCCGAATGGATTCACTCCATGAACCGCTCGGCGCTGGCCAATGCGCCGCAACAAGAGGTTGCGGCGGGCGAAAGCTTCTTCTTTAGCGAAGGCGGGTGCTCCGGCTGCCACATGGTCCACGGCCGTGGGGCTGTCAATGGGCCGGATCTCTCCAACCTGGCTGCGCGCTCGACCATGGCGGAGATTGAGAAGGCGCTGGACGATCCAACTTCCCAGATGGGAATTCATTCCCTGGCCGTGTGCCCGCCCTGGGCTTTTTGTCCGGACTTCTCCTGGGCGGTGGTCGATGTAACACTCAACAGCGGCAGCGTGCTCCGGGGCTTCGCCCGCAAGCGCACCGAACACGAACTGCAGCTCCAGTCCTTCGACGGCAAGCTGCGCCTGCTCGATGCCGGCGAATACCGGCTTGTCCATCAGGAGAAGCAGTCGTATATGCCGCCGCTCAAAGCCGCGCCCGATCAGCGGCGAAATCTCCTGGCCTATCTGTCCAGCCTGGGCGGCATTGAGGCCGGCCCGGTGAGCGGACCTGTTCCGCGCGTCTCGCAAGCCGAAATGGACCGGGTGATGCACCCCGAGAGCGGCGACTGGCCGACCTACAATGGCACGCTCAACGGCAACCGCTACAGCCAACTCGATCAGGTGAACACGGCGAATGTCCAGCAGCTGCAGCCCCAATTCATCTTCTCGCCTGGCGGCACCGGCCTTGAGAGCACGCCGTTGGTGATGGATGGCGTCATGTATGTGACGGGCGCTCCGCAAACATGCGCCATCAACGCGCGTACCGGCTCTTCCATCTGGTGCACGCCCCGTACGAATGGGTTGGGCTCCGGCCTTTCCGCGGAAAAGGGCACGCGAGCGAAGACCGCTGCACCGAAAGGTCCCAACCGCGGCGTGGCTCTTTTGGGAGACCGTGTCTTCTATGTCTCAAATGACGCGTTCATGGTCTGTCTCAACCGCCTGACCGGCGCGGTGATGTGGTCCCAGCCCTTGCCGGAAAAGGGAGCAGCAGGCACCTTCTACAATTCAAGCGCGCCCCTGGTCGCGGGCGATCTCGTGATCTCAGGAGTTGCCGGCGGGGACAGCCCAATGCGCGGCTTTATCGCCGCCTATCACGCGGCAACCGGCGAGCTCGCCTGGCGTTTCCACACCATTCCCTCGCCCGGCGAGCCGCTTTCGGAGACATGGAAAGGGCGCGCATTGCCCACCGGCGGCGGCGCAACCTGGGCCACCGGTTCGTATGATGTGGAGACCGGCACACTCTATTGGGCAGTTGGCAATCCCTATCCCGACACGGATCCCGATCAGCGCGGGGGCACGAATCTATACACCAATTGCGTTTTGGCTCTCGACGTCAAAACCGGCAAGCTTAAATGGTACTTCCAGTTCACGCCCAATGACACGCATGACTGGGACGCGACCGAGCCGCTTCTGCTCGTGAATACAACCTGGCATGGCAAGCCGCGCAAGCTGCTGCTTTCAGCTCAGCGCAGCGGCATCTTTTACGTATTAGACCGGACCAACGGCCAATTCCTGCTCGCGAAACCATTCGTGAAGAAGATGACCTGGGCGAGCGGCTTTCATCCGGACGGCTCTCCCATTCCGGTTCCCGGCCAGACACCCACGGTGGAAGGGACGAAGACATGCCCCGGCGTGCGCGGGGCAACCAACTGGTATTCGACCGCCTTCGATCCAAAGACGCGGCTGTTCTATCTGATGGCCGCCGAAGATTGCGGAATCTACCGCAAGGCCGGCCGCATATGGGACAACAATCCTGATCCGAGCGAACTCGGCACCCGCTATGTGCGGGCTCTCAATATCGAGACCGGCGATGTCGTCTGGGATAAGCTCCTGACCGGCCCGCAGGAGACCAACTATACCGGCGTGCTCGCCACGGCAGGCGGCCTGGTATTTCATGGTGAAACAGGCGGCGATTTTGCCGCAGTCGATGCGAAGACCGGCAAGACGCTGTGGACCTTCCGCAGCAATGACTCCTGGCGCGCCTCCCCCATGACATACACGGTAGGAGGACGCCAGTACATTGCGGGAACCGATGGCTCGAATGTTCTCTCCTTCGCGCTTGGATACAAATAGAGCCGCGAGGAAAGCTTCGGCCAGGATGTCACCTTACGCTCAGCCGTTCCAGCGATGAGAAGATCGAGCCAAACTCGTCGATCTTTTCCCGCGTCTCCGTGCACCGGGCCAGAGGTTCTTTGCCGGCCCCGGACCAGGTTGACCGTCCCTTGTCCATGTACACCAGGTGCTTGCCGTCGTAGATGCTGAAGTCCTCGAGCAACCTCGCCCGCAGGCCGCCATCCAGGCGGCAGGTGAGCACATCTATGTTCTTCAATCGCATCGCTTCCCTTACCTGCTGTAAGTAGGGATGGTTGGTTAATCCATCGGGGACAATGAAGATGCGCCTGATCGTGACGCCGCGTTGAACCGCGCTGACGTTCGCCGCAATCCATCCTTGAAAGGCTTCCTCTTGCATTCTGGTGATGGAGCCCTCATCCGCGCATAGATGCGTTATATGCAGAAACTTCTGTGTGTCATGCAGCAGCGCGGTCATCGCCGCGCAGATCTTATCGCTGCCCTCCACCGGGACGCCGTCCCTGACCATCTCTGTAATCTTCTTCTGGTAATCGACCTTCTCATTGACGATGAAATCGACCTGTTCGCGGCTGGCGAGCTCGATCGGCTGGTAGCTGACGCCAGGCAACCCGGCCTCCTTGACGTTCGGATTGACAGCCCGGGCAAACGATTGAGCGGCTGCTCCGCTCAGGTGCAGACCCGCAAGAGCGCCGCCACGGCGGTTGGAGTAGTTCAGCAAGACCTCCGTCTGTCCTCCGGCCTGGTTAATCCCCAGAACCCAGGATCCCCATTCAAAGCCGTACATGTGAAAGATCCTCAGCAATCCCGGGCGCGCCCCGGAGGCCAGGTGAATCAGCCCGACCACCTCCTCCTGCGACTTAATGCTCAAAGAGCGATAGATCAGGATCTCTTTCTCTCTCATCCCTTGGGGATCGCGCTTGTCCATGTCGCAGATCTGCGAGACTTCGTCACAGTAATCGATAGGGAGTTCTCCAACCATGGTGATCGAGGGGAATGCATCTCTCAGGGCAGCCCACTTTGTCATAAACTCTGACGGCTCCGAGTAGCTGGAGATGCCCCCTGCGGACTCCACCTGCCGCGAGAGACCGGCAAGCCGATCGCTTGCGCGATCCAGTTTCTCTCCAACCTCCTCCTGCTCCTTGCCGCTCGAAAAAGATTCCTCGAGCAGGATCATGAGGAGGAAGAAAATACTGAAGATCAGCGTTTGCTCCAGATTTGGCGTCCGAAACAGGTCGAGAATATGGACGACGATGATGGCGAGTACAACCAGAAACACGACACGTGCGGTCCATGGCCTTACTCCCCGTTCGTATAGATTCCGGAGCTGCCGCCACCAGCCGATAGCCTTGTCATCCTTCATCCGAGCACCGCCTCCCATCCTTCACTCGAATCCTGAGGTCAGCCTACCCTTCCAACATGCGTGCCAAATTCTAACCGAGTCAGCCATGGCCCGTGCCATAAGAGATCCGGACCGCCTGCTCAATTCTCCAAATCTCCACG
>DASYYO010000438.1:0-7283 GCA_035933805.1 Acidobacteriaceae bacterium | reverse complement strand
ATAGAGGAAAAGAGTTCGGCTGCGCGAGAGGCCTTGTTCGATTGAAGATGGCCGATGAGGTGAAACTCCGCATTCAGGCGATGCGGCGGAGTCTGACCCTCCTCTGGAGTCCTGCTGTTTGCATCTTTGAGAAGATAGCCTGATTTCAAAAGCTGATCTCGCTTTTGCTGGAACTCCTGCACGCGGCTCTCGCCAAAGATCGTTATTCCATGGGAGGCGGCGTCGAGAATAGCCTGGATCGGATGTGTCTTGCTGACCGCCATCATCGCAACTTCGGAGCGCGCGCGGCCGGAACGCGCGCAGGCTGCGGCTATCTCTGTTTCGATCCGCGCCAGATTCTCCGCGAATGCGCAATGTATCTCTCGGCCGGGGGCATTCATAGCGTCGCTCCGGCGGGCGCAGCGGATCTCTCATGAGGGCTGAGCGCAGAAAATCCTCCGAAGTCTTCGGCTCCCGATCCAGGGGTGACTATCGCCCTCCCGCCGTTTGGAGGGGAGTGACCGGCGGCGGTTTGGGTCTGAGTTGTCACGAGGGCCTCGAATTTCATGCGCGCTCAGCAGGGATGGAGAAGAGATTCAAACTGGACGATGCGGTGAATCTGAGTCAAAGCAGCAGCGGCGTGTCTCTAATCCACAAGCGGCTAATGTCAGAATACATGCGGGCGGATGTGCCGCGCGAACACGGGAGAGAGCGTGCAGGAGAGCGAATTGTTTGTGGCCGATAGCGCGAGCGCGGAGGAGGTTTCCTCTACGGTTCCACTGGCCGGTTCGACGGTCTGGTTTATGGCCATCAGCGTCGGAGCCATTGTTGCAAATATCTATTATGCGCAGCCGCTTTTGGCTGATATGGCGCGGACCTTCCGGTTGACCGTAACGGAGGCGGGCGCAGTGGCCATGTTGAGCCAGGCGGGATCGGCGCTGGGCATGTTGCTCTTTGTTCCCCTGGGAGATACCCGCGAGCGGCGCTCCCTCATCACCATGCTTCTGATCGGAGCGGCCGCCTCGCTGCTGCTGGTGGCCACCGCGCTCAATGCGATCTGGCTCATTGCGGCTACGGTGGCGGTAGGAGCGGCCTCCGCGGCCGTTCATGTGTTTCTGCCCTTTGCCGCCCATCTCGCCCCGCCGGAACGGCGCGGACGGGTTGTGGGTACGGTGTTGAGCGGGCTGCTGGTCGGGGTTCTCCTGGCGCGCACGTTCAGCGGCTTTCTCGGTGCGCGGTTCGGGTGGCGCGCCGTTTATGCCATCGCCGCGGCCATGATGTTCACGCTTGTCGTTCTGGTGCAGTTTTTTCTTCCTCGCAGCGAGCCCTCGATCCGGCTCTCTTATCCCGATTTGCTCCGATCCATTGCACACCTGTTCTGGGAATACCCCGAGCTGCGCGAGTCGGCTCTGCTCGGCTCCATCTTTTTTTGTGCCTTCAGTGCATTCTGGACGACGCTGATCTTCCTTTTGGAGACCCCTCCGTACCACTATGGCAGCCAGGTCGCCGGGCTCTTCGGTCTGGTAGGCATGGCGGGAGCCTTGGGCGCGCCTCTGGTCGGGCGATTGGCTGACCGATTCGGAGCGCGCCCGGCAATCGGGCTGGCCATGGGGCTCGTCTTTGCGTCCTATCTGGTTCTGGGCAGCCTGGGGAGATCCATGGCAGGCCTGATCTTTGGCGTGGTTTTGCTGGACTTTGCAGTGCAGTCGGGGCATGTTTCCAACCAGACACGGATTTACGGCCTGGCGCCGGAGGCGAGAAGCCGGCTGAATACCGTGTACATGGTCTGCTACTTCAGCGGAGGCGCCCTGGGATCGGTGTTGGGCGCCTGGAGCTGGCGGATTGCCGGATGGGCCGGCGTCTGTAGCTTCGGCCTGGCGGTCAGCCTCCTGGGATTGACGGTCTTCGCCGCCTCCGCTCTGAGAACGCGAAGGCAGCGCCGGGCCGCTTCCCTTGTCTCCAGCTGAACGGGCGCCCACAGGCGTGGGCAAACATGATTTCTTAGCGCCCGTGCTCCTCCAGGTACTTCTCCGCTTCGAGGGCGGCCATACAGCCGGAGCCCGCAGCGGTGATAGCTTGCCGGTACCTGCGGTCCTGCACGTCGCCACAGGCATAGACCCCCGGAACCCGCGTACAGACCTGGTTGTGCGTGCGGATGTAGCCGTCCTCGTCCAGATCCAGCAGACCCTTGAACATCGTGGCGTTGGGCTCGTGGCCAATTCCAAGAAACATCGCGCTGACCGCCAGGGTAGATCGCTCGCCGCTGACCACATTCCGCAGGCGGAGACCGGTGACCTCTTTTTGCTCCACGCCCAGTACCTCTTCGACCTCTGTATTGGTGAGGATCTGGATCTTGCTGTGCGCCATGGTGCGCTCCAGCATGATGCGTGAGGCGCGGAACTGTTCGCGCCGATGGATCAGCGTGACGCGGGAGGCGAAACGGGTGAGGAAGAGGGCCTCTTCCATAGCTGAATCTCCGCCGCCGATCACCGCAATCTCCTTGCCGCCGAAGAAAAAGCCATCGCAGGTTGCGCACGAGCTCACGCCGTGGCCGATGAGAGCCTGCTCACTTACCAGGCCCAGCCAACGCGCGGATGCACCCGTGGCGATGATCAGGGTTCGCGTCTGGACGATCTCTTTCCCGAGGTTGAGGGTGAAGGGGCGCTTGGAGAGATCCACGGAGACCAGATGACCCATCTGCACCTCCGCTCCAAAGCGCGACGCCTGCAGGCGCATGTTCTCTACCAGTTGCGGCCCCTGGATGCCTTCCGGCCAGCCAGGGAAATTCTCCACCAGCGTAGTGATGGAAAGTTGACCGCCCGGCTCGTGACCTTCGAGGACCAGCGGTTTGAGGTTGGCGCGAGCAGTGTAGATGGCGGCGGTAAGGCCGGCGCAACCAGAGCCCAGGATGACGGTGTCGCGGATTGTGTCGGACATAGGTTTTTCAATATAGATTCTACTCAAGTTAGAGAGAAGCAATGCGCAGGAATCTTCGCGCGCCGCAGGCATCGTCTAAAACGCTCTAAGATTGCAAAATGGCAAATCTGACACTGGTCTATGGCATGCGGCTCCTTCCCGCCGAGGAAGTGACCGAAGTGGGCGAGGCTCCGGTGACGCTCAAGAACGGCAAACAGGCGCGGGTGACGATGCACGTTCTGGAGGGCACCCGCGAGGAGATCGAGAAACAACTGCGGCAGAGCATCGAGGCGTTCTTCGACTTCTACCCGGAGATCTAGGCATTGGTCAGAATGGAGACGTTTCGAGCTGCGCCCTCCGGCGCACGCGGCTGAGAATCGAAGTCTTTTTCCGGCTGGATTGCATCCTTTCAAGAGAAGGCAATTTCAGCTCCAGGAGAATCCTTGATGATGCTCGAAGCCTCCGCGACCACCGTGCCCAAAGACGCGCCCAGCGCGACGGCGAAGCCGGCATCCCGGCCCAAGGTCCTGATCATCGGAGGCGGCTTTGCCGGCCTGCATGCAGCCCAGGGGCTGGCTAAGCTGCCGGTAGACGTCACCGTGGTGGACCGTGGGAATCGCCACACCTTTCAGCCTCTGCTCTATCAGGTGGCGCTTGCCGTTTTGTCCCCCGCCGACATCGCCCAGCCGATCCGCTCGATTCTGTCCGGTTCTCCCAACATCGAGGTGCTCATGGACGAAGCCGTGGCCTTCGACCTGGACCGCCGTCGGGCGCTGCTTCGCGGCGGCGCCGAGATGGCGTACGACTACCTGATTCTGGCCACCGGGGCGACCCACTCGTACTTTGGCCAGCACGACTGGGCCCAGTGGGCACCAGGACTGAAGACGATTGAAGATGCGATCGAGATACGCCGCCGGGTGCTTCTGGCCTTCGAGCTGGCGGAACGCGAGATGGTGGAAACGGGCAGCCATCCGGAGCTGAATTTCGTGATCATCGGCGGAGGGCCGACCGGCGTCGAGTTGGCTGGAGCGATCCGGGACATCTCCAAGCTTTACATGCGCGACGACTTCCGGCACATCGATCCATCGAAGGCGCGGGTGATTATCCTCGAGGGCGCCCCCCGCATTCTTTCGAATTATCCGGAAGATCTCTCTCGGAAGGCAGTCGAGCAACTCACCTCGCTGGGTGCGGAGGTGCGCATCAACCAACGGGTGACAGATGTCCAGCCGGGATACGTGATGATCGGCGATACGCGTCTGAACGCCGTAGTGACGCTCTGGGCAGCGGGAGTAGCGGCTTCTCCGCTGGGCCGCATGCTTGGTGTTCCAGTGGACAAGCACGGCGCGGTCGTGGTCGACAGCTACCTGAACCCTCCAGGTCATCCGGAGATCTTTGTTTGCGGCGATCTGGCGCATGTCGAGGAAGGCGGCCGTCAGGTCCCCGGCGTGGCTCAGGGGGCGATGCAGATGGGTGACTATGCCGCCCGCATGATCCGGCAGGAGGTGGCAGGCAAACCGCGGAGCCCATTCCACTACTTCGACAAGGGGGACATGGCCACCATCGGCCGGGAGAAGGCGGTAGCCAACGTGGTGTGGCCATTCAAGGCGCATCTCAGCGGCTTTCCCGCGTGGGCCGCATGGCTGCTGGTCCATATCTACTTTCTGGTGGGCTTCCGGAATCGGGTCGGCGTCCTGCTGCAGTGGATGTGGACGTATTTCACCTCGCGGCGGGGAGCGCGCCTGATTACCGGGAGTCCATTCCTGCCTGGGTGGGGTCATCAGCCGGGCACGCATCCCCAGGGCGTGCGGGCCTCGCTGGATCCATCCTCGCCCCAGCCGGAGGCGCACTCCGTTCCAGCAGCCGGCGGCGCCGTTCCGGCGAATGCGCCGGCCGAAGCTCCGGCTCCTTAGGGGGATCAGCCAGCAGTGTTATGAGTGCAGTGGAGAGTGGTACAAGGCTGGGAACGGACCTGGCGAAGAACCAGGTCCGTACTTTTGAGGAGGTGTTTTCTAGACCGAGACCGGTTGATCCGCGGTTGCTTCTGTGTTGACCTTGGCCGGGGTGAGCCAGTTGAAGCGATCGGTGCGCAGTCCATTCGCGATTCCGAGAAACTCCTCGGAGAGCTGCTGAGTGATTGGTCCCACGTTCCCGTCTGCGATCGTGATCCGGTCGACTGAGCGGATCGGGGTCACCTCGGCCGCCGTGCCGGTCAGGAAGACCTCGTCAGCGATGTAGAGGAGTTCGCGCGGCATAGGCTGCTCGACGACTGGGATTCCGAAGTGCCGCGCCAGGGTGAGGATCGAGTCCCGGGTAATGCCGGAGAGCACCGAGTTGGCGAGCGGCGAGGTGAACAACACTCCGTTGCGGACGATGAAGAGGTTCTCCCCTGAGCCCTCCGAGAGGTTGCCGTGGACGTCGAGGGCAATGCCTTCGGAGTAGCCGTTCACGTCGGCCTCCATGCGGATGAGTTGAGAGTTAAGGTAGTTTCCCCCGGCCTTTGCCAAGGCGGGCAGGGTGTTCGGCGCCATGCGGTTCCACGAGGAGATGCATACGTCGGCTCCGCCCTCGCCAGTAACGTATTTTCCCCAGGGAAAGTTGGCGATATAGACCTCCGTTGGGGCGCCCTTGGGATTGACCCCGAGCTCTCCATAGCCGCGGAAGGCGATCGGCCGTATATAGCAGGGGGCAACGCCATTGCTCTCGACCAGGTCGACGACTGCATTCGAGAGCTGATCGAGCGAATAGGGCATCGGCATGCGATACACCTTGGCCGAATCGATCAGCCGCTGCATATGTTCCGGTAGCCGGAAGATTGCCGCGCCTTGCGGCTGTGCGTAGCAGCGTATTCCTTCAAAGACCGACGAGCCGTAGTGCACCACATGGCTCATGACGTGGATCTGGGCCTTCTCCCAGGGGATCAGACTTCCGTTGTGCCAGATTTTCGCGGTTGGCTGGATGGGCATCGACAGCAGCTCCTTTTCGTTGCAACCCTCGATTATACGTTGGCTCCGGGGCGATCGTTGGAGTACGCATGGCAGGGGGATAAAGAAGACCGCTGCCCGGGACTGCGCTCAGGGGTGTGGGCGAGGGTGATCAATGCGGCCCGGCGGTGCGGTACTGTTCCGGGGACACCGGGAGAGAGAGGCGGTGCGAGGCGCGGTAAGCCTTGTTTTCAACAGAGGAGACGAGGTTTTCAACAGTCGGGCGCTTGCGGAGAGCACAACGGATTGGTAGTATCGCTTTGGTTCGGTACGACGTATCGCCGGGCAGGCAAGGGCCGATTACAGAAGTGAGTAAAGGACTTGCAAGTTTTGCGGAAGTGCAATAGGATTCTCGAAGTAAGCAGTGGTCAGGATGAGAGCTTCGCAGCGGGGAAATCAAGTACCCACGCAATCAATGGCGAAGCAGCCGTCTGCGGGTAAACAGCCGAACGGCGATGGTTTTTCGAAGCCTTCCTAGACAATCCATTGCGTTGAGAAGACAGGGTAGCGATACCCCATGGGCAAAATTGCCCGCCAGCATACTTCCGTCTGGGTAGCGGGCCGACCGGCGAAAACGCCGCGCGGCAGTCCAGGCCGAAGAAAGCGCTGGAGTCGATCTTTTGAAAACAAGTTTGTTTGCTGCTTTCGAGTAGGCGTATTTGAGAGTCTGAGAGCGAGGAGCTGGAGCGAACGGCTGAAAAAAGAAAAGCCGATTTCGCTTGACAGCAAAGCCAAGTTCTTAGTAATCTTAAAAAGTTGCGCTGAAAGACGCTGAGGCCAAGCGGTTGTGAACGCGGCCAAGGCGAAAGCAGCCATCAAGTTCGGGGACCGGCAGCCCAAAAGGCTGTGGACTCGATCCAAAGCGGACCGCTCAGGCGGATACCGGCGAGGATCTTTGAAAATCAAGTTGAACATGCCAGTCGTGAGATAACGATGAAGTTTGGTTTGATCATTATTCTCACAATGTAATGTCTTGTGCAGGCTTTCGAGCCCTGCCGAGACTTCGTTCTCGTCCCGGACCTCCGTCCTGGGATGCGAGAACGATCAGGTTTCAAACGAGAGTTTGATCCTGGCTCAGAATCAACGCTGGCGGCGTGCCTAACACATGCAAGTCGAACGAGAAAGTGGAGCAATCCATGAGTAAAGTGGCGCACGGGTGAGTAACACGTGACTAACCTACCCTTGAGTGGGGGATAACCTAGGGAAACCTGGGCTAATACCGCATAATACCTACGGGTCAAAGGAGCAATTCGCTTAAGGAGGGGGTCGCGGCCGATTAGTTAGTTGGCGGGGTAATGGCCCACCAAGACGATGATCGGTATCCGGCCTGAGAGGGCGCACGGACACACTGGAACTGAAACACGGTCCAGACTCCTACGGGAGGCAGCAGTGGGGAATTTTGCGCAA
>DASYYO010000413.1:0-2863 GCA_035933805.1 Acidobacteriaceae bacterium | reverse complement strand
GAACGCTCCAGCCAGCGGAGCCCCGGCCGCGCAGACGCCAATGCTGCCGGCCGCACCCGCCGCCTCCGCTCCCAACGCGAATCCTTTTCCCCCTCCCGATCCGCGAAACTTTACTGCCGCGAGTCCGAGCAAAGATACCGTAGACAGCTTTCTTCGCGCTTCCTGGGGCTATGATCCGAATCGCGTCTGGCAGGTGCAGGCCATTTTGAAGACGCCGGTCGCCGGCGTTACCCGGGTGGTCGTCCTGGTGGCGGAGAAAGGCGGCCCCAAGGAGCAGACGGCGCCACTGGCCTTTTACGTGCTTCCCGATGGAAAGCACATCATCGCCGATGGAGTCCTGCCCTTCGGCAGCAGGCCGTTTGATGAGAATCGCCAGACCATTCAATCGCAGGCCAACGGTCCTTCGAAGGGCGCCTCCGCCAAGGATCTGGAGTTTGTGGAGTTCGCCGATTTCCAGTGTCCCCATTGCAAAGAGGCCCAGCCTATCGTAGACAAGCTTCTGGCCGACTATCCGATGGCTCACTTCGTCTTTCAGAACTATCCGTTAGTGCAGGTGCATCCTGATGCCTTCCAGGCTGCGGCCTACGGCGTGTGTGTCGCCAAGCTGTCGGGAAACGACGCTTTCTTCAAGTTTTCCGATGCGGTCTTCGCAGCGCAGGACCAGCTTACCCCGCAGTCCGCGGATCAGACGCTCAAAGCGGCCGTGACCAAGATTGGCGGAGATCCGGCCAAAGTGGCGGAGTGCGCATCCGGCAATGCGGCGAAGGATGCGGTGGATGCCTCGCTCAATCTGGGAGACGAGCTGGGTGTGAACTCTACCCCGACGATCTTTATCAATGGTCGAGGACTGCCGCTCAACGGCCTTCCTTACGAAGCGCTGCGTTCCGTCATCGACTTCCAGGCGAAGGAAGATGGCGTGACTCTGCCGCCGCGTCCGCCTGCGCCGCCGCCGCCGTCCCTGAAGTAGTTCGCCAGCGTGAGGGAGTAAACGGATCGAACGAGGCTGCCGTGGATCAACGAGGCAGCCTCGTTTGCTTGCGCCGGCGCGCGTCTGTCTTTCGCTCGAATGAGGAAGCAGAACCGGATATACCTGAGAGATGCCTTCCCGCTGCTCCACGTCCTTGCAACTTCCCCGCGACGAGTATTCCCAGCGGCTCGACCAGGCGCGGCAACGCCAGAAGGAATTTGAGCGGCGAGAACGGCTCATCGGGTATGTGCAGCTTGCTGTGAGCGCCGCCGCCATTCTCTGGGCGCTATGGCTGGTGCGGCACTGGTCGAGATCCGGATACCTCCTCGCGATTCCAGCCGCGGTCTTTCTCGTGCTTGCGGGACTGCATGAAGCTCTCATCCGCGCCGTGCGGCGCTCCTCCCGGGTGGTGCTGTTTTACGAGCGCGCGATGCAGCGAGTCGAGGACCGCTGGGCGGGTACGGGCGAGAGCGGAGAGCGATTCCTTGACCCCTCCCACCCCTATGCCAAGGATCTCGATCTCTTCGGGGAAGCCTCTCTCTTTGAGCTGCTCTGCACCGCGCGCACTCGTGCCGGCGAGGAGACGCTGGCGCGCTGGCTGTTGGCGCCAGCGGCAGTGGAAGAGATCCGCGGCCGGCAAACGGCAGCTCTGGAGCTGAAGCACCGGCTTGATCTCCGGGAGAAGGTCTTCACACTCGGCGAGAGCTTTCGCGCGGGAGTACGGCCTCAAGCGCTCTCCGCGTGGGGAGAGCACCGGCCCCTGTTTGAGGCCAGGCTCCTTCGCATGGCCGCGCCGGCGCTTGCGGCGGTCTGGATTGCGAGCTTTGCCGCGTGGGGTGTCCGCGGTAATGTGACCTTTGTCGCCGCCGCCACGCTGGCAAACTTTCTCCTCTCCCATCGCTACCGGATGCGCGTGAATGAGCGCGCGAGTGCGGTAGAGGAGGCGGGAAGCGATCTTGCTCTTTTGGCGAAGGTCTTTGCCGCCTTCGAGCAGGAGTCTTTTGCCAGTGCCAGCCTGGTGGAGCTGCAGGCAAGGCTCAGACGCGAAGGCGTCTCTTCCTCGTCGGCGATCGCTGCGCTGAGCCGCAGGCTCGACCTGCTGGAGTCGGGGCACAACCTCGTGGTCAAAATGCTCGACCCCGTGCTCTTCTGGAATCTGCAATGCGTTCTCGCGATTGAGGTATGGCGAAGACGATTTGGCGAGTCGATTCGAGGATGGATCGAAGCGGTGGGCGAACTGGAGGCGCTGCTCGCGCTCGCCGCCTATCTTTACGAGCACCCGGACGACGTCTTTCCGGAGTTTGTCGAGGAGCGGCCCTTCTTCCATGCCGAAGGGCTCGCGCATCCGCTGATCCCCGTTGCCCGGGCGGTGCGCAATGATCTGGAACTGGGCGTCGATCTCCGGCTGATCCTGGTGAGCGGACCCAACATGGCAGGGAAGAGCACCTTCCTGCGCGGGATCGGCGTCAACGCCGTGCTGGCGCAGTGCGGAGCTCCGGTCCGCGCAGATAGAATGCGGCTCTCCCGAGTCGAGGTGGCCGCTTCCATCTGCGTGCTCGATTCGCTTCAAGGCGGAGTCTCGCGCTTCTACAACGAGATCCACCGGCTGAAGCGGATCATGGATCTCACCTCCGGAGATCTGCCGGTCCTGTTTCTGCTGGATGAGCTGCTCTCGGGAACAAACTCCCACGACCGCCTGCTTGGGACCCGATCGCTGGTCGAAAAGCTCATCGAACGCGGCGCCATCGGCCTGGTGACGACGCACGACCTGGCGCTGACAGAGATTCCGCAGACCCTCGGCGCCTCCGCGGCCAATTGCCACTTCGCGGACCAACTGAAAGACGGCGCCTTGAGCTTCGACTACAAGCTGAGGCCCGGAGTCGTGCAGTCGAGCAA
>DASYYO010000398.1:0-4755 GCA_035933805.1 Acidobacteriaceae bacterium | reverse complement strand
TGATCGGCCGGCCGACGACCAGGTAGCTGGCGCCCTGGGAGATTGCTTCGCCCGGAGTCGCGATCCGCTTCTGATCACCGGCAGAATCCCCATGCGGACGGATCCCCGGAATGACCAGTACGGGCTTTTGTCCAAATTCTAGACGCAGCCGGCGCACCTCCTGCGCCGATGCTACGAGTCCGGGGACACCGCAGGCCAAGGCCAACTTCGCCATCCGTTCAACCTGTTCGGCCGGACCCAACGGGACGCCGGTGGCCGCAAGCTGGGCCGCGTCCATGCTGGTCAGGACAGTGACGGCGAGCAAGGTGGGCGCGTCGGGTTCCTGTGCGGCTGCTTCTACCGCAGCGGCCATCATGTCCGGGCCGCCTGAGGCGTGAACGGTCAACATGCTCGCCCCCAACCGGGCGGCGGAGCGGACCGCCGATGCGACGGTGTTGGGGATGTCGTGGAGTTTTAGATCCAGAAAGACGGAAAGTTCACGCCGGCGAAGCTCGGAGATGACGCCGTTGCCCTCCGCCAGGTAAAGTTCAAGCCCTACTTTGAACCATCGGCAGGTCCCCTCTAAGCGATCCACGAGCGAGAGAGCCAGATCGGCACGCGGAAAGTCCAGAGCAACAATCAGCCGTTCCCTCGCCGTGGGAAGATCTGCTGGGTTGGGATCGGAGCTTTCGGCCGGAAGCTGCGCCTCTGCGCCGGCAGAGCTGCGCTGCTGAGAGATCTCTGAGTGAGCGATCATCCTGCTCCGATTGTAGAGAGAAAGCTCTCCGGCTGCATGAAAATCGAAAGCGGCTAGCTAGCGCCCGGTTTGCGCAGGCCAGCTCAGGCGGGCGACTTCCTCCGGCGTCGGGGAGGGATCGATCAGATCCAGACGCACCCGAGTCATGCCTCGAAAGCCAAGAAGCTTTGCCGCGGCGTAGGAGACATCCACGATCCGGCTGGGCACCATCGGCCCCCGGTCGTTGACGCGAACCACCACGGATCGATGATTGCGAAGGTTGGTTACCCGGATCAATGCCCCAAGAGGAAGGCTGCGATGCGCGCATGTCATCTGATACATATCGAAGGCTTCGCCGCTGGCTGTGGTCTCACCTTGGAAGGAATCCCCGTACCAGGAGGCGCGGCCGAACTGAAACCACCGCATTCGATGCTGGAAACTGAGCGGCTGCTTGACGGAGGACCCGTCTTGTCCAGGCGAGCCGGGTTTGGCGGATACGGACGAGGAGACCCCGTTCGCCAATAAGAGGAGGGCTCCGGCATAGAGAGAGTAGCGCAGGGTGAAACGAAAATGGCTTGCGATAGGGCGCATAAACCTCCTGTAAAAAGTGTATGAATGCCGATTGGTCCGGTCAACTGGGAGCGCCGTATCGCTCCGGTACGTTGGTGCCCCCGGATCGTCCCTTTCGTAAGGGGGCGATTCCTGGGAGCCACCGGGTAACCGCAACCGCGGACGTGAAGAGATGCTCTACACTTGGCGGAGGGCTGGGCGGCAGGGAAGGCGCTCTTCGAGGCCGTCGGCCGGATTGCCTTGGATCGGAGTTGGGGATGGCCGACCGTTCTCCCAGTTTGCGTGCAGGTCAAACGGGTGCACCGGAACCGGCGTTTCCTGGCCGCGAGCATCCGATTGCGCTGACCATCGCGGGGTTCGATCCCTCCTCCGGCGCGGGCATCACCGCCGACCTGAAGACCTTCGCCGCCCACAACGTTTACGGAATGGCCTGCATCTCGGCCATGACGGTGCAATCCACGCTGACCGTACGATCGATTGCACCGTTGGAGGTGGAGCTCATTCGCCAGACGCTCGATTGCCTGATGGAGGATGTCCTCTTTTCCGGGATAAAGATCGGGATGCTGGCAACATCGGGGATTGTTCGCGAGGTGAGCGCCTTTCTCGCCCGATCTGCGGTCAGCCGGCGGCGGGTGGTCCTGGATCCGGTGCTCCGGTCGAGTTCCGGAGCCGCCTTGATCGATTCCCAAGGAGTGCATGCGCTTCAAGAGGAGCTGCTTCCGCATGTCGGCTGGATGACTCCGAATCTCATGGAACTCGCTGCCCTGACCGGCGTTGACCGGATCGGGCGGGAGGAGGTTCCTTCGGCCGCCCACCGGCTCCGGGAGATGGCCAATCGGACGGGAAATCCGGAGCTCACGGTGGTGGTTACCGGGGGGCACCTGGACTCGCCCGACGATTTCCTGCTGGAGGCATCGGGGGAATCCAGCTGGCACCGGGGAGTGAGGGTTCATACCGATGCGACTCATGGGACCGGTTGCGCCTTTTCGAGCGCGCTCCTCTGCCGCCTGATTGCCGGAGATCGTCCGGACGCCGCGCTCGCGGGCGCGAAGGCCTACGTCGCCGCAGCCCTTCGCGCGGCATATCCGATTGGGAAGGGCAAAGGACCGATGAACCATCTCTTCCTCTCAGGGAACTATTAAATTTCCCATCGCCACCGGCAGGTGTGCGGGGAGTTTACTTATTTAAGAGGAGGAGGGTGATCTATCATTTGCTTCCGGCGCGTATTGCTTCCGCCGGTCCGGCTCTTCAGGAGGGGAGAGCCGGGAGCTTGCCGCAGGGGTCTTAGCGCCGGGCCAGTTCGATCTCGATGCGGGTATTGCGAGCGAAGACCACATCATGGCCGCGGGCGATCCACTGGTCGAAGACGATCTTGCCCGCCTCGTAATATCCGAAGCCGGTGATGAGCCCGCCATTGGAGAAGGCCGTGCCGACGACCCGGGTGAGCATATCCATTCCGTTTCCGGCGATCGCTTCCCGTATCACGCCCGTCCCGGCGTTGTCCCCGACAGCGGCCAGGGAGCCGAGGGAGATCGGTGCAAGAAAGCGTCCGGTGCCGGAGGTTGCCTTTACTCCGCCCTCATCGTCAAGACGGATATGGGCGCTTTTCTCGCCCTCGGCGGCGGTAAGGTGCCCGTGGACAACCCGCTCGTCGCCCGCGGGGAGCTCGGCTTTGCGGAAGGTCATCCGAAGGCTGCCGTTGTGTCCGAAGACGCCCGCGGCCTTCGATTGCACGATCGCGCCGATCAGCCGCGTGCCTTCAGGAAGTAGAAGCTTGCCGCGATGATGGGTGGCGGGGGTCGAGCCTTGAGCGTCTTGAGATCCCTGGCCCTCGAACAACGGCTGGGTCAGCACCGCTTCGACCGGCATTCCAGGCCGGGCTGTGGCGGAATCCACCGGATCGAGGAGCCGCGCCTCAATGGTCCCGGTCAACTTCAGATCGCTCAACTCCGCGGCAGGCGCCGGCGCAGACGCCGGCTGCCCGGTAACTTGCAAGGGCTCAGTAAGTTCCGCATCGAACTCGGTCCCGGCCCAGAGCTCCTGCGGGTGGAAGGGGATCTCTTCATAGATCATCTCCCTTACCCGATCGCTCTTGTGCTCCATGGTGAGGGTGGCGACCGTCTGTTGCCTGGTCCAGCGGAATGCGGACGCGATGCGCTGCCGGAACGAGCGGCGAGGTTTCGCGTTCTCGTCCACAATGCGCACAATCTCGGCGGTGCGCTCCGTCGCCCGGGTTGAGATGTCAAAGTCGCGCCCATCCGGCGTCTCGACGCTGGTGAAGGTCACTTCCGCGCTCTTCAGGGGGGTCAAATCGCCGTTGAACATCGCGGCCGTGCGAGTCTGGCGGCTAACCGGATGCTTTCCCGTGATCGAGCCAAAGACCCTCGAACCTGCTGGAAGAACGACGTGGTCAACTAAGTAAACGGGCTCCGTCAGGCGGCCGGTGAGCCGGGTTCCTACCTTGAGGCGATGGCTCTTGTCCAGCTGTACCCGCAATGGAACTCCAGACGGAACGATCTCCGTCGCCAACTGCCTGGCCGAGGATGGACTCCATGTGTCGGTGGGGATGCTGGCCAATGTGTCGAGGGCCAGATCGGAGAATTCCGCCGGGCGCGTTTGCAGCGCAATGTCGAGTGTCTGGGGGGAGGGAAGAGAAGGCCTGTCTTGCGCCAATCCCGAGGTTGCAGCTGCAGCCATCGTTACGGCAAAGCATGCTGTGACAGCGATATTCATGGCTATCCCCTCCCGTAGAAAAGCTTAGGCAGAGTGCGAACTTCTTTGCAGGCGAGGTACTTACTTCTTCGGCTGCGGGCAGCTCGGGGGAGAACTACGGGTTGTCGCAGGGGAGCGGACAGACGACTGAGGTTCCATTCTGTGGGCCCAAAGGAAGCGTGTCGATAACCCGCAATTCCTACAGCGTGAGAGTAGTAGACCGGGTCGAAGGAGAGAATTGCCCGAAAGGTGTAAGTTGCAATCGGCTAGAATAACCGGAAAGTAATGGATCTGTCGCCGCGAGATGGGCGGCTTCGGTGATGGACGTGCTGGTGGGCAGATTCTATGCTGAGGAAGAGATGTCCCAGGACGCAACGCTTTGCGCTCCGTTCAGGTCCTCTTCGATCATGAGGAAACGTCGAATATAACGGAGCGGCTCTTCCTGAACGACCATCTCGCGCAAATGATACTTCCAGACATCCGCCTTCACCGTTCTGCGGGTGAAGGCCTTCCGGTTGACGGTGACGATGCGGCCGTTCTTGTCGCGACGGGTATAACTAGCCGACGGAACGACGAAGCTCATCTGCGCCCCCTGCTTCCAGAATGAGCGGACAAACTCATGAGAATAAATGAGTGCGTAGTAACGCCGGCCTTCCGCCAGCAGACGAATTGCATCCTCAAAGTTCGTCCAGGGAGCTTCTATCTTATGTTGAAACCACCTGCGGAATTGGAAGCCATTGGCTCGAGCCTGACGAATT
>DASYYO010000113.1:0-3601 GCA_035933805.1 Acidobacteriaceae bacterium | reverse complement strand
GAACCCGAGCCGGCCTCGATCCCTGAACAATAGACCCCCGGCCTGTACTCCGATTGCCTCACCCGGTCCACCCAGGCGTAGAGGTATGCGTTCTGTTCAGGGAGCAAGCGGCCGCCTTCTTCCTGATCCAGAAACAGGACGGCCCCGCGAGGGAATCCCTCCCTGCGGGCCGCGGCGATCGCGCTTGCCGCGTCCGCCCTTCCCTGTGAAGCAGCATCCTTGCCGGTAAGGTCCGCGTCTCTGCGCCCATTGAAGAGGATCAAAAAGCCAAAGCCATGCTCCCGGAGCAAGCTGCGCTTGCCAGTCCATGAGTTGCTCGACTCTCCAGGAGGAGGATTGAGCCAATAGCCGGTAAACGAGAAGCTTCGCCTGAGGGCCGGCAGCAGATCGTCTCCGGGATAATCATTCCGATCGAACCCGGCATAGCTTCGGCCATGACCCTCGGCAGGATCGGCCCGGGCGGCGGACCTATGACTTGAGAACGACAGAAGAAGGAACAGGGGCACAACCAGCCCCTGTCCAGCGCTGGTTCTGGAACGGAATCTTCGCAAGAAGCGGAATTGGAAGCGCGTGCGTTTCACTTGCCGGATGCCGAAACCGAGTGCATCCTCCGGAGCTTACTGGCCGGAGCTTAGAGGAATCTTCGTCCGAAGCCCTAGTACGCGCCGCCGGTGGTGAGAGAGGCGTGACTGGCCAGCTTCCCACGGCTGTCCGGGTCGGGGTGCGCCACGCGGACTGATGGGGAGCCCATCGCAGGAGCAGAAGGCGCGGACCCAGGGATACGAGCAGGGACACCGGAAGGAGCCACGGCGCTGGCAAATTGCGTCATGCTGTCCCGCAAATATTTATGCGGATTCACCGGGGTTTCGTGGATGCGGACTTCGTAATGAAGGTGCGGACCTGTGCTTCGTCCGGAAGACCCCACATACCCGATAATGTCGCCGCGGCGGACATCCTGGCCCGCGACGACTGCGAAGCCTGAGAGGTGCGCATAAAGCGTCTCGATGCCATGACCATGGTCGATCACCACCTCGCGTCCATAGCCGTTGCCCATCTCCGCGCGGATGACAATTCCGTTCGCTGTCGCGCGGATCACGTCGCCCAGATCCGTGGCGATATCAATGCCGCTGTGGAATGCGCCTTCGCCATTGAAGGGATCCTGGCGCTCGCCGAAGGAGCTGGTCACCCGGCCCTGCACCGGCCACAAGCTCGGAGCATCCGCGACCGTCAGAAAATCGCTATCCAGCAGCCCCAGCGGAAAACGCTCCGCGAGATCGAGGCGGCGTGCGACCTGCCCTGACAGAGCCGAAGCGCGCAGCGACAGCAGCTGGTCGAGGGACTGGTGATATTGCTGGTCGCTGAGGCCATCGGAGGCCGCCGTCGCGGCGACGACCGGGCCGTGAGAAGAGACCTTTCCGTGCCTGCTCTGCTCCAGGCCATACAGCACGCTCACCTCACCGGCCAGCGATCCCAGGGAAGCTGCCTGCACGTCCTTCTCGTGGGCCACGCGCTCCATATGCAGGTAGTCTTTGCGCAGCGTCTCGCTCTCGGTGCGAACCTGGTTGAAGCGCGCCGTCTTCAGCAGCATCCGGCTGTAGGATCCAGCCAGGCCAGTAATCGTAAAGAGGCCGACTACGGCTGCTGCGAGAAAAATGTACGCATAATGCAGAGGAATGGGAATTTTGCGCAGCGCCCCATCGTCTTCTCTGGAGACGAAGATAATGTAATAGCGCTTGCGCAAGAGACTCTCCTGTTTCGTGGGCCCCGATTTCTGGGTTCCGGATGCTGAACTTTGTAGCCCGGGTAAGCGAGGAAAACACGCGCCCTGCGAAGAACGGGCCAGATGCAAGGCCTTTTTCGAAGCTAACAGAGTGACCCTATGGGGTCAACCGCGCGAGACCTGCTCGAAAGTTGCATCGTTCGGGGCAGCCTGGGCGAGGGTTGCACCGCAAACGATGCGGAATAGAAGATTTCCCGCGGAACGGCATAGAAATTCACATGTGGTCCCCTTCCCTCTCGAACATTTGATAACTATTATCAGACAACAGTTGTTTTAGAGATTGCGCGCGGCCCGAACCGGACCGCGCATTCGCGCCAATCGGAACCGGATGGATGCCTGATTCGAAAGGGCCGCGCCGCCTCCGATTCGCCCACAAACTGCAACGATCGTCCCCCGAACCCACTGAACAAGCGTGTCCCGGGGCAGAAGGAAAGCGAGGATTGACTCTTGGCTGAAAAAGATACGAGCAATTCGCAATCATCCGCGAACAGCAAACCGGAGACCTTGACCACTACCAGCGGCCGCCCGATCGCCGACAACCAGAACTCAGTTTCAGCGGGTCCACGCGGTCCGCTGCTCATGCAGGACTACGTTCTGTTTGAGAAGATGGCCCACTTCAATCGCGAGCGTATCCCGGAGCGAGTGGTGCACGCCAAGGGATCGGGTGCGCATGGCCACTTCACCGTAACCCATGACATCACCCGGTACACGAGCGCCAGGCTCTTTTCCAAGGTTGGCAATACCTGCGAGACCTTTCTGCGCTTCTCCACCGTGGGCGGCGAGAAAGGGTCGGCGGACACCGCCCGCGATCCGCGCGGTTTTGCCCTGAAGTTTTATACCGAAGAGGGCAACTGGGACATGACCGGCAACAACACCCCGGTCTTCTTCATCCGCGATCCTTCGAAGTTCAGCGATTTTATCCATACGCAAAAGCGCGATCCGCAGACCAACCTCAAGTCCCCGACAATGATGTGGGACTTCTGGTCGCTCTCGCCCGAGTCCCTGCACCAGGTGACCATCCTGTTCAGCGACCGGGGCACCCCGGACGGCTATCGCCACATGAACGGCTACTCCAGCCATACCTTCTCGCTCATCAACGCACAGCAGGAGGTTTTCTACGTCAAGTGGCATTTCAAAACCAGGCAGGGGATCAAGAACCTCACCACGCAAAAGGCCGGCGAACTCGCTGGCGAAGATGCGGATTACTCCCAGCGGGATCTCTTCCACGCCATCGAGAGCGGCAATTTCCCCAAGTGGAGAGTCTGCGTTCAAGTGATGCCGGAAGCTGAAGCAGCCGGCTACAAGTGGAATCCCTTTGACCTGACCAAGGTCTGGCCCCATGCCGATTACCCGCTGATCGACGTAGGCGAACTGGTGCTGGACCGGAATCCTGAGAACTATTTCGCCGAGGTGGAGCAGGCAGCCTTCAACCCGGTGAACATCGTTCCTGGCATGGGCTACTCTCCGGACAAGATGCTGCAGGCCCGTCTGGTCTCCTATCCCGACGCCCATCGCTACCGTGTTGGTGTCAATTACGAGTCGCTGCCCATCAACAAGCCGAAGTGCCCGGTGCATAGCTATCACCGGGATGGCGCGATGCGGTTTGACGGCAACGGCGGCGGCTCACCCAACTACGAGCCCAACAGCTTTGGCGGGCCCAAGGAGAACCCGGCCTATCGCGAGGCGCCCGTTCCGTTGAGCGGCCAGCCCGGAGACCGGTACAACCACCGGGACGGCAACGACGACTACACCCAGCCGGGGAATCTCTACCGGTTGATGGACGAGGGAGCGCGGCAGCGGCTGGCGGAAAACATCGCCGGG
>DASYYO010000368.1:0-2124 GCA_035933805.1 Acidobacteriaceae bacterium | reverse complement strand
ATCGCTCCATCCCAATCCGGCTCGATCATACGCGCAAGCCAACGTGAAACGCGCAACCTCTTCTCGAATGCGCGTCCAATTCAGGCATGACGCTGCAATCCCGGATTCGAAGATAACGGCGGGCCGCCCGCTCCCGCTCTCGATGAGGTGCAAACGCCGGCCTCCGATATCGACCATCCGGCCGGGCGGAGGAAATCGCCGACGATCCCTATGGGTGGCAATCGATTGATAAATTATTCCGCAGAGCACCACCATGAGTGCGAAAGCGGAAATGAAAATCAAAACATTCAAGCCCGGAGACCACGATTCTAGCGCGAAGTGGTACGTTGGATTTCAACGCGGGCAGTAGTGGCTGGTTCTCACATTAGCGGGCCGCGGCCACTCCGCGGCCCACCTTGGCAATCTCACTAGCTGGCACTCTTGGCTGCCGCTTCATGATGCCGCGCACGCCAGGCATCTCGCCGGGCCTGCTGCAGTTCAGACAGCTTCTGCTTCTGATCCGGATTTAAAGACTGATAGACCTTCGAAAAGGCGGTGGTGTGAATAGCCATTAATTGGCCAATCTCACTACCTTCCGTTGCCGACAGTTTTTGAATCTGGTCGGTATTGCCGGACTGAACCGCCGCTTCGAGCGACTTGCGATTTTCCATCAGCTGCTGGCGAATCGGTTTGGCCGTCTCGCGCGCCTGCTGGAAAATGGTCTTGGCCTGAGCCTTTTGCGAGTCAGTCAGGACCTGCATCAGCGCTCCGCCCCGGCGAAAATGCCGTGGGCCTTGCGTCTGAGCCGCAAAGACCAGGCCACTGGCCCCTAATGCGGCCACCGCCGTAAGAGCGGCAAATTTTTTACTTAGCATCTGCATTGGTTTGGTTCTCCTACTTCAACAGACGCACGCCCCTCCGGCGGGTTTATCGCGATGCCGTAAAGTAGGGTAAAGCCTTGTAACGGGCTCGAACTACTTACGAGGCGGCCCTGCGCATGGGCTGCGGATGCATGTACGGCATAAGAAGATCCTGCAGCGCGGTGGCCTTCGTTCGCTGGTCCGGGGGCAATGTCTTATAAACTTTGGCCACAGCGCGCGCGCGAATGGCCGCAAGCTGGCCGATTTCTTGGCCCTCGACCGTGGACAGCCGCTGAATCTGCGCCGCGTCGTCGTTTCGAATTGCGGCTCTCAACGAAGTACGCGTATTCATGAGTTGCTGCCGGATGGGTTGAGCCTGCTGTTGGGCTTGTTGAAAGCAGGTTTGGGCTTCGTCCTTTTGCCTAGGGGTCATTCCGAGTACAGTTCTCAGGTCGAGCTAACAAATTCCGGTGAAGTTGTTGTATCTCTCTGAGCGCGTGGCACGACTGCAAACAGCCCGGCCGCGCCTAATGCGGTGATGGCTGCGCCTGCCACCAGCTGACTTGGTATGAGTTTCATAATGATCTCCTACTTGGTAGATGTCTGTCCGCAACCCAGGGATGAGACCGGAGGATGAGACTGGAGGCACTTGCGTAACCAGGTAACTTCGGATAGAGTGTCAAGGGGGAAAAGTACAATGGCCTTTTGTCCGAATTGCGGCTCGCAGGTCGAGGGGCGATTCTGCGCTAAATGTGGAGCAGCGGTAGGCGGCGCTCCGACCGGCGGCGGTGCCCCGATGGGCGGCGGAACTCCGATGAGCGCTGGCGTAGCGGGTGGCGGAGCCGCGCCCGGCATGGCACCGCAAGCAACATCGGCAGGATTGAGCGACAATGCAGCCGGCGCCCTGTGCTATCTTGTCGGATTTATCACCGGAATCCTGTTCCTGGTCTTGGCGCCTTACAACCAGAATCGCAACGTGAAGTTCCACGCGTTTCAGTCTATCTTTCTGAACCTCGGCTGGATAGTAATCTGGATCGCCGATATCATCGTCTCGATAGTGCTCGGGCACATCCCGATCATCGGGGCGATCATTTCAATTCTGATCGGCTTCTGCGTCTGGATCGGGGCTCTGATCGTGTGGCTGTATATGATGTTCAAGACCTACAACGGCCAGACGGTTGTGTTGCCTGTGATCGGCCCGATGGCGCAACAACAAGCGGGCACGTAATCGCGTGGTGTGGCGCACGCACTCCTGCGTGCCGCGTCAGACAAGCATGTCGACGCA
>DASYYO010000333.1:0-5760 GCA_035933805.1 Acidobacteriaceae bacterium | reverse complement strand
CAACGCTTGAGTCTGACGCGCATTGATCGGAAGGTTTGAGGCTGGGCAGACATGAGCGGGGCGCTCATGACATCAAATTCCACCGAGGTCCGATCGATGTCTACCACCCAAGTGATTCCCTCAGAGCAGGCTGCACAAATTCGCCGGTTTTCTCACGATCTGAGCAATGCGCTTGAAATCGTCGTGCAGGCCAACTACCTGCTGGGCACCGTCAACCTCGATGAGACCGCCAAGCAATGGACCCAGATTCTGGACCAGGGTGTACGGCAAGCCACGCAGATCAATCGCGATCTTCGCGAATACATCCGCGCCAATAGCTAAAACCGGGTTGTCCTTGGAGATGTTGGAACCGCGAGCGATTCGCCGATCGGAGCCGCCGGTTCCAATGGCCGATGAAACCGAGTGGACCTGACCCCAGGTTTGCCCGGCTGGCGGGCGAACCTGGGATTCCGGCTCGCAAGAGAGCATGCGATTGCGGAGTGAGCCTTCGGAGATGTGGGGAGATGCTCCCTAGACCAGGGAGGCATCCAGAGTGATGTCGGTATTGCCCTGAAAGAGGCGGGAGATCGGGCAGTTCTTCTTGGCTTCTTGTGCGGCCTTCTCGAAAGCCGCATGGTCGGCGTTTGGTACTTTGGCTTTGCAGGTCAAATGGATTTTGGTAACGGTGAAGCCGGCATCGGTTTTGTCCAAGGTGACCTTGGCCGTGGTCTCAAGCGAGGCAGGAGGAAGGTTGGCTGTGGAGAGCTGGGCGCTCAGTGCCATGGTGAAACAGCCTGCGTGCGCTGCCGCAATCAGTTCTTCTGGATTTGTGCCGATCCCGTTTTCGAAGCGGGTGGAAAACGAGTACTGGCTGTCCTTGAGTACCCCGCTTTGTGTTGAAATCCTGCCCTTGCCCTCTTTGAGGTTGCCTTGCCAGACTGCACTTGCTGTGCGATCCATAGGAGCTCCTTTTGCTGGTTTTTTGGATGATCGGTTGCTAGGAAAAGCCGTCTTCCGTCATCACGGAAAAGAAAGGACGGCTGAAAAACTGCCCTTCGGTCTCGCCCATGCGCCGGGGCTGAAAATCAATCCGGAATCTCCAGCCTTCAGCGATTCCAGATGCCGGCAAATCCAGGACGTTGGCAAACTGCATCGCGGACCTTGAATCAGCGTGGCGCACTCTCTCGATCTCCGAAGCATCTTCATTGTAGTCATTCGGAGCATTCGAGTGGGCCTCCGAAGGAATCCACGCTGGGAAGCCGGAGATGCGAGAAATTCGCCAGCTCCGATGTAGCCGGAGGATGAAAATCTTCTGGAGCCGCGTTCCGCTGCTGTCTCTTCTGCTGTTTTGTCATAAACTTTGCTGGTGGAAGAGGAACAGCCCATAACGACCGCGCGTGACCGGAGCGCCGATCCACCGCCTGAGCAGAACCGGGAGCACCACAGTGTCTTTTGCCCCAACTGCTCCTCGCGGCTCTTCAGCATGCGCTGCAAGATGCTGTGCGCAGGATGCGGGTACTACTTGAGCTGCGCCGATTTTTATTGAGCGCAGCGGTTGGATGGAGAGCAAGAGCGGACCAGCTTTGGGACTCGACAATCAACCATTCGAATATTGCCGTTCCAAGGGCAAAGATACCTCCCGCTCCTCCTGCATGCTGCCGGCTGCATCGTGCAGCACCAGTTTCCCTTCCAGCCGGTAGTAGCCATCCTGGGCGCGGCTCTGTGCGGCTCCGCGCACGATCGTTCCCGAAAACGAGAACCAGATTCCGTGAACACACCGGGTGGCAAAGCTCAGCTGGCGGCCGTTGAGCACGCTGTTGGCGAAGAAGAAGGTCAGTGGAGTGCCTGCGTCGCTGGGATTTTTCCCCAGACGGGAGATGTAGCCGTCCAGCCGGCTGGGCTGCAGATCGATCTCGATCGATTCTCCGCTTTCCCCCAACGAATAGGCGCCGGAGGCGTCCAGCGGCAGAGTGGTTCTGCCTCGGGAGAGGGTGATGGAGTCTGTTGTCTCAACCGCCTCGCTGTCAGCCCGGCGGTGCAAGACAGGGATGGCCTGGGCGCCAAGCCGGCAAGTCAGCGGAGAGGAGATAGCAAGAAAAGCCGCGAACGCCCATAGGAAGGCCGGAAGAGCCCGGTTGCCCGTGCGCTTTGTGCCGAGATGTCTTTGCGAAGCTTCCCGCATATAGAACCCGCGCAAAAAAGAAGGCGGCGCTTCAGAGCCCGCCGCGCTGGCTGCTCCGGCGCGCAGCCTCGAACTCATCTCCCGCCTTCCAGGTTACGGGCGGAGCCGCCAGAGCTTGCCAGCCCAACAGGAATCCGAACCGTGCCATCTTAGCATCGCCGCGGAAGTCCATGCCGGGCCGGTATTCGTCTTCGGGCCGGTGATAGCGCTGCGCAGTGTACTCTTCCTCCTGCTGTTTGCCCCAGGACTCTGCATGCCCGGCATAAAGATCGCCCTCCCCGATTGAGAAAGCCGGCACTCCCACCCGGGCGAAACTGAAGTGGTCGGAGCGGTAGTAGAGCCCGGCCATGGGATTGTCGTCCGGCTGGAGCTGCAGATGAAGGGACGCTGCTGTCTTCTGGACCACAGGAAAGAAGCTGGTGCGCTCCGCGCCGTCCACTTCCGCTGAAAGAGGCACACCGATGGGGAGCAGCTCGTCGAAGTTCAGGTCGAGAGAGAGATCCTTCGCGGGAACGGGCGGATGCATTCCCAGGTATTCGGAGCCGAGCAATCCCTGTTCCTCCGCGGTGACGGCTGCGAAGTAGATATTTCGTGGCGGGCGCACACTGGAGGGGCTGAAGGCGCGCGCGATCTCTAAAAGTATGCCGCAGCCAGTCCCGTTGTCGGCAGCGCCGTTGTAGATCTTGTCGCCGGGCAGACTCGGATCGATCCCCAGATGGTCATAGTGCGCCGTGTAGATCACATCGCTGCCCGGCGCGGGATTGGCTCCCTGCACCATGCCGATCACGTTGGCGGAATTGTAGCGCCGCACGGCGCTGGTGATATGCGCCCGGAGGCGGACCGGAAGCTCGACCGGTTTGAATCCGCGCTTGCCGGCCCGCTCAATCTCCTGGTCCACGTTCCTTCCTGCCAGCGCGAGCAGTTTTCTGGCAACGTCCAGCTGTATCCAACTGGCGGCGCGCAGCGTGGAAAGGGGATCGTTCTGCAGGTAGGATTTTTCCGTTGATTGCGAGTTCCGCACCACGTCCCAACCGTAGCTCGCGAGGTCCGTGCGGTGAATCACGAGCACGCCGGCGGCTCCTCTTCGCGCCGCCTCTTCATATTTATAGGTCCAGCGTCCGTAATAGGTCAGCGCCTTGCCTTTGAAGAAGCTCTGGTCCTGGGATGGCGGCTCATTGACGATCACCAGTACGATCTTGCCCTTCACGTCCACGCCCTGGTAGTCGTTCCAGTGGTATTCGGGCGCGTCAATGCCGTAGCCGGCAAAGACGATGGGCGCGTCGATGTCCGCGCTCGGCTGCCCGGTCTGATCCTTGACGACGTAATCGTCACCGTATTTGAGCGTTATGGGTTCGCCGGAGGCCGCCCCGCGCTCAGGAATCAAGGAAAAGCTCGTGCGATCTTCCACGGTGTGCACGGCTACCAGGGGAACATTCTGAAAATAGCTGCCGTTTTCCCCGGCCGGCTTCAGTCCGGAGAGGGCAAATTGAGTCGCCAGGTACAGAGCGGCAAGCTCGCCGCCCCTGGTTCCCGGTCCCCGGCCTTCGAGAAGATCGCTGGCGAGGAAGCGGACATGCGCGCGAATCCTCTCGGGGTCGATGCTCTGCGCGGCCCGCATGGCCGAAGCAGGAACACCGGGCAGCATGGGCGCCGCGCCGGGCTCGGCCTGGCTCCAGAGCGAAAGAAAAAGAACGCTCGCAAGAAAGAGGGGAATTTTCATCTCGATTCTCATCCTATTGAAATGAGCGCAGCGCGTCGCCCCGGAAGTCGAGCGAAGGGCCAGCGCGGCGGCAGCCCGGCTTTCAGGCGGATCTCACACTTGGCAGCCGCTGCGGAGAGCGGTTTTGCACGAGGAAGACCGCATCAGGCTGCGCTGCTCCGGTCCGCACCGGGAGGAGCCGGCTCAGACCATAATTTTCTCTGCAGGCATGATCTTTAGACGGCGCAAGATCTTGCGAGCGAGCCCGGTCAGCGGAAGCCTGGGGAGGTCAGAGACTTTGGTCCACTTGCGTTCGGAGCCTCCCGGAGCAAGACGGCGCAGCCCTTCCTTTTCCGCAAAGCTCAGAACCCGGACGTAGTAGTTCGTGACGGTGATCGCATGCCGCAGCGTCAACTCCACCCGGCCGTCATCGCCGTCGCCCATCGAAATCTCGGGCAACTCCCACATTCCAGGCATCTGCGCGGCAGATTCGGAGCGCCGCTCCAGCAGGACGTGCCTGGCTCCGCCGGCATTGCGGCACAAAAGCGCATAGGCCACCTCCCGGCTGCGCATCTGTTTGCGTGGTCCGGCTTCGTGCTCTCCGCGAGTTAAGCAGAACTCTTTCACTGGACAGGCCGGGCATCGAGGATTTTTAGGCAGACATACTGTCGCTCCAAGCTCCATCATCGCCTGATTGAAATCTCCCGGCTGTTGACGGTCGAGCAGAAGGCTCGCGTGGTCTCGAGCCCATTGCGCGGTGATCGCCTCGATGGGTTGGAAAATTCGTTGAATCACTCGCTGGACGTTGCCGTCGATGACGGCGACCTGCGCGCCGAAGGCAATGCTGGCAATGGCGGCCGCGGTGTACTCTCCAACCCCGGGAAGCTTGCGCAACTCCTCCGCGGTGCGCGGCAAGCTGCCCTGATGCTCGCGGACGATGAACTGCGCCGCACGATGCAGCAACTTGGCGCGCCGGTAATACCCCAGGCCGCTCCACAGTGCCAGGACTTCGTCCTCCGGAGCGAGCGCAAGAGCGATGATGGAAGGAAACCTGCCCATGAAACGGGCGTAATGATCGAGCACCGCTGCCACCCTGGTCTGCTGCAGCATGATCTCCGATACCCAGATCGAATACGGCTCCGCGGTCCTCCGCCAGGGAAGATCGCGCGCATTCGCGTCGAACCATGCGAGGATGTTGCGCTGAAATTCGGGGATGCGGATCTTTGCAGCACTGGCCAGTGCCATGAAGGAAATTGTAATGGACCGAAGCCGAATTGCTATGCCGGGGAATGGCCGGGCAGCACGCAATTCACAATTCCGATCAGTGATAGACAGAGAACGCCGCCCGTCTTCACCCCTCTGTTGCGAACCGGGGCGGGCGTCAGATTGCGCCTCTCTCGACGACCCAATGCCGCGAGGGTCAGTTTTGCTGCGGGGTTTCGCTGTGCGCGATCAGCACCCACCCGGCGTGGAGCTGCTGCCAGACGCTGACGGCAACCAAAGATCGCGTTTTTCCGTCGGAGGAGGAGAGCTGCAGGCCGTAGGTCACGGTCATGTCCGGTCCGTTGGGTTTGACGATCAATCCTGAGATGACAAAATCCCGGATGTTTTCCGACTTCAGATAGGGAACAACCTGATCGCGGGAGAGGAGCTTGCCTTGCGCGGCATAAACCACGTTTGGGGCAAGCACCGGCTCAATCAGATCCCACTTCTGCGAACGCGCGTTTGCCCAGGTAATTCGCTCGTACTGTTCCGCGCTGGTTGTGCTCCCAAGCGTGGGAGGATTCTTGACTCCAAATACGGTGCAGCCGGTTAATCCGAACATCATCAGGCCGGCGGCCAGCAGTCCAGGGAAGGCCGAGGCAGGACGAGGGAGGGGGATCCGCTTGCCGCCTCCGCA
>DASYYO010000326.1:0-1614 GCA_035933805.1 Acidobacteriaceae bacterium | reverse complement strand
CGAATTGGGCAGATCGTTGAGGCGACCCGCCCGGCAAGGAAGCGCAGCGTTACGGTGACTTCCGTCTTTGCGCCGGTTACAGGGAGAATGATGGCCTCTCAGAATGGTCCTTCCGGGCCGGCCGGCGGCTTTGTCGCCGCGGATCAACTTGGCTCGGGGAGCGCGGCGGTGGCCACCGCCCCTGCGCTGCAGACACGCGTCCGCGAGGTTGGCTTTCAGGTGCTCACGGCTGCGGCGCAGACGCTCTACCCTTGTTTCGAAGCAGGCGCCTGCGGAGCCGTAGTCTCGATGGCGGTCTTCGCCCCCCAGGCCGTTCATGAGATCTACACCGCATGGAAGGATAAGGATTCAGTCCTGGCCTCCGAAAAGCAGCGAAGAGTTCACCAGGCGGGTCAGCAGATCTGCAGCGGCATGGGAATTCCAGGAATAAAGTACGCCATGGACGTCAACGGCTATTACGGCGGCTGGCCTCGTATGCCTCTGCTGCCGCTGACCGGGGACCAGAGGAAGAAGGTCGAAGAGCTGCTGCAGGATATCCGGAATTAGAACATTTTCAGTTGGGGTGTACAGGAAAATGCCGCGAGCTTCGCCGCCGGGTCCGGTACCGCGGCGATGAAGTACGGCAAAAGGAAAATTGTCTTATTGGAACGAAGCATTCTCTATGGAACATAAAGCGACAATGCACGATGTAGCGCGCGTCGCAGGCGTGAGCCTGATGACGGTGTCGCGAGTGTTGAACGGGACCGCCAAGGTCAATCCCGAGACCGAACAGCTCGTCCGCCGGGCAGTCGAAAAGCTCCACTACAAGCCAAACGAACTCGCGCGAGCGCTGCGCGGCATGAAGTCGCGCACCATCGGGATCATCGTCCCCTACCTGTACGACCAGTTCTTCGCCACCTGTGCTCACGCGGCCGGAGTTGTTGCCAGGGAACACGGCTACTCGGTGATCCTTGCGACCTCTATCGAAGACGTCGAGATCGAGTACACCGAGGCGCAGCTCATGCTGCAGCGCCACGTCGAAGGAATGCTGCTGATTCCGGCCAACAATGGCCGTTCTAAGCTAACCCTGCCGGAGTTCGAGCGGACTCCGATTGTCCTGCTCGACCGCCCCATCCGGGATCCGCGTTTCAATTCCATCCTCGTGCAGAACCAGAGCGGGGCCAGGCGGGCGGTTCAGCACCTGATCGAGCAGCATCGTCACAAGCGGATCGCCTTCATCGGCATGTCAAGAAAGCTTTACACCACCCATGCCCGATTCACCGGCTACCGCCGCGAGATGGTGGAGCACGGCCTGACCCCGGAGGCGTTCTTTGATTGCGCGACCCAGGAGGCCGCCTCCATCGAGGTCAAGAATGCCATGCAGCGCAGCAAGCCGCCGACCGCCTTCTTCACGATGAACAACCTCACCACCCGCTACTGCCTGCGGGCGCTGATGGAGATCGGGGTTCGCATTCCCGAGGACGTGGCGCTGGTGGGCTTTGATGATTTTGAGCTTGCCGAGACGTTGGAGCCGGCGCTCACCGTGATCCGCCAGCCCGCGGAGCAGCTTGGCAACGTGGCGGCCAATTTCCTGTTCAATCGAATCAAGAGCGCCGAGCCGCATCCGGAGGGCAT
>DASYYO010000288.1:0-3555 GCA_035933805.1 Acidobacteriaceae bacterium | reverse complement strand
GTGTGCGGCGGCTATGCGGGTCAGGCCTCTGGTTTCCGCATGCGCACCGAATGATCTAAAATAAACAAGTTGTTTTTCCCCTCTTGTGGGGCTATAGCTCAGCTGGGAGAGCGCCTCGTTCGCAACGAGGAGGTCAGCGGTTCGATCCCGCTTAGCTCCACCACTTCAATTCCCTTGCAGCAGATTGCCGGCCGGGAAGCGATCCGGAAACGGGAATGCGCATCTCAGGTCTGCGCCGATCTTCTCCACAGGGCAACGGGCGAATTCTGCCGGAAGATCTACCACTTCCAGGGAATTTTGCATCTCGATCCCCCTCCCTACAATTCAGCCGAGAGATTTGATCTCCCCTTGTCTCCTGCGACCTACGGTTACCTATAGTTAGGAACGGACGCCATGGGGTCAGCTCATTGCATCAATTGCGTCTGCCATGGATCCTCTTCCAATCGTTGCGACCGGATTGTCCTTATTTTTGGCATACGAACCGAGTTACGTTCAGGAGCCATATGAAAAGGCGTCATGTAGTCATTCTTCTTATGCTGCTTTGCCTCACCGTGCCGGCAGCCTATGCGGGACCAACCGACCCCTTGCCGCCGCTGCGGGATCTCTGGAGCTGGATCACTTCCATCCTGAGATTGCTGCTGTAGTCCAGTATCCGCTCACGGCTGCCAGAAGGAGGTCTCGGTGAGTCGTTGGGATCTAGCCTTCTGGGCTGCCGGAGCGGCCAGTAACCTGCTGTTGATCCTCGTGCTCTTCCTGCGGGGCCGCTATCGCAGTTTCCCATGGTTCACTGCGCTGGTTACCCAGGACCTGGTGCAAACCATCCTGCTCTACCTGATCCATGTCTGGGGCAGCGCAGACTGGTATTTCTATGCCTACTGGGGCTTCGAGATGCTCGATGCCCTCCTGCGGATCGTGGTGATCTGGGAGTTGTCCCGATACACCGCCCGGCAGCTCGGGCTTCAGGAGGTCAAAGAGCAGAAAATGTTTCAGGCTGCGCTCTATGGCCTCACGGTGGCCGCCACGCTGGTTGTGCTGTTTCTCGTCCCCGGCCTTCCCAATCACCTGCTGGAGACGATCGCCCTCAAGGGAAGCCTCTTTGCCAGCATTCTGATCGGGGGACTCATTACCTGTCAGTTTGTCGGGGTCTTCTGCATGGGCGTCAGGTTCCGTGCGCACATCATGGCCCTCAGCGTCGGCTTGTGGTTCTATCATCTTGCGGAACTGTTTGTGATCTGCACAATTCTGATGTCGGATATCGGATTCTGGCCGCTTCTGGAACGGTGCATCAAGCCCGTCTATCTGATTTGCCTGCTGACGTGGAGCGTGCTTCTCTGGCTGGATGAACCGAAGCAATATCTGTCGCAGGAGATGGCGCGGCTGCTCTTTCCCAAGGGTTATCCGCGTCCCTCGTCCAGCAGCGCGCGCGTCACCTCCATGACGCAACCCTCTCGATAGAGCGGATTTCCTATAGGTGCACCCCGGAGCCGCTGCCCTCTAGGCGGGTTTTCATCAAGAAAAGCCGCACTTCTCAGAACTTGGTGGGGAACAGCAATAGGAGATCCGCTCTAACTGCTGCAATTCCGCCTGCCATACGCCTGGAGGAAGACTGGGTCAGCCACGGATTTCTCTCCAATACAAGCAGAAGCCAGGCCGCAGACCCGCTCGCTCGCGTCAAGATCCCCAGCGGTAGGTGACGACCGCGGCGATCAGCGCGAGAGAGCCTGCTGCGATTGCCAGCAGGTTGCCATCCTGGGTCAGAGCCCGGGCGCCCAGGCGGAGCCGGATGGGCGGAATTCCATTTGCATCTCTCAGCGCTCCTCCATAGATACGAATCAGGCTCAAGGCGATAGAGAACCCAAGCATCGGAATTGCCGCCAGAATGGCTGCCAGATAGAAGCGCTCGCGCGGGTGAGCGCCCGGCCACCAGAGCAGCCCCTCGCACAGCAGAGCGCAGGCGGACAGGCTGAATGCCTGCCACACAACTTGAAATCGTGCGCGCCGAGCCCACTCGGGATTGGTGGCGTGGGTGGAATTCAGGTCGATCGCCAAGGGCGCTACGCCTTGCGCGGCGGCAAGCACCGCCAACACCCACTCGCCGAGCCAACGATGAGTCACAGCTTGCTCCTTCCCGCTCTCCTGATCCGGCCGGAGCGGACAGGGCGATCGATCCCGGCCCTTGCTCGCGCCGCTGCATCGTAACTTTCACCGACCCGCGGAAGAGCGATCGCAGCCGATCTCAGGCGCCGGGCGCAGGAGATAGCTGACCCACCAGCGTAAGGTCGATGGTTACATCTTTGCTCACCTTCAGCAGGAAGTTACTCGGGTCCTTCAACCCCCACTTCACATAGGGAACAATGAATTGCGTCTTCGCCGTACAATTGGCGCCGTCCATGTGGACCTGCATTGGCACGGTCAGCTCATGCGGTGTTCCATGCAGCGTAAAGATCCCGGTCACCTGCACGGTAGAGTCACCTGAAGGGGCAATCGAGCCCTCCATGCGCTGCGGGGTAAACGAAGCGACGGCAAATTGCGGAGCATCGAGCACATCCTTCGTCATACGCCGGTCGCGGGTCTCATTTCCGCTCTGGCCGCTTCCCGCGGCTACCACAATCGATCCGGAGATCTGCGACTTACTGTTATCGAATCGAACCGTGCCGCTTTGAATGTGGAAGGCGCCATGCACCGTATGCAGGACATCGGAAAGCGTGAAGGCGACGTGACTCTGGTCCGGAGCCACGGTCAGGACGTCCCCTTGCGAGAGGCCGTACGGAGCACAAGAGGCAAGCAAGCTCAACAAGAGTAAGTAGCAGCGCAGTTTCAAGCGGTATCTCTCCCAATTCGCGTCTTAACGTATTAAGACATCTCCAGTCAACCTGGTGGCAACTGTCAAAGATTGCCCGGTAATGAAGCCGCCGGAGTGCGGCGCAGCCCTTCCCAGATCTCCGTGCTCGTGCTCTCCGGGGAAGGCGAGTTCCTGAACGCCGGCTGGGCCGCCACTCATTCGGCGATCGCCTCTACCTTGGTTGCCTTCGATATTGAGGACAGCCAGACGTTTGAGAAAGCCGAACTGCACAAAGATAAGAAAGTAGACGCAGCTGATCGCTACCAGGCCGGCGCCGCGGCAGGAGCCGACAGCCTCTCACTCGGCATGGTTCAGCCATCCTGCGCGAAGACCAGTCCATTGAATTGAAGCCAATACACCGTCTGCGAGGGCAACCGTGATCCAGCCGGCTTCAAGTTGCCCGGTGACGATCTTCCACAGGAGAAAAGCGGCGACCAGCGATCGGGTAAGCGCTGTCAGCAGCCACGCAGTCTTCCAGCCCGATCGCCCCCCGGCATCCCAAGGCAATGAGCCGGCGAAGAGATAGGCCAAACCGACCGAAAGAACAAAGATGCCAATGAAAGATACAAATACCGGAGGCTCCGGCAGACGATGGAGACCCATCCTGTGCAGCGTCCAGAGGGGAAAGAACACCAATAACAGGCCGGTTAAGGTATCGGAGATTCCAGCAAGATAGGTAATGAGAACAACCCATCGATATGCGCGAATGCGTG
>DASYYO010000275.1:0-3858 GCA_035933805.1 Acidobacteriaceae bacterium | reverse complement strand
CGCGTCGATGAGCACGCGAACCTGTGCAGCGGTCTGCTGCGGAGTCATGCCGATGCTTGGTTTAATGATGGTGCCGATGAGCGGCCGATGCTCCACTCCGGTCAGCCGGCGGGTGCCGGCCACGCCAAACTGCGGTCCTTGATATCGATCAAGAAAAGCCGGCGGCAGGCTGATATCGAGCAGCTTGAGACCGGAGAAAGGCTTCAACTCGAAGAGATTGCCGGCCACCGTGGCGAGGAGATTCGGCAAAGAGGGGCCCAGGTTGTGGAGCGGCCAGGAAAGCGTGACTTCCGCCGCACGCCGGACCGCAGGGCTTGACCCCTTGGGTATTCCGGAACCGGGCAAAGATGGCCGGTCCACAGGGCCAAGCTCAGTGATCTGTTCCACGCGCGCTGCGAACCGCTCGCGCAATTCACTGGTCTCACCCGGCACGCGGATGAAGGTGCCGGTCGACTGCTCGCCAGCCATGATCTCCGCGGCATCTTCGAGGGGAAATGCGGTCTCAATCCAGTAGCGCGCCTCGATGCGTTCCTCAGAAGGATGCTGTGCCGGCGGGCGCTCGCCGGCCTGCGAGGGAAGGGTCGGGTGGTTCATCTTCTCGGGCTCCAGTCACCCTGCGGCTTCGTTTCAGCCGCGCGTAAAGTAGGTAGTGTATCGCTCGTTCTGTACCTGGTGAAGTGGCAGGAAAACGATCTGCTGCCCGCGTTCGGTTCGCAGCCATGCATCGGAGCGCTGCGCCAGCGGGTGGAAGCCGCGATCCATCGCAATTGGGTTTTTTTCGAAGTCCCCGGGGGGATTGATGGCAACCAACACGCGGGGACCGCGCAGCACAGCGACGGTATCGCGGTGCAGGTCATCGATCGGTTCGACATGAAAGGGCTGAGGCAGACGCGCCTCGATCACGTCGCCGCTCTTCCATCGGCGGTGAATTGCGGCGAAGTTGCCCGGTGAGGCCGCAACCTCGGAGAGCTGACCATTGACGGCGATGCGCGCCGGATTCTCGAGCCACGCAGGGATGCGGAGGCGCAGCGTCCAGGCTTCCGGGGTGATACTTTGCACCCGGATCGAGACAGTCTCATCCGCGGGATATCCTGTGGACTGGGTCAGTTTCACCATGCTCCCATTCAGTTCTGTACGCAATTCGCTCGGGACATACAGGTTTACGGTGATCCCATCCGCGGATCTGAAGTAAATGCCCAGAACATAGTCTGCTACGCCCTGCACCAGGGTACCGGAGCAGCAGGGCCACTTATGTGGATACCAGACCTTGATTGCGTCCGGTCCATAGGTTGAGTAGTACGGGTAATCGCCGTCGGAATCCGGCGGCTTCAGGCCCAGCACGGTGTTGTAGAGAACGCGTTCGAGATGGTCCCCATAGAGCGGGTTGCCGGTAAAGCGGAGCAGATAACGGTCAAGTTTGCTGGCCGCGTAGGCGCCGCAGGGCGTTTCGAAGTGATCGGGGGTAGTAGTCAAGCTTTGATAGAGCTCGCCTCGATGCGGCTCGACAAATTGCTCATTAGGACCCCAGCCGCCCGATGCAAACTGTTGTTGCGTAGTCAGGTAGGTCCAACCGTTGGCGATGGCGCTCTGATATCTCTTCTCCCCGGTTACAAGATAGGCTTTGGCCGCCGATGAGAGGGCAATTGCGTGGGAGTAGGCGTGCCGCCCCGGCAATACGTTCTCGTTGCGCGCCAGCGGATCGAAGAAGTCTCGATCGAGCATGTAATCCAGTGCAAGCTCGTGGAACTCGGATCTGCCAGTGAGCTCATAGGCGGTGAAGAGGTTCTCCGGCATTACGTATGTTTCATCGTAAGGCGGATTCTTTTTGCCGATTCGATCATGGCCGTGGACAGGCATCAGAGATCGCGAACCATCCAGAACACGTGGCAGCAGCTCTCGTGCCTCTTCGACGTGGGCCAGTGTGCAGGCGTCGATCAGCCCGGCAAAGTGTTTATCCAGGATGTAGCAGATCCAGAGATTGGACTGCGGACGGATAATGGACTCGTTTTGCGGGCCGAGCGTGGCTCGAAAGCCCTCGACAAGCTCCCGCACCTTGGTTTGACAGGCCGGATCGCCAGTGCTGGCGCCGATGCGCGCCAGCCCCGAAATGTACTGTCCGAGGGAATGCCCTGGCACAAAGCCGTCGGCATCATACCAGCCGCCCATGTCGCGCCCCGGGGCAGGCAGTCCGGCGCGTTGCCGGTACACCTTCAGCAGCCGGTCATTGTCGAGCGCAAGGAAGCTCGCATGGACCTGGTCATACTGCTGCTTGAGCGGGCCATCCGTCAGCGTGACTGCGCTATAGGGAAACTCGCGCAATACTTCATCCGAAGCTGAGCCGGCTTTTCGCGAGGCAAGCGCCGCACGTGAGAGAGCGCCGCCGGGAAGCAGAAGGCCGCTGCCGAAGACTGCCGCAGATCCGTGCAGGAACCGGCGGCGTGTGAAGCGGGCGTTCATTCGATGGAGATCTTTCTTTTCAAGAATGATGGACCAGATGATTGGACTAGAGCCCTCGGAGCATCGTCAACCGGCCTGCGACTCTGTAAAACAGGATGTTGAAAATTCCTCATTGCGGAATGTAGCGCACGGATTCTTGAACCGTCATCAACGCGGAAAGACAGGCTCTAGAAACCTACTTTCACCTCACTGCGCTCGTCCAAAGGATAGATAAGGTCCACATTGCGGGAGGTAATCAGTTGATGCTTGACGAAGACCGCAGCGGGAACGGGCTTTTTCTGCAGGATGCTCAGAGCCAGAGGGATGAGCTCATCGCCATATCGCTCCGGGAAGTAGGCTACGGTGCCAATGAGACGCGTACCGGGTTTCCGCAGTTCGATGCGGGCATCCCGGATGGCATTCTGCCCCATGACCGCGCAAAGGTGGCTGGCGCCCACTTCGTCGAAGGCACGGAGGGCCGCGAGCGCACAGATATCGTTGACGGTGCCGATCAGGGTGCGCCGGGGCGGCGAGCGCCGCAGGTACTGCCGAAGGATTTCAAGCACCTGCTCGAAACTGCCTCGGCCGTTCAGGTGTGCCATGGGAACGCCGCTGATCTGCGGCAGCTCTGCGCGCAACCCGTCGACCAGGCCGGTCAGCCGCAGCTCCAGAAGTGAACCGGCGATGGGCAGCTCCAGGAGCAACAACTGGTCTACTTTGCCCGCCCAGTTGTCCCGCGCCCAGCGGCCCAGCGCCTTTCCGCCGATCAGGCCGGCCTTGTAATTGTTCGCGCCGAAATAGCTCGCGCCGGGATGAGGAACCTCGATCGCGATGACCGGAGTGTTCGACTCAAGGAATTTTGAAGCCAATACCGGGGCTACGCGCTCGTAGGTCTGGAACTCAAGCACCAGATCGACGCGCTCTTTGATGAGGAGATCGGCATTGCGGAGCGCTTCACGGGCGCTGTACCGGTTGTTCATGGTGATGAGTTGAACGTGTTCCCGGGCAGCCGCTTTCTCCATGCTTTTGACCACTTCCCGGGAAAACTCGGTGTCTCCCTGGGCGGCAAATCCTATGCGAAACGGGCGCGCCGTTACCGGGCCGAAACGGTTCCGGTAGCTGCCCCCTCGGGACCGTTCCAGGAGGCCGCCGTGAATCAGGGTGCGCAGCAGGCGGAAGGCCGTGGTTTTGGGGAGCTGCGTCCGATGCACGACATCATTCAACACAAGTTCTTCGCCCTGGGTGCGAAAGGCCTTCAGCACCTCGCACGCGCGCAGAACGGTCTGCGATTCGTTGCGGTCTCCCTTGCGATCCTCCGTTGCCTTTCGCGAATCTGGCTCTTCGGAAATGCCGGATTCGGCTTTGGCGCGCGGGCGGGCGGCTGTGGCAGTGGTCGTGCGCATGATCACCTTTGAGGCAGCA
>DASYYO010000273.1:0-30972 GCA_035933805.1 Acidobacteriaceae bacterium | reverse complement strand
CCCGCCGCTCGGATGTACCCACCATTGAGAATGTCGTTGCACTCAAGGAGGCAGCACGGGCTGCGGCGGGGAATGCCCGGGTTCGTCTCCTTCTCGCTGAGCAGGAAAGGATCAGGACCCTGCGTGCAGCGATCGAGACCGCGAATCAGGATGCCGCAAACTCAGCGCCGGGCGAAGGCGCGGAGCGGCGGACGCTCGAGGTCGCGGTGGGACCGGAGGGCGGATGGACCGCGGAAGAGGAAGCGCTGTTCGCCGCGGAGGGCTGGAAGCCGGTGAGCCTCGGCCCTCGCATTCTGCGCGCCGAGACGGCAGGCATCGCCGCAATGGCGGTGATTGCGGCGCTCCTGGATTAAAGCTCGGAATAAAGCTTGCCGTTGCGTCCGGGCGCCAGATTTCTTCGACGGCGATGATTCCCCGGCGATTGCGGACGAAGCATAATCGCCGGCGAGAAACGCCAGCCATCCTTTTCTCACCGGGAGGGAACCTTTGATCCCTGTCAGTGCTGCGGTCTCAACGGCAGAGTTTGCCGAGCAGGACGAGGGAGAAAGCCAGCGGGAAAGAAGTTTTGGCCGTGCGCATGAAAAAGGAGAGCCAGCTCAAGCGGCTCCCCTTTTTTGTTGGCCAGCGAAGATGCGTTAGCTGAACAGATCCTTCATCTTGCCAAGAAGGCTCCGTGAGGTAGCGCGATTATCCACCTGCATCGTCTCTCCCAGTTGCTGAATCAGTTCCCGCTGCGCCTTGGTGAGCTTTCTGGGGGTCTGCACGATCACCTGCACAACCAAGTCGCCGCGCCCATGATCATTCAGGTAGGGCACGCCCTTGGCCCGCAGCCGGAACTCCTTCCCGCTCTGTGTGCCCTCGGGAATCTTCAGCGCGCTCTTTCCTTCTAGAGTCGCAATCTCAATCTCCGCTCCCAACGATGCCTGTGGGAACGAGACGAATACGACGCAGTGAAGATCGTTGCCCTCGCGCTCGAATAGCTCGTGGTCCGCGACGCTCAGCACGACATAAAGATCTCCGCTCGGACCGCCGAACCGCCCCGTGTCTCCTTCGCCCTGGTAGCGAATGCGAGTGCCGTCTTCGACGCCGGCAGGGACATTTACGGTGATCGTGTGCCGGCGCTCCACCCGACCATCGCCTTTGCAGACGGAACAAGGGTCTGTGATCACCTGGCCGGAGCCGCTGCATGCCGAACAGGTACGGGCGATCGAAAAGAAGCCTTGCTGAAAGCGCACCTGTCCCCGGCCGCCGCATTGTTGGCAGGTCGTGGGACCCCGTCCCGACGATGTTCCGGAACCGCGGCATTCAGCACAGGCTTCCGCACGGCGAATCTCGACCTCTGTCTCTTTTCCAAAGACCGCGTCTTCAAATTTCAGCTCGAGGTCGTACTGCACGTCCCGGCCCCGCTGCGCCCGGGATGTTCGTCCCGAGCGGCGGCCGCCGCCGACGTTGAACATCTCACCGAAGAAATCACCGAAGATGTCGCCAATATCAGAGCTGGTAAAGCCTTCAAAGCCGGAGCCGGAGCCGCCGCCATTGAGACCTGCATGCCCATACCGGTCATAGACCGCACGCTTCTGCGGATCCGAGAGGACCTGATAGGCTTCGCTCGCCTGCTTGAACTTTTCTTCCGCAGCGGGGTTCCCCGGATTGCGGTCGGGATGATACTGCATGGCGAGGCGGCGATAGGCGGTCTTCAACTCCTGATCGCCGCACTCCCGTTGAACGCCAAGGAACTCGTAGTAATCGACTTTTTCCACGTTAGATGATTGACTCATGCTTCTTTCTGTTGCGGATTGCTCACAACCCGGACAAGTGCGGGCCGCAAAAGTCTTTCGCGTATGCGGTATCCGCGCCGGACTTCGTCCAGAACCTGATTGTCGGCCAGATCATGGCGCTCCACCGTCTCGAGCGCTTCGTGTACCCGGGGATCGAACTTTGCTCCCGTCGCCTCCACCGGCTGCACATTCAGAGAGCGCAGAACCTCCTCCATCTGCTTGACGATCAGGTCCACTCCGGCGCGCAGTTGATCGGCCGAACCCGAGGCGCCAAGGGCAAGCTGGAAGTTGTCGAGCACGGGAAGAAATTGCTCCACTGCATTGGCTACGGCGAAATCCCGAAAATCTGCGCGTTCGCGAGCCTCCCGCTTGCGCGCATTCTCGAACTCGGCCTGAAGACGGGCAAGCCGGTCGAAGAGTTGATCCCGATCGGCCTTGAGGCGCTCGAATTCTTCCACCGAGACGGCGGGCGGGGTCTGCTGGTTGGACGGATTGGCGCGCGAAGCACTCTCTGCTCCGGGCGCCGGCGGATTTACGGAATCTTCCGGTTGAGACTCCACAACCGGGTCAGTCTCTTTTGCTGAAGCTGCCATGGTGAATCCTAAGAACCTCTGCTGAATTTGATCTCTAAAACAACTGGCGGATTCAATCTGCGCTGACTGAATCCCGCCATTGCTTCGAAAGCACGTTTACTGTTGCCTTGCCCATTTTTACAAACGAGGAGTTCAGTGCAGCTTTCTGAGGCCGCGAGCATTCTATCCGGCAGATGCCCGCGGGAGAAATGCTCCACGCCAACGCCCTATTGGGGTGCCTGCAGAATGCGCTCCGAAAGCTGAGCGATGAAAGAGACAGCGTTGATTGTCTCTTGATACTGAATCCGGGTTGAGCCGATCACGGCTACGGTGCCCAGATTTTGCGTTCCCAAAAGCGCCGGAGCTCCAATCAGAACCAGATTGCGCATCTCCGGGATCGCCGCTTCCAGCCCGACCACGACGCGAACACTCTGCTGGCGTGCATCGACATAGGCATCCAACAGCTCAATCACCCGCCGCTTGGCCTCGAGCGCGCTGAGCAACTGGCGTAAACGCACGCCATCGATCTCAGCCGCGATCAGATTCCCTACCCCTTCGACAAATACCGACTGCTCCGCGCTCTCCTGAAGCAAAGCTCCCTTGCGGCATAGCTCTTCGATCGAGCGCATCCTCTGGTCATACTCATTTCGTTCCTGTTCCATCCGGCTGGCAATCTCGTTCCTCACCCGCTCGATCGCCCAACCGCGGAAATTCTGGTTGAGGTACGCAGCCGCCGCCTCAAGCTCCACGATGGAAAGGTCCCGGTCCAGATTCAGAACCCGGTCCAGAACCACTCCGCTCTTGGTAACGACCACGGCGAGCACGCGGCCGGTCGAAAGCCGGGAGAAATGGATATGATCGAGGGAATGGGTCTCCACGGTGGCGGCCACCGCCAGACCTACCCCGCTCGAGAGCAGTGCCAGTACATGGGAGGTTCTCTCCAGGAACTGCTGGCGGCTGTTGACTCCGGAAAAACTCTCCTCAATTTGTTCGCGAATGCCCTGCTCCAGCGCATAGGACGCCTGACGCGGACCGGCGGTAAACTGCTGTACGTAAAATCGAAAGGCCTGTGCAGTCGGTATGCGTCCGGCGCTGGTATGCGGCTGCTCGAGCAGTCCGGCTTCTCCCAGCGCAGCCATCACGTTGCGGATCGTCGCCGAACTCATCCCGTCTTTATGGTCGAACAGGCGAGCAACCACCTGGGATGCGACAGGCTCACCCGTCGCAATATAAGTTTCGACAATGGCGTTCAGAACCAGCCGCTCGCGAGGACTGATCCGAAGGTCGGGAGACATCGTCCACCTGCCCTTTTAACGCATTTTCCTGTAGGAGTAGGCCAGGAACTACAATCGCAGACGTCCGATTCGCCAAATGCGCATCGCCGGGCAACGCTTCGCCAGCCGCAAAGCCACCGGAGAATCGGTCTAAGCTATTGATTTCGCGCTTTTTGACGGCAAAATCGAACTTATAACTCCTGCTCTATTTTAGAAATGTTAGCGACTCATTGTCAAGGAAACAGCCGGCCTACCGCTCCTATCCGCGGGGGCGCACGAGTCTCAGGATGCTGCCGCCCGGCACGCCGGCTTAGCTGATCTCCAGGATATTTTCAGTCTTGGCCGCAGCCGCCTGGGCACGCTCCGCAAGCTTGCGCGCGACTTCAAAGTATTGCCGCGCATGCGCGTTGCCCTCGCCGCTGAGCACGATCGGCAAACCGTGATCGCCACCGTAGCGAATCTCCGCATCCAGCTCAATAGAGCCTAAGAACGGGAGCTTGAACTGCTGTGCCGTCCGCTCCGCACCGCCCTTGGAGAAGATGTCGATGACGTGATGGCAGTGCGGGCAGGTGAATTGGCTCATATTCTCGACCATCCCCAGGACTTCCACATTCACCTGATGGAACATCTCCAGGGCCTTGCGCGCGTCCTGGAGAGACACATCGGAGGGCGTCGAAACCACGATCGCCCCGGTCAATGGAACCGTCTGGACCAGGGAGATCACAACATCGCCGGTTCCCGGCGGCAGATCGACGAGGAGAAAATCCAGGCTCCCCCATTTCACCTGCTGGAGGAACTGGCGAATGATCTGATGGAGCATGGGACCGCGCATCACGAGCGGCTTGTCCCCCGGGGAGATCAGCCCCACAGAAATAAGCTCCACTCCGTGGGCGACCAACGGCTCGATCAGATTGTTTTCGAGAACTCTGGGAGGCTGGCCGACGCCCATCATCAGGGGAACATTCGGCCCATATATATCAGCATCGATCAGGCCCACGCGATAGCCGAGCTTCGCCAGCGCAACCGACAGGTTGACGGCAAGCGTGGTTTTCCCTACGCCGCCCTTGCCGGAACCAATGGCGATGATGTGGGCCACGCCGGGAAGCGGCTGCGGAGGTTGGGGCGCGTGCGAGTGTGCCATATAGACTGCTCCTTGCTCAATTGCTGGAATTGTTGCCGGTCCGCTCAGCGACGGCCGCGGCTAGAGCCTCAGGCTCTGCAGAGCGCTTGCGCTCGAGTTCGCGTTTTCGGTGCTCGCGTCGGCGCCCCGCATCTTCGTAGCGGCGCCGCTCCTCTGCAGATTCAGGTGCGAGTTCGGGCACCGGCATGCGGCGCCCCTGGGAGTCGATCGCGACAAATGTGAGGTAGGCCGAAGCAACGTGGCGAGTTGTCCCCGCGATCGCATTCTCAACCCACACTTTGACTCCCACCTCCATCGAGGTGCGAAAGGCTCGATTCAGAGTGGACTTGAGAATCAGCAGGTCGCCGACATGAACCGGTGCGATGAAGTCGATGTGATCCATCGACGCAGTCACCACATGCGTACGCGCGTGACGATAGGCCGCCATCGCGCCCACCAGATCAATAAAGTGCATCAGCCGGCCGCCCAGCAGGTTTCCCAACGTATTGGTGTCGTTTGGCAAGATCAGTTCAGTCATCTCAGAGCGCGAATCGTTCACCGTTCGCGGCGGCAGGGAATGTCCGGCGAAACTCATATTCGACCTCTCTCTGCAATCGCCGCGGCTCAGCGAGTAGAATCTGCTTTGACCTTCCCGGGCGCTTCGTTGGAAATGCTCAATCTCGGGCGTCTGTTCAAGTTTCGACAATTGCGCCGCTGAAAGCAAATCTCGACCGGAGAACTTCGCCCGGCAGAGAGCGCCGGGGGAGGGCCGCAAAGAAGGCAGACACGACAAGCGGTCCCGCAGGACCGGAGATGGAGAGGAATCCCCGACGACAATATGGACAAGATCGCGATGCTCAAGGAAATTCTCACGGCCAGCCCCGCCGACGCATTTGCCCGTTATGGATTGGCCATTGAATATGCCAACCAGGGCCAGTTGGACTCTTCCCTGACCGAATTCAGCCAATTGCTCGAGAACCATCCCGACTACACTGCCGGGTACTTCATGGCCGCTCAAACGCTGGTCAAGGCTGGCCGGACAGATGAGGCAAAGCTCAGGCTCAACGAAGGAATCGCCAGCGCGCAAAGAACTGGAAATCAGCACGCATTGAATGAAATGCAGGCACTCCTCTTTGATCTTGGATAGGGCTCCGACGCTGGCAGGCGGGGAGGCAGCTGTAGCCGGTCCCTCCAAATATTCATGCCTTGAACAAGAACTCAGGCAAAAGGCCTCTAGGCAATTGCAAGCTGGTTTAATGATGAGGGCGGTCGATTCCTTTGCTACAACTCCACAGCTCTGACCAGACCAAGATTGCCGCGCGCACCCCGTGCGCAGAATGAGGGAAGAATGAAAATACCCTTATTCCCTTTGGACTTGGTGCTGTTTCCTGGAACGGCACTTCCACTGCATATCTTCGAAAACCGCTACAAGGAGATGATCGCCGAGTGTCTGGCGCGCGGCAGCGGGTTTGGGGTTGTGCGGGCTCAACGCGACGGCCTGGCTGTCATCGGCTGCTCCGCCATCATCGTGCGCGTACTCGAGAGATATAGCGACGGACGCCTGGATATCCTCTGCCAGGGATCGGACAGGTTTGAGATCGAGAACCTGGATAACTCACGAAGTTTCCTCCAGGCCGAAGTGGACTTTTTTGACGATGACGGCGGGTGCGCAGATCGCACGCTGCGAGAGCAGTGCACTGCGATGCATTTTGAAGCGATCGAACTGATGGGCAGCGACGCCGCAAGCGCATCCCTCGATCTCAATCAACCGGTTTCTTTTCAACTCGCGGCTGCGGCTCCATCCGATTTAGGCTTTAAGCAGGAGCTCCTCTCCCTTCGTTCGGATGCGGAGCGTACCGAGCGTCTGCTGGACTTCTACAAGATCGTTCTTCCCAAGTTGAGGCGCGGGGTACAGGCCAGCAAGCTGGCCGGCGGCAACGGCCACGTCATGTAGCCCCGCGGCTGGAATCGGCAGCACGCCTGTCACCCGGCAAGCCCTCCCGCTCAGCGCAATCTGCGAAAGGCGCGTGGCGCAAAGGCTCGTTAGCTCATCAAACAGCGGAATAGGACAGATTTTCGCTTTTGACTCGTTTAGAGTAAAGGGCAAGCGGCTTCCCCCGGAGCTTCCAGTTCCCCGGGCGAGATTCAAGGAGTGATCCGATGACTTCATCGAACGGCCTACCTCAAACCCTGGCTGAGCTCAAAAAAAACAAAGAGTTCGGTGAAGCGCGCATCGGGCGCCGCAGCGTGAAGGACGAGCTGCGCGAAAACCTGATTGCCCGGCTGCGCAAACGCGAGCCCATCTTTCCCGGCATCGTAGGCTTTGAAGACACTGTGATTCCACAGATCATGAACGCGGTGCTCTCCAAACAGAACCTTATTCTCCTCGGCTTGCGCGGACAGGCGAAGAGCCGCATCCTGCGCGGGCTGTCCAATCTCCTCGACGAGCGGCTACCGTACGTGGCAGGTTGCGAGATCCGGGACAATCCGTATCATCCGCTGTGCAAACGATGCCGCGACATAATTGCTGAAAAGGGCGATGCCACGCCAATTGCGTATCTCAGCCGTTCCGACCGGTACGTGGAGAAGCTGGCGACTCCTGATGTAACGGTCGCGGATCTGGTGGGAGATCTCGACCCGATCAAGGCCGCCCGCTCGGGACAGGACTTGTCCAACGAGCTGACGATGCACTACGGTCTTTTGCCGCGGGCTAACCGTGGCCTCTTTGCCATCAACGAACTGCCGGATCTCGCCGGAAAGATCCAGGTCGCGCTCTTCAACATCATGCAGGAAGGCGATGTGCAGATTAAGGGCTATCCGGTGCGGCTGGAGCTGGATGTCGCCCTTGTCTTCAGCGCAAACCCGGAAGACTATACGGCTCGCGGCAAAATTGTCACCCCGCTGAAGGACCGCCTCGGATCAGAGATCCGTACGCATTATCCGGCGACTCTGGAAGAAGGGATTGCCATCACCGCGCAGGAAGCCTGGAGCGACCGCGGCGTAGGCCGGCTGGAGATTCCCCAGTATCTGCGCGAGATCGTCGAGCAGATCGCCTTCTCCGCGCGCGAGGAAAAAAAGGTGGACAAGCGCAGCGGCGTGAGCCAGCGCCTGCCGATCGCCACGCTGGAACTGGTTATCTCGAACGCCGAACGTCGAGCCCTGCTGCACCAGGAAAAACTGGTCCTTCCCCGCGTCAGCGACATCTATGCCGCTCTTCCCGGGATCACCGGCAAAATCGAACTGGAGTATGAAGGCGAAATGCGCGGAGCAGACGTCGTCGTGCGGGAGCTGATCCGCTCCGCCATCGGCAAGACCTTCGACAAATACTTCTCCGATACCAGCACCCAGCAGATTGAACAGTGGTTCAACCTTGGAGGTACGGTCAAAATCGACGACGATCAGCCGTCGGAGGCTACGCTCCGGGAGCTCACGCAGATTCAGGGCCTGTTTGAAAAGCTTTCGCCGATTTCGGTGAAGGCCACCGACGCGCCGGAGAGCGTTGTCGCAGGGTCGGAGTTCCTGCTGGAGGGTATGTACGCCCACAAGCGCCTGAGCCGCAGCGAGGAGCGCGGCTTTACCGCTCAGGAGAAGACACAACGGAAGCCGGAGCGGACAGATCAGGAGCGTGAGTACGAGAGCTACCAGGAGTCGCGACGGTCGCGTCGCGGCTTCAACTAGGGCCTGTTAATGCTATTGAGCGATTGGAAGCCGTCCCGCCAGGGGGGTACCTCCAGTCGTGCTGGAATCTTCGCGGCGTCGTACGAGAACGGGAGAGGAGATTTCGATGAAGCGTGTCCGCTACACGAAATACGTCGGCGATCCTGCCTCTGAGATGAGCCTGGAAGACCTGCTGAAGGCTCTCTCGGAGTATCTGCTCGATTCCGGTTTTTCCGACCCATTTTCGCGCTTTGCGGAACTGGACGGCGAACACACCATGGATAACCTGCGTGAAGCGCTCCGTCAGGCTTTGCAGGCAGGCGATCTCTTTGACGAGCAGATGCAGGAACGAATCGACCAGATGGCGGAGAACGGCCAGCTGGAGGAGTTGATCGAACAGCTGATCGAACGCATGGAGCAGGAGAATTACATCTCCACCCAGAGCCAGCCAGATCCTTCGAGTCCGTCGCGAACGCCCGGACACGCCGACGGCCAACAGGGTGAAGTGCGCTTCGAAGTCACCGACAAGAGCCTGGACTTTCTCGGCTTCAAGACCCTACGCGACCTGCTCGGCTCCCTGGGAAAGGCAAGCTATGGCCGTCACGATACGCGCCATTGGGCCACGGGCATCGAGGCCAGCGGCGCTTCCAAGCCCTACGAGTTTGGCGACACGCTGAACCTGGACACCACCGCCACCTTGAGCTCCGCCATCGCCCGCGAAGGGATCCGCCTTCCGCTTAATCTCGAGTACTCCGATCTCCACGTTCATCAGTGTGAATACCAGAGCTCCTGCGCCACCGTGGTGATGCTGGATTGCTCGCACTCGATGATCCTTTATGGCGAGGATCGCTTTACCCCTGCGAAGAAGGTCGCAATGGCGCTCTCTCACCTGATTCGCACCCAGTATCCAGGCGATTCGCTTTCGCTCGTCCTCTTTCACGACTCCGCCGAGGAGTTGCCTATCTCCCAGCTCGCCCGCGTCAAGGTCGGCCCCTACTACACAAACACCCGGGAGGGTCTGCGCGTGGCCCAGCGAATTCTTGAACGCCAGCGCAAGGACATGAAACAGATCGTCATGATCACCGACGGCAAGCCCTCGGCCTTGACGCTCCCGGATGGGCGCATCTACAAGAACGCCTTTGGCCTCGATCCGTTGGTGGTCAGCGAAACCCTGGAGGAGGTGGCGCGCGCCAAACGCTCCAACATCATGATCAACACCTTCATGCTGGCCTCTGACTTCGGTTTGGTTCAGTTCGTCCAGAAGGTGACCAAAATGTGCCGCGGCAAAGCCTACTTCACCACTCCTGATACTCTTGGCGAGTACCTGCTGATGGACTACATGTCGCGCAAGATGCGCACCATCCACTGAACCCGGCCGCCGCGCTTCCTTTCGCTCAAGCGGGCCTTAGGCATTACACTGGGCTCGACCGTGTTCCAGACAATCCAGGATGACCCGCAACAGCATGGCTTCTGATTCGAGGCCTCAAAAGCCACACCGCATTCGACGGATTCAAACGATAGCGGTCTGGCTGCTGTCGATCGCCGGGCTCATCAACTACATTGATCGCGGCTCGCTAGCCATCGCCAATACCACGATCCGCACAGACCTCGGCTTCTCCGGTACGCGGATGGGAGCCCTGCTCTCGGTCTTCTCTCTCGCTTATGCCGTTTGCCAACTACCCAGCGGCTGGCTGCTGGACCGGCTGGGCGCGCGCGTGGTTCTCAGCGCGGGTCTGTTCCTCTGGTCCCTGATGCAGACAGCTACGGGCATGGTCAACAGCTTCGCCTCCTTCGTGACTGCGCGCATCGGCCTCGCGCTGGGCGAGTCGCCCTATGTCATCTCCGGGGTGAAGACCGTTCACGACTGGTTTGATGTTCCCGAGCGCGCCACACCACTGGCGATCGTCAATGCATCGACCACTCTGGGACAGGCGATCGCGCCTCCCATCGTGACGGTCATCATGCTCTCCTTTGGCTGGCGGGGCATGTTCATGCTCATCGGCATTCCCGGAGTCGCCCTGGCGATCGCCTGGTATGCCCTGTACCGCGATCGCAGGAACGCAGCGCTCGACGACGCGGAGCGAGCCTACCTGGAATCCTGCGGCGTGCGGGAGCCGAAGGCGCGCATCTCCCCGCGGCAATGGCTCGGACTCTTCCGGCTGCGTTCGGTCTGGGGCATGATGCTGGGCTTTGGAGGAATCAACTACACGGTATGGTTTTACATGTCGTGGATGCCGGGATACCTGGAAACTGAGCGCCACGTCAGCGTAGCGAGCACCGGTCTCATCGCGATCATCCCCTTTCTGTGCGGGGCGATCGGAATGCTATTGAGCGGCATAATCGCGGACTTTCTCGTCCGCCGGGGAGTTGCTCCCATCAGGAGTCACAAGATCCTCCTGGTCACCGGATTGAGCTGCTCCTCGCTATGCTCGCTGCTGGTCGTACACGCAGCAGGCGCCGTCGGGGCAGCCCTGGCGATCGGTATGGCTCTGTTCTTTATCTATATTGCCGGCAATTCAGGCTGGGGGCTGGTGCAATCGATGACGCCCGCTCCCATGGTCGGATCGGTAGGCTCCATCCAGAACTTCGGCAGCTTTATCTGCGCTTCGTTTGCGCCGGTCATCGCCGGTTGGCTGCTGGACCGTACTCACTCGTTTCATCTCTCGATGGCGAGCTGCTCGGCGGTTGCTCTGCTGGGAGCATTCTCTTATCTCGTCATCGTCAAAGATCCGATCCCGATGCAAGCGGCGCCGGAGCCCATAGCCCTCTCTAACTCCTAGCGGGAAGGCCACAGGCTGCCGCAGCACGCAGCGAGACTTCCGTGCGTTGATGTTTACTTCGGAGTATCAACCTTGATGATGAAATAGGTAAACGATTCCCCTGCGGGTATCAGCAATTGATGGGGGACGTTCGCAGGAATGTGCACCACATCCCCTTTCGCCAGTTTCCGCGAGGCTCCTCCCTGCACGGCGTCTCCTCGCACTTCTCCCGGGCCGGAAGGCTTGGGATTGAGAACCTTCCCGCCCGAAAGCAGCGTGGCATGGCCTTCGAGGACTACGAAGAAGTCCGCCACCCCTTCATGCAGCTCCGCCTGCCCATCCTTGCCTCGATAACCCAGCATTGTGTAATGCCCGGGATATTTCTCCAGAATCTTGCTGGCCATCCCGTTCCCCTGCTTCGCCTGCTCGCGCAGCGGCGCGGCTTCCTGCATCAATTGTTGTGACGATTGGACATCGACGGCCTGCGCCCTTGCCGGCAGCGGCGCGAGTGGCACGATTGCGGCGACAGCCAGAGCCGCAAAGCGGATTCTCTTCATAAGTGGACCCTCATGGTTGGATGGTGGATGGACGCGTGATGCGGCGGCCCTTCGTCTCAGCCCCGCGTTGCCGAAGATGAAAGCTCCCGGAAGAAGAACCCGGTCCGGCAGCCGCCGGTGGAAACAGAAGCGGAAAACCCGCACCCGGCCGCCGCGATTCACCCTCGCCGGTTCCCCAAGCAGAATATTCGAAAGGCCGACATATGACCACCGGAAACGCGGCCCGCGCGACGCGGCGTGGCTTCCTGCATCGTGGGAAGAGAATCTTCCCGGGAAAATCCGGCGCCGGAGAGCATGCCCGGGCGCTGCGGCGAGGTCTGACCTCCAGGAGGATCTGCCGCGAAAACCGCGGGACAGACGACGCACTGAATCGTTACAGTGCGGAATTCAGCGTGATATATTTGTGTCGCGATTCAAACTCCTCAACCGGTGAGCGGATGTCGATTCAATTGTCTCCTTCCTTGGCTAAGTCCGCATGAGCACGCGCACGAAGGTCAAAAAGCCCCATATCTACCGCGTTCAGGTACTGGACCGGGCCTTCCAGATTCTCAACCTGCTGGCCGATGAGAAGTCCGGCGTCGGGCTGATGGAGATCGCCGAGCGCCTCAAACTGCACAAGAGCACAGCCCATCGCCTGATCATGGTTCTGGAGTTGAGCCGCTTTGTTGAAAAGAATACGGTTACCGGTAAATACCACCTCGGCTCGCGGCTCATGGAATTGGGCCTCTCTGCGGTCTCCCGGCTGGACGTCTACGAGGTTGCCGGGCCGCATCTCCGCGCGCTGGTGAAGGAAACCGGCGAGACCGCGCATCTGGCCGTATTGCGGGATGGCCAGGTAGTCTCTCTGGTGAACATCGAGAGCAGCCAGACGCTGCGTACCCCCGCCACTGTCGGTACGCGTACCCCCGCCCACTGCACGTCGCTGGGCAAGGCCATGCTGGCCTTCGCGACCCAGGAACATATCGACGATTTTCTGAGCGATCGCAAGCTGGAGTCTTACACGCCAAGGACGATCACCTCCCCGGCAAAGTTCAAGGCGGAGTTGCGAGCCATTCGGAAGCGCGGCTACGCCATCGACAACGAGGAGCGGGAACAGGGTCTGCGCTGCATCGGAGCGCCCCTGTGGGACAGCGCAGGCGAGGTAGTAGCAGCCATCAGCATCGCCGGGCCGGTCTTCCGAATCGGGGATGACCGGGTTCCGAGCCTTTCGAGCGCCGTCATGAGGATTGCCGCCCGGATCTCCGCCTCGCTCGGCTACCGGAGCGGCCGGGGAAAGCACGAGACCACCTCTTACTCGGACTGAACAGACTCCAACGTCGGCAAGTTTCCCGCGTGGCGGCAGGCTGGGGACTCCCGGGTATACGCTTTCTCCAAAAGCGTTTAATCGGCGAAGACTTCTGAGTAGTCCCGGAACTTGTAATCCTTGCGATGCGACCGCCCGGAGGACCAATTGACCCGCGCATGAAAGTGCTTGGTCCGCGAGATGTGGTCTGCCAGAATATCGGACGCCTTGTTGACGTTTCCGGCGGTCAGGCATTCGAGAATCTTCTGGTGCTCGTCAAAGGCGCGGTTCCGGTACACGGCGGTATCCATAAAGCGGTAACGCAGCGCTTCGGCGCTATGCCCGATGTTGCTGTAAGACTGAACCAGATAACGATTGTGGCTGTGCTTGAGAAACGTCTGGTGAAACTCGGTATCGAGCAGCTTGCTTTGAAACAGATCGGCCGCCCGGTAAGCCTTTTTCATTTCTTCAACAATCTTCTTCAACGAGCTCAGAAGTGCGCGCGGATCATTCTCCATGGATGCGCGCAAGGCGCGGTCTTCGAGAAGCAGGCGAAAATCACACAGCTCTTCAATCTCTTCCCGGGTGGGGCTGAAGACATAGCTGCCCGATTGAGGAATCACCACCACCAGCCCCCTGAGGCGAAGCTCATTGAGGCCCTGGCGAACCGGGGCTTTGCTGACGCCTAAGGCCTTCGCCAGGTCGTTCTCCGAGAGCGGCTCCCCGAGGTCCAATCGCCCGTAAACGATAGCCTTGAGGATCTTTTCATAAGCGACCTGAGTCAGCTTTGTTTCCGATAGAGGCAAGCGGGAACTCTCCGGAGAGAGGCGAGTTTGATTTTGGATTGCTGCCACTTTACCATTCATAGCGCACTCGCGATAGCCTTTCCCAGTTCACTGGTAGTTGCTCTGCCCCCGAGGTCCGGAGTCAACGGCCGCTCGGGAGAGGTCAAAACACGTTCGATCGACTGAAGAATGCTCTGGGCCGCCTCCGGCTCGCCAAGATGCTCCAGCATCATCGCCGCCGACCAGATCTGACCAATTGGATTTGAGATTCCCTGGCCGGCAATATCGGGTGCAGAGCCGTGAACCGGCTCGAACATGGAAGGATATCGCCGCTCCGGGTTGATATTGGCGGAAGGCGCAACAGCAATCGTCCCGGTCACGCCGGGCCCGAGGTCGGAGAGTATATCTCCAAAGAGGTTGCTTGCAACTACCACGCTGAAGCGCTCCGGCGACATGACAAACCGGGCCGTAAGAATGTCGATGTGATACTGATCTGCGCGGATCTCGGGATACTCCTGGCTCATCGCGGCAAACCGCTCATCCCAGAACGGCATCGAGTGAAAGATACCGTTCGATTTGGTCGCCGATGTTACATGGTCGCGCCCGAGACGCCGGGCCAGTTCGAAGGCGTAGCGAAGAATGCGGTCCGTTCCCCGCCTGGTGAAGATCGCTTCCTGAACGACAGTCTCGAATTCCGTTCCCGCGTGGAGACGGCCCCCGATCTGCGAATATTCGCCTTCCGTATTTTCCCGGACGACCCACATGTCGATATCGCCAGGCTTGCGGTCGCGGAGAGGCGGCGTGATGCCTGGCAGCAGCCGTACGGGCCGCAGATTCACGTATTGATCGAATTCGCGCCGGATGGGAATCAGAAGACCCCACAGCGAAACATGGTCCGGCACGCCAGGGAAGCCAACCGCGCCGAGGAAGATTGCATCGTGATCGCGCAGCCGGATGATGCCGTCCTCCGGCATCATCCGGCCGGTCGCCCGATAGAGCTCGCAGCTCCAGTCAAAATGAGTGAAGCGGAAGCCAATGCCGAACTTCGCGCCCACCGCATCGAGGACGCGGAGCCCCTCCGGCACCACTTCCTTGCCAATCCCATCGCCCGGGATCACTGCAACGGTGTAGGTCTTCATCGCTCTTCCTGCAAACAGGCGCCGGGGTTCAGGGCGGCGCGTTTATACACAGCGTCCACCGTCGACCTCCATACAGACTCCGGTGATAAAGTCCGCCTCATCACTCGCCAGAAAAGCGCAGGCTTTCGCGATATCGATCGGGCGGCTGAGGCGTCCGAGAGGAATTGTGTTGATCACTTTCTGGCGCGCAATCTCCGCATCCCCGGAAGGAAGAAAGTCCGCGAGAAGACCGGTCTCTCCCATCACCGGATTGACCGCGTTCACACGAATGCCGTCCGGCGCCAGTTCCACCGCCATGGATTTGGTGAGAATGTTGGCCGCGCCTTTGGAGCCGTTGTACCACGTCAGTCCGGGCCGCGGACGAACCCCGGCAGTCGACGCCACATTAATGATGTTGCCCGAGCGTTGACGGCGGAAGACCGGCACCGCATGGATTGCGCCGAGATAGATGCTCTTTACGTTCACCGCGTAGACGCGGTCGAACGTGGCTTCATCGACATCGAGCATCGGCTGGTTCTTGTGCGTGGTACCCGCATTGTTCACCAGGATGTCGAGCTTGCCAAAGGAACTCAGCGCGAGCCCAACCATCTGCGCAACCTGGGAGCTCTGGGTAACATCCGTGTGGGCAGAGACGGCTTTCCCGCCCGCATCCTTAATCTCCGCGGTGACCCGATCTGCCTGCTGACCCCGGATATCGGCCACCACGATCTTCGCTCCAAGTTCCGCGAAGTGCTTTGCGATGCCCTCTCCGAACCCGCTTCCCGCTCCCGTTACGATTGCAATGCGATCTTGGAGTTTCATTGTTCCTTTCATTTGCCTGCGTCAGATTCCGCCCATGCAGAGGTACTTGATTTCGACGTAGTCTTCGATTCCGTACTTCGAGCCCTCTCTCCCGATTCCGGACTGCTTCACTCCGCCGAAAGGCGCTACCTCGGTAGAGATCAGGCCTTCATTGATGCCCACGATCCCGTATTCGAGCGCTTCGGCCACCCGCCACACTCGTCCGATGTCCCGGGTATAGAAGTAGCAGGCAAGGCCGAACTCGGTGTCGTTGCTCATCGCAATCACCTCCTGCTCGGAGGAGAAGCGAGTCAAAGGCGCCACGGGCCCGAAGGTCTCCTCCGTCATCAGCTTGGCCCCTGCAGGCACGTCGGTCAGAATGGTGGGCTCAAAGAAGGTGCCGCCCATCTCGTGCCGTTTGCCGCCGCAGAAGATATGGGCGCCTCGCGCAACGGCATCGGCAATGTGCTCCTCGACCTTCTCCACTGCCTTTTCATCGATCAGCGGCCCGATAGTGACGCCCGCCGCCAGACCCTGGCCTACCACCTGCGCCCGGACTGCCTCTTTCAGCCTGGCGGTGAATGCGTCGTAAATGCCGTCCTCGACGAAGATGCGGTTGGCGCAGACACATGTCTGTCCCCCATTCCGGAACTTCGAGATCATCACGCCCGCCACGGCTCTCTCCAGATCCGCGTCCGCGAAAACGATGAAAGGTGCGTTCCCTCCCAGCTCCATCGAAACCTTCTTTACGGTATCGGCGCATTGTTGCAGCAAAGTCCGTCCGACCTCAGTCGAGCCGGTAAAGGAGAGTTTGCGCACCACAGGATTGGACGTCAGCTCGCCTCCAACTGCGGCAGCCGATCCGGTCACTATATTGAGAACCCCCCTGGGAACGCCGGCCCGCTCGGCGAGCTCGGCCAAAGCCAGGGCCGAATAGGGCGTATAGGCCGCCGGCTTGATCACGATCGTGCAGCCCGCGGCCAGCGCCGCCCCTGCCTTTCGCGTGATCATCGCATTGGGAAAGTTCCAGGGCGTGATCGCGGCGACAACTCCCACCGGTTGCTTGATTACCACAATGCGGCGGTCGCGCGTCGTCGCGGGGATGGTATCGCCATAGATGCGCTTGGCCTCTTCGGCAAACCACTCGATGAAGGATGAGCCGTAGGCGATCTCTCCCCGGGCCTCGGCGATGGGCTTTCCCTGTTCGAGCGTGAGGATGGTCGCCAGATCCTCCTGGTTCTGCATGCAGAGGTCAAACCACCCGCGAAGGATCTGCGATCGTTCTTTGCCGGTCCTTGCCCGCCAGTCCGGCAAGGCAGCCTCCGCGGCATCGATAGCCCGTCGCGTCTCCACGGCTCCGAACCTGGGAACCGTTCCCAGCACGCTGCCGTCGGCCGGATTGGTGACCGGCGTTGCCGCTCCATTTTCCGCGTCTACCCAGGCGCCGCCGACATAGCACTTCTGCCGGAAGAGCGTCTTGTCCTTGATGGGGATTTCGGTTTCCTTCGACAAAGTTGAGGTCAACATAGACGGTTACTCGCTTTCTGGCCTGTCTCAAACGCACGAAGGCCATCCAATAACAAAAAACCCATTGCGTTGCGCGTATCCTCGGTCGCACTGCCGATGTGCGGGGTGAGAAAGGCATTCTGCAAACCAAAGTAGCGTGGATCAACGGCCGGCTCGTGATCGAAGACATCGAGGCCCGCCGCAAATACCCTGTTTTCCTTCAGCGCTTCGATCAAAGCGTCATCATCGATCATCTCTCCCCGCGCCACGTTCACCACGACGGCATTCGCCGGCAGCAGCGCGATGCGGTCGCGATTGAGAAAGCCTGCAAGTTCCGGCGTCGCCGGAGCTGTAATGACGAAGATCTCGCTCATGGCCAATAGATCTTCCGGAGTGTCGTGGTAGATCGCGCCCTTCTCGATCTCTGCCGGCAGGCGCCGCCGATTGTGATAATGAACGCGCACGCCGAAGCTTCGCGCACGCTCGGCCACCGCCTGCCCAATCCGGCCCATCCCCAAAATACCCATCCGCTTGCCTGCGAGTCCAATTCCCAAAAGCTGCGTTGGCGCCCAACCCGGCCACTTGCCGGAGCGCACCAGGGACTCTCCCTCATGAGCGCGCCGCGCCGCCGCCAGAACCAGCAGCATGGCCACATCCGCGCAGGCGTCCGTCAAAACCCCGGGGGAGTAAAAGACCGCCACCCCATGCTCGCGCGCGGCCTCCAGGTCCACGTGATTGAATCCCACCGACAAGGTGGCAACCGCTTTCAAACTTCCCGCGAGTTTCTCGAACACCCGCCGGGTCACCTTCTCCGTCGCGGAGACAAACAGATAGTCACAGTTTTCCGCGTGGCTCGCCAGCTCTTCGTCATTCATCGCGAGCCCGGAAGGGTTTCTCACAACCGCATACCGTTCATGGATGGCGGCCTCCAGCTGCTCAGGAAACGAGCGCGCCAGATACGCGCTCAATCTGTTTGACCCTGGAGTGCCAGGCTTTAGCTGCATATTTTTACCATCGGTTGGAATTTCAGTTCCAAGCAACGCCGCCCCACGAAAGACTGGATCGACTCAAACCCCTTCCGCCGGCGCTTGACCGGTCAGCGGCGGGAACAATGTGAAAAGGCTCGTCGGCCAAACTCATCGCGCCCCGCTCGAGCCGGCTTTTTGCGGGAATGGCGTCGGGGGGCTGCCGACGGCACAGGCGAGCTTGCCGCCGCCCCAGGGCGCCCCTCGTTGGACCCACTCCGTCAGCGTAGCGATGTCTTCGTCGGTGAGCTTGGGCCCGGGCGGCATCATCACGGGAAACTTCATCAGGCCTCCATCCCGGCGAATCGCATGGATCAGGATGCTTTGCTCGGGATGATAGGGAACGATCGCCGGTCCGCGGTCACCTCCTACAAGAAGGTCCTTGCGGGTAAGAAAAGACAAATCGCTGGCCTGCAACTGTTCGTTGTGGCAGAGCGTGCAGTGACCGCAGAGGATCGGGACTACGCGGCCCTCGAAAAACACTGACCCCTTGGAATCCGAAGGTTGCGCCATGCAGGAGCCGCTGAGAAATGCCAGAAGGGCGACGTATGCCGACAACCGCCGCAGAAACCCAAAGCTCGAAAGAATCATGCTAGCGTACCTGCCCGACGCCGAACTGGTCAGAGTTGCGGACCGGTTTGCCGTCTTTGAAGTCGATCTCAACAATCTTCTCACTCTGAACCTGCGCTCCAGTTTCATCCCTCAAGGTATACACAATCTTTCTGGTCGCCCTCTCGATAACGTCTCCGGTTGAGGGAAAGACATACCTGGCGCCAATGTCGAAATCAATCTACCCGGGCGAGTCGGTCACCTTGATATCAGCAATCTGCCTGGGCGGCATCACGGTCGAATCAAAGACGTGGAGATAGTCATTGACCCCGTCCGCCAGCCAGATCTCTTTCTCATCCGGAGTGAGGGCGATTCCGTGGCTGGGGCAGCCATGGCGCATCGCATGACCTGAGGGGAACCCTTGCACGGTGACGGAGGCAAGCTTTTTGCCCGTAGTGATATCGCCTACCTCAAAGCCCAGAAGGTTGTTGACGTTGACGTAACAGCGCGTATTGCTCCCATTGACGGTGAACGGCCGGATCATGTTGGAAAATGGTCCGACCTCTTCTGTCACCTGATTCTTTGAGGGATCGGCTACCAGAAGGTAGTTGTAATGCAAACCGGCCAGGTACACCCGCGTGCCATCGGGCGACCAGATCGTGTTATGAGAGCCGGTGTTGGGCTGGATTCGGGTAATCAGATCCCCGTTCGCCGCATTCACCACATCCCAGAATGGCCCCTCAAACGACGGAACATACAGTGTCTTGCCGTCCGGCGAGATGGCCATGCGGTCATATCCGCCCTCGTAGCTCTTACGCCAGACGATCTTTTCCGTGACCAGATCGAAGGCCGCCAGGCTGTTGGGCGTGGTCAGATAAAGCCGCCCGCTCTTTGCGTCGGCGGCAATGCCTTTCACGATTTCGACCTGCTGGCCGGCCGGCGGCATCCACGTGGGAATCCGCTTGACGAACCTGAAACCGTTATCCATGTCGAAGACGAGGATACCGATACCCCCATACCGGAGGTTGTAGTTGTTATCCGGGTAGTGATTCTGAACACCCGGAACGGCCACATACAAAAGGTGGCGCTCTTTTGCGCCGGCTTGCGCCGTCAGCAGCGGGACGAGCACCGCCATCATCAGCCAACAGATATTGAGAACGCGGCAACCGCCGGCAGCTTTGCGAACGAGAGGAAGCATATCTCCCCAAAGCCCTTCGTGATCGGGTTAGACAAGGGACCGCTCGGCTTATCCTAGAGAACAGTCGGCTACATCCCGCTCGTCCCGCGATACAAGACCTTATCGCCGACCATGGTATGAGGAGCATCTCGGCACTGTCAAGAACGAAATGGCATTCTTCTTATTAAACTGAAATACCACTCTTAAGCCGGTACCGCGAAACAATGACACCGGTCAGTTTCGCTTCTATTGCCTTGATCATTGAATTAATCACGTGATCCACGGGTTGTGTTCCACAGCGTTTTGGCTGCCAGTCACCCTTCTATCCGCTTCTTCTGGACTGGCAGTTTTTTGCAAATCCTCTGTTTTGAACGAATGCAATCCCTTGCGCTGAGCGGAGGAGCGTTATGGAGCGCCGTTCCCGAATCGATCGCCAGGCTGGCGCTGCGGCAGCTCAGGAGCCCAGCGTATGTCCGCGGCGCTCGCTTCCCGCCAATGCCAGAAGCGCCGAGGGAATAAATACGAGAATCGATATCAGCGCCATGGCTGTGGCGTAACTGGTCCGCTGCGCCAGGACTGCCTCGAGATAGACAACCGAACTGGCGACCGTTCCGGCGCTCTGGTAAGCAAAGCCGGGCAGAAAGGCGCGTACTGAATTAGGCGAGAGCTCAGCCAGATGAGCAGGGATCACGCCCCATGCGCCTTGCACCATGAACTGCATGAGGAAGGCGCTCCCGATCAGCAGCGCCTGATTCGGAGCGTAGGCCCAGACCGGAATGAGGAGAGCGCCCAGCACAAACGCGGTGACGATCGCCTTGCGTCTTCCCCAGGTGTCTGAAAGGTGCCCGACAACCACGCCGCCGAGGATGGCGCCCACGGCGGAAAACGCAGTAATCGCCGAGCGCCTGGTTGGGGCGAAGTGCCACTGCCGCTGCAGGAAGGTCGGGTACATATCCAGCGTGCCGTGCGAGGCGAACAGCATCATGGACATGAAGATCAGCAGATACAAAAAGAGCTTCCAATGCGAGAAGATCTCGCCGACATGCTCTCCCCAGGTGACCTTCTGCTTCTGCGACTGTATCCAGACCTCCGACTCCTTCACCTGGAACCGGATGAAGAGAACCAGCAGAATCGCAGGCAGACTTCCTAGGAAGAAGAGCGGACGCCAACCCACCCGATCAAAGAGCAGGAAATAACAGAGAGCCGCAACCACGTTCCCCGAGGCATATCCCTGCTGGAGCAATCCGGAGAGCATCCCTCGCCGGCCGGCAGGCGCCTTCTCCATGGCCAGGGATGTGCCCACGCCCCACTGCCCTCCCATCACCACCCCAAAGAGAGCGCGCACAATCAGCAAGACCGTATAGTTGGGGGCGAGCCCGGTCAACACTTCGGCTACAGCGAAGACCCCGATGTTGATCATCAGCGGCAGGCGTCGTCCGTAGCGGTCCGCCAGCAGTCCGAAGACGAAGCCTCCCACCGGCCGGAATGCCAGCGTCATCGTGATGACCAAAGCGATCTGGGCGTCAGACTTATGAAAGTCGCGCGCCATCGCGGTCAGGCAGAACGTCACCAGGAAAAAATCAAAGGCGTCGAGGAGCCAGCCGCTGAATCCGGCTACGACGGCCGACCGATGGCCGGTCGCAACCCCGCTCGCCGCATTTGTCTCCAAGACGCTCCTCTGTCGCTCTTTCAGCTGAATGTCGTGGGCGAAGCCAGGTCCGGGCCAAGGGCGGACAACGGGCCGGTGAGATGCGCCGGGAGACGAAGCTGGCGGCATTCCCAAACGGAGAAGCCGCCGGCCCGAGGTTACCGCTTTTCCCCAACTCCGAACTGGTCGTTGCTGCGCACCGGCTTCCCGTTGTCGAAGTCGATCTCCACAATCTTCTCGCTTTGCAACTGGGTCCCGGTCTCATCCCGCAGAACGTGGATCACCTTACGGCTCTTGCGGTCGATCACATCTCCGCTGGACGGAATCACATATTGTCCGCCGATGGTCATGAACATCCAGCCGGGCATATCGCTGGTCTTGATATCCGCGATCTGCTTGGGAGGCATCACCGTGTTGTCGAAGACATGCACGTAGTTGTTCGGCCCGTCGGAGAGCCAGATCTCTTTTTCATCCGGCGACAAGGCGATTCCGTGGCTCGGGCAGCCGTGGCGCTTGACTGGCCCGGACTGGAAGCCCTTGACCGTCACGGACGCCAGCTCCTTTCCCGTCTTGATATCGCCGATTTCAAAGCCGAGCAGCCCATTCACGTTGACATAGCACCGCGTATTGCTGCCATTTACGGTGAAGGGACGGATGGAATTGGAAAAGGGACCAACTTTCTCCTCGACCTGATTGGTCTTTGGATCCGCTACCAGGAGGTAGTTGTAATGCAGCCCGGCCAGATAGACCCGGCTTCCGTCCGCTGCATAAATGGTGTTATGCGAGCCGGAGTTTGTCTGAATCTTCGTGATCAGGGCTCCGTTGGATGCATTGACCACATTCCAGAACGGGCCCTCCAGCGAAGGTACGTAGAGCACCTTGCCGTCCGGCGAAATAGCCAGGCGGTCGCAGCCCCCTTCCAACGTCTTTTCCCATACCTTTTTATTGGTCGTCAGGTCGAAGGCGGCAAGACGGTTAATGGTAGTGATGTAGAGCCTTCCGGTCTTCGCATCGGCGGCAATTCCCTTCACGTTCTCCGCCGGCTTTCCCGGCTCCACGGGCCAGGTCGGAATCCTCTTCACGAACTTGAAGTCGTTGTCCATATCGAAGACAACGACGCCGATCCCTCCATGCTGCAGGTAATTCCGAACGCCCGGAACCGCCGCATATAAATAATGATGTTCCTTGGCATTGGCCCGTCCGGGGAGCATGGAAGCGATCACGAGCGCCGACAAGCAGAACAGGCGGCTCACAAAACTGCGGGCATTGAAATTAGGCACTGGATAGATCTCCTGCGGTTCGGGATACAGCTCTTCTGCCGGCGGACTCGGAGGGTTCTCCGAGTCCGCTTGAAGTTTTCGCCTACCAATATAGCTTCATTGCCAATTGGATTTCTCTGGAAGTGCGCGCAAAGAGCAGCGGCGCTCCTGCGCTGGTGATGGTTCCGGCGATCGGATTGCCGATTTGGGCGTTCGGGTTATTGAATTGCGGCGTATTGAATACGTTGAACGCCTCGGCACGGAATTGCAGATAGCGGCTCCCCGCCTCATTGAAGGCGATGTTCTTGAAGAGCGAGGCATCGAATTGTTTGGTTCCCGGCCCGTAGAGGATGTTCCTTCCGGAGTTTCCATACTGGTACTGCCCCGGAGAGACAAAGGCTTTGGTATCGAACCAGGCCTTCGGGGAGGGGTTGGAGAGCTTTCCTGAACCGATGCGATTCGGCCACTGCACCGCGCTTCCTGCGTTGAGCTGACTGCTCACCATGACAGGAGTGAACGGCGCGCCCGTCTGGAAGGTATCGATGCTGTTCAGCTGCCACCCCCCGACCACCGTCTGCAGGAGCCTGGGAGCATCATTCAGGAACTTCTTTCCCTGTCCGAAGGGGAGATCGTAAGACCAGCTCAGCACCACATTGTGCCGTACGTCGAAATCCGAACTGCCCCGAAACGTACTCAAGTTGTAAGGATTCTGCATCGCGACCGTGTTTCCCACGCCGCTGCTGTTGTCGATGCTATGGGAGTAGGTCCAGGCTCCCTGGAAGTCCAGCCCCCCGGAGATGCGGTTCTCGTAGCTGACCTGCAAGGAGTTGAAGACAGAGTTGCCGCAGGGACAGATCGCGGTACCGTCCGCCAGATTCGGATATGGCCTGCGGTTGACCACCGCTCCCGGCCCGGGAATCGCCTGATTGATATTCGGTGTCGTGATCACGTGCACGCCGGTCTGGCCCACATAGGCCACTGAAAGAACATCATGGCTTGTGAGCTGTCTTTGAACGTTCAGGTTCCACTCATTTGCGGAGGGATTCTGGTAGGCCCGGGGATAGAGTACGAAGGTTGAGCCGGTGACGGGATAGAGATCCGGCCGCTGCGCGGGAAATCCCGCGGAGATCGGCAGAGCCGCGGCGTAGCCGGCCGCGCTCGTCGTATTGTTCGCCGTGGTGAAGGACCCGCTAAACGGCGCGTTCTTCGCCTCCGAAACATTCGAAGTGTCGTTCTCGAAGGCGTAGAAGATACCGGCGCCCCCGCGGATCACCGTCTTCGCATTCAGGCTGTAAGCGAAGCCAAAGCGAGGAGCCCAGTTCGTGTAGCGCCCTACGGTGACGGTATTGCCAGTGAAGGGCGCTGTACCGACCGGCACCAGGTTGCCGCCGTTGGTCGGCACAAAGCCGGCCAGGCGGTTGTGGCGCTCGCCCCACGGAGTCACAAGGTCGTTGCGCAGCCCGATATTCAGCGTAAGGTTCGGCGTCACCCGCCAGTTGTCCTGCACGTAAAAGCTGGGCTGGAAGCGAAGCAAGCTGAAGAACTTGGTAATGTCGATCTCTGAGCTGCTGGGGCGCCCGTACAGAAAGTCCGCCAGGCCATATCCGGTGTATGCGCCATTGAAGGCGAAGGTGCCCACCGGCCATGTCGGAGAGAAGAAGGCAAACCGCCGGCTCATCCAGCCGAAACCGAATTTCACCTCATGGCTTCCCCTGACCCAGCTGAGCGCCTGATCGAACTCCCAGTTATTGTTGATCTTCTCCAGGGTCCCCGCTCCGTCTCCCAGCCCGACGTTCCCCGAAATACTGAAGTTCGTCATGCCGGGCGCTCCGCCGGCATTGGCATTCGGAATACCGTATTTCTCACCCATGTTCCCCTGGTTCGTATCCTGATCGATGATCAGCTCGTGTACGCGGGAGTAGCCAAGCCGGGCCTCATAATATTTGTTGCTGCCGATCGAGAGCCCATAACCCAAAACTCCCTGCCACGCCGGGACGGGAGTCTGGCCGGGGCGTGAGGGGCCGCCGCCGATCGCCGGAGCCGGCAGATAGCCGGGCGTAATCGTATCCGGATTCTCCTTGCTGAAGCGCCCGAAGATGCTCGACCGCGCGGTACGGTAATCCATTCTCAGGTCGCCCTGATTAATGTCGTTGATGACCGCCCCGTTGTAGAGATAATTGCTGACGGTCGTGAATCCCGGCCGGTTGGGCAGCGGAAACAGAGTCATCAGCTTTGCCGACGTAGGATCGATCGAGCTGACCTGATTGCCGGGAACCGGCGTCAGCGTTCCAGGATAGTAAATGCAGCCCGTCGTCTTTTTGCCCGCGGTGCATCCGCTGGCGGGCATCAGCTCGCTGAAGTTCCCGGTGTGCATCAGCGCCGTCGGCACCGTGCTGATATAGGTCTGCGCCTGGCTTACCCGCTTGCCTTCATAGTCGGCAAAGAAGAACAGCCGGTCCTTTCCATTGAAGAGGTGCGGAAGAATCACCGGGCCGCCTACGTTCGCGCCGAACTGATTCATGTGGAACGGCACAATCGGTTTGGTGGGAGAGTCGAAGTAATTCTTCGCGTCGAAAGCCGAATTGCGCAGAAACTCGTAAAACGTACCGTGAAAGTTATTTGTTCCGGAACGGAAGGTGACATTGATGATGGAAGGGCCGCCGCCGTAGGCAGCTGGAGCAGCGCTGGTCTGCACCTTGAATTCCTGAATGGTGTCGACCGGCGGAAAGAAGATCAGGATGCCCGCATCGTTGTCTACGCTCTGGATGCCATCGAATAAGTAGGTTGTGTCTTCCGAAGGGTTCCCGTTGACCACGGCGCCGTTCGTTCCCCGGCCGCTGGTATACCCCTGCTGAATCGAGTTCGATGAGTTGCCGCGGTTATTTACGCCCGGCGCCAGCTGCACCAGCTGCGTGAAGTTGCGGCTGTTCAACGGCAGATCCACCACCTGCTGCTGCGTCCGCAAGTTGCCGATGTCGGAGGAGGCGGTCTCTATCGTTTCCGTATTCGCGCTCACCGTCACGCTCTGCGTCGCGGTCCCGATCTGCATCTCCAGACTCAGCTGCAGCCGCTGTCCGACGGTAAGCTCGAAATCCTGCGTTGCTTCTTTGAAACCTGTCTGCCTCGCCGTAATCGAGTAGCGGCCGGGCTGCAGGGCGACAAAGTCAAACTCCCCGGAGGAGGAGCTGGTCACTTGCCGGACGACATTGGTCGCCAGGCTCTTAATCTCCACCGTAGCGTTTGCGATGACCGACCCGGACTGGTCTTTCACAACGCCCACCACGGAACCAAGCTCAAACTGCGCCCAGGCGGACGTCGCCGCCACTGCCGCAAAGATCAACAGAACGATCGCTCTCTTCAAAACGAAATCCCTCCCGGGACGATGTCTGGGCTGCCGCGGGACAGACTCGTGACACGCCGTCTCGCGATACAAGACCGAACCGCTGATGATCCTATTTCGGAAAAGTTGGAACTGTCAAGGCAAAATTCATTATCGTTCGCTAGAACTGAGATTTCACTATTTTTGCCCTTTCTCTCCTGGAGAGGGCGCGCCTTGACACACCTGCGTCTGATTTCATAGATTTGGAGCCTCTGTGAGCTAATACAAACTCCCACGATCCGGGAAGCCGCCGCAGGCTTTCCCCACCCGCCGCCAGCACGGGAAAAGCTCCTTCCCAGGGAGGGAGCCGAAGGGCTAAAGGAGCACATGAACACAGTTTGGGAACAGGGCTATTACGTCTTGGGGCAGGGCCTGTGGGTTTCCGCGGCCATCGCCGCCATTCCTACCGTTGTCCTGCTTTATCTGCTCGCGGTGAAGCGCAAGCCTTCCTGGGTCGCTTCCCTGACAGGTCTCGGCATGACCTTGATCGTGGCCTTGATTGCCTATAGGATGCCGGTCAAGCTGGCTCTCAGTTCGGCGGCACACGGCGCTGCCTTCGGCCTCTTTCCTATCTCCTGGATCGTGTTCTGGGCCATCGTGCTCTATAACGTGACCGTGCAGACCGGGAAATTCGCCATCATCAAGGACTCGATCGGATCGCTGACCTCCGATCTTCGCCTTCAGGCCATCATTATCGCCTTCGGATTCGGCGCCTTCATCGAGGGCGCCGCGGGTTTTGGAACTCCTATCGCCGTTGCCGGCGCGATGATGGTCGGTCTGGGATTCTCCCCGTACTTCGCCGCCGCCCTCTGCCTGTTGGCTAACACGGCGCCTGTCGCCTTCGGCTCCATCGGCCTTCCGGTCATCACCCTGGCCGGCGTCACCGGGCTTCCGCTCGACAAACTGAGTGGTGCAGTTGGCAGGCTCTGCGCTCCCATATCGCTCATTCTGCCTGCTTATCTGATCGTAACCATGGGAGGATGGGCCTCGGCTCTGGAGATCTGGCCGGCGCTCCTGGTGGCAGGAGTCACATTTGCCGCCGTCCAATTTATTGTTTCCAACTACATCGGCGTTCAGCTCACAGTCATCTTGAGCTCCCTGGCCTCCATGGGAGCCATCGTTGCTTTGCTCCAATTCTGGCAGCCGAAATCCAAGGCGGCGACCAAGCGGATGAAGGGCGCCGAGCGCGGCCCCTTCGAGATGGTCAATTCAACCTCAAGCCTTGCCCAAACGAAGTACACGACCGGCGAGACGATCGTCGGCTGGATGCCTTATATCTTCCTGGTCGTCTTCGTTCTTCTCTGGAGTTACAAGCCGGTCCAATCCGTGCTCAACGTCGCCACCTTCGCGCTTCGCTGGCCGGCTCTTCATAACCTGATCCTGCGTACTCCTCCGGTTGTTCCCGCACCCACTCTCTACCCGGCGATCTTCAATCTGAACATGCTCTCCGCCGCAGGGACCTCGTGCATGTTCGCGACCTTTCTAACAGTGATCTTTTTGAGGATGCCGCTCACCGAGTTCGGCCGCGTGGTCGCCGCCTCCGCCCGGCAACTGACATTTCCTATCCTCACGATCTCCGCGGTTCTCTCCCTGGCCTTTGTCATGAACTACTCCGGTGCCACGGGTACCCTGGGCCTGGCCTTCTCCGCAACCGGCGCATCCTTTCCCTTCTTCAGCCCATTCCTTGGCTGGCTCGGCGTCTTCCTTACCGGTTCCGATACCTCGGCCAATGCTCTCTTCGGAAGCCTGCAGGTGGTTACGGCGCGACATCTTGGCTTCAGCCCGATTCTGATTGCCGCTTCGAATTCTTCAGGCGGAGTGATGGGAAAGATGATCAGCCTTCAGTCGATCGCAGTTGCCGCGGCAGCGACTGGAATCACAGTTCAACAGCAATCGAAGCTGCTGCGGTTCACCCTGCGGCACAGTATCCAGCTTGCCCTGCTCGTCGGCTTCCAGGTCCTGATCTACGCCTACTGGGTTCACGTGCTCTAGCGCATTCGCCGGCAATAGATTGACTGCCGGATAAGGTCGCATGGGTCGTCCTCTGCGGCGCTCTTCCATCGAGTCGCCGCGAGGATGCCCCGCATCGAGCTTTTTGACTTACGAGCCAGCCTTCTTCGGAATAGTCAGCTCTGCGGGCGGCATGATCTTGTAGGTTCTGGCGAAATTTCCCTGATCGATACCCAGGCTTAGGCGCCCACGCGAATCGATATACAACAAGGGCTTTCCAAGCGGAACATCCCCGAAAGTCTTGACGAACGGAAATCGATACCGCTTCCCGTTCAAGGTAACCGGCACCTGATCTCCGGGCTGATATCCCAGCGTGCGAAAGCTCTCCGCCGGAATGTTGAGCACCAGGTTCCCGAATGGGCCATCTGTGCCGATCACCGTGCCCTGCAGCCCATTCTCGTCCATCCGGGCGCTGTGAATCTGCAAACGCACCAGCTTGGCCACATCAAGCGCCGGCCCAGCCCTGGTCCAATCATCGCCGCGCGCCAGGTGCGCTCCCGCCGGCGAGAAAATATCACGGCCATGGAACGTCGAGGATAGCCTGGAGCCGATCATCCAATCCGGGTTCGTGATCTCCCGTGCCGCCTCGATTCCGTCGCGATCCTGCACCAGCGTCAGCAATCCATTGTCAGGAAGCACGAAGAATTGCCCCCGCTTCGATTTCGCAATGATGGCTTTGCGCGAGGTCCCCACCGTCGGATCCACCACCACAACGAAGACCGCATCCTTCGCAAAGTAGGGTGCGGAGCCGGCCAGGAAACGCGCGCCCTCGGCAATATCGAACGGCGTCACCCGATGGGTGATGTCGATGATCCGGACCTGGGGCGCGATTCCGGTCATCACCGCCTTGCAGATGCCCACCGCGTCATCGCTCTGGTCGAAGTCGGTCATGAATCCAATTGTCTTTGGAAGCTCTGTGCCGGCTGCGGCCGGAGATCCTCGTCGCGCCTGTTCCGGTCCCCCGTTGCATCCGGCCACAAGCCCGGCGGTCGCGAGCACGATGAGAACAGCCCCTGCGAGCGCCGGCACATATCTCTTGATTTCGCGGATTCTCACTCTCCTCCTCCTCCTCGCAATGGATCGTCGTGGGAGATCTGCGAGCGTGCAAGACCCGCGCGTATCTCGCTAAGACTCTAACATTCGTCCCTTTCTTCCTTTCGCAAGAGAAACTGGTGTCACTTCTCGAATTGAAGGAGTGGAAATAGAGAATGCCGGAAAGTGAACTAGAATCGTTTGCAAGATGAAGATCCTACGAAATGAAACGAGGGGTTGCCGCAGAGGGCCGGAGGCCTGGTTCACTGGCACGGTCTGGCTCGACGAGATCACAACCGGAGCCGCAACATCCAAATTGAAGGCGATCCGGGTCTCCTTTGAGCCGCGCGCCCGCACCGCGTGGCACACCCATCCCCGGGGACAGACCTTGCACGTGTTGTCCGGCCTGGGCCGGGTGCAGGTAAAAGGCCAGCCGCCCCGCGAGATCCGGCCCGGCGATACCGTATGGATCGATGCGCAGGAGCTGCACTGGCATGGCGCAGCCGCCGGTCACAACATGGTCCATCTCGCCATTCAGGAGGCCGATGAAAACGGGATGGATGTCGTGTGGCAGGAACACGTCACTGACGAAGAATATTCCGTGCCCTGGGCCTGAAAGATCTCCAGTGGGGAAAAAGACGGCAGTACCGTTCTCCCACTTCGGGACTGCTATGCCGGAGCAGGGCTTTGCTCCAGCATAGCCGCAACGAAGTCCGTCCGAAGGCAGGGCTTAGATTTGCGAATAGGCCGTCGGCGTGAGAACAAGGTTCGATACGTTGCTCACGATCGGCTCAAACGAGAAGTGGGGAGAGGCTTGCAGCTTCTTCCATCCCGGATCGTTCATGAATCCGTCCCAGCCTTTTTCGAGCGCCGCCATATCGGCGAAGCTCAGCATATAAGTCAGCTTGGGCAGGCGGGAGCCGATCAGGCAGTCCGCGAAAAAGACCGGGGCGCAGTTCGCCCTTTGAAAAAAGTCGAACTCGCCGCTGTGGAACATCTCTATCTTGCGAAGATGGTCCTGATGGCTGGGGCTCTCATAGGTGCGCAGATGGAAGATGCGTTTGCTGTGCTGGGCGCTCAAGGCCGGAACGACAAGCTTGGGCCAGCCTTCGAAGGCGATCAGAATCTCGCTCTCTACGCGGACAAACGCAGGCTCTTTCGCCGGCGCATCCCAGAAAGTAGCGGCGGCTTTGAGAAATTCCTCATCCTTGCCGAGATGCAGCTCTGCCGTGGCAAGGGCCTCCAGGGAGCTGCCGGGAATCAGCACGTAAATCGTTGGAGTCTCCGGCCCGTAGGTGAGATTGAAGACGCCGATCGGCGACATCCCAAGCCGGTTCAGCGCGGGGATCAGCGCGTCAGACAAATAATGCGCGGTCAGCTTTGTCTGGGGACCCGATTGGAGATGATACTTCCGCAGCTCATAAAACTCGCGAGGCTTGCCGGCTGAGGTCTGAGCTCTGGACTTCCCCGCCAAAGCGACGGCGGATGCGGCGAGAGATGAAGTTAAAAACCTGCGTCGTTCCAATGATCCTCCTGATCCAGGGCCATTCTACCGAACTGCGGCGGGCCTCGTCACGGAAGACGTCAGCCTCCCCTGGAGATCACTGCTCTTCCGTCAGCGCCGCGGTCCGGCAGACAAAGCGCGGATCGTCGCCTGCAATTCCCATGGTGAGAACCACATGCC
>DASYYO010000245.1:0-22738 GCA_035933805.1 Acidobacteriaceae bacterium | reverse complement strand
CATTCTCACTAGCACGCAAGCTGATTTCGGGTGACCTTGAGGCCGTTGAGGCGGCCGAGAAGGGTAACCGCGACCCTCTCCGGAGAGAAAAGGAACCTGGCCATCTCCATCACCTGATCGCTCGAGACACACTCAACCTTGTTCATGATCTCGTCGATGCCAAAGAAATGCTCAAAATACATCTCCTGGCGGGCGAGATTGGACATGCGGGACATCGAGCTCTCCAGGCCGAGCACAATATTGCCCTTGAGCTGGTCTTTGGCCCGGCGCAACTCCTCGTCCGGCAGAGTTTCAGACTTCAGACGCTGGAACTCGGTCATGATCAACTCAATCACCTGAAGGCACCGGTCCGATGAGGTACCCGCGTACACGCAGAGCGAACCTGTATCCCGATACGGGTTGAGATCGCTGAAGATCGAGTAGGCCAGGCCGCGCTCCTCGCGAACAGTCTGAAAAAGCCGCGAGCTCATTCCTCCACCGAGAATCGTGTTCAGCACCAGGGTGACGTAACGAAGCTCATGCGCAAGAGGCGGGGAAGGCACTCCCAGGCAGAGCTGTACCTGCTCCAGAGCCTTCTTGTTACGCAAACTGATCTTCGCAACGGGCTGCGGCGCAGTCTCGGCAAGCTGGTCTCCGATCGCGGAGAGGTGAGCAAAGCGGCTTGCGACGAGATCGACGAGGGTCTCGTGCTCCAGATTGCCGGCCGCCGAGAACACCATGTTGGAGCTCGAAAATCGCTTGCCGTAGTAGTCGAAGAGAGTGTCCTGCTGGAATCCGCGAACCGTCTCCTTGGTCCCCAGGATGGGCTTGCCGAGAGGATGATCCTTCCAGAAGCTTTGCGTGAAGATCTCGTGGACCAGATAATCGGGATTGTCCTCATCCATCTTGATCTCTTCCAGGATGACTCCTCGCTCCCGCTGAATATCCTCCGTATTGAAGACAGGATTGAGCACCAGGTCGGAGAGAATGTCGAGCGCCATCGGTACATGCTCATCCAGAACCTTGAGGTTGAAGCAGATGGTCTCTTTTCCTGTGAAGGCGTCGAGATTGCCGCCGATTGCATCGACTTCCCGGGCGATGCGCTGAGCCGATCTCGAGCGTGTTCCCTTGAAGACCATGTGTTCCACGAAATGAGAGATCCCGTTCACCTCCGGCATCTCATGCCGCGATCCGGTCTTGATCCAGATCCCAAGCGCCACCGAGCGGATATGTTCCATACGCTCGGTGAGAATGGTGAGTCCGTTCGGGAGAACTGTTCGGCGAATGCTACGTTCTGTCACCATTTAAGTGTATCGGTTCTGCAAGCGATTTCCCCGCCGAAACCCCCGGGATATGCCACTCGGCGCGGTGCTATCTTGGAAGGAGTGGCCGGAAACTCCCCATGAATCCTGGCAGCGAAAAGCTTGTCGAACTGTTAGACGTGCAATCTGCGTCTCCCGCTAGGAATCTTTTTGGCCTTTCGATCCAACAGCTTACCGAAATAATGTCCGGTTTCGGACAACCACCCTACCGTGCGCGCCAGCTGCAGGAGGCAATGTTCCGCCGGCGCATTCGATCGCTTGACCTGGTCAGAGCATTCAGTCGCGAATTGCGCGAACAAATGGCGAAAATGGGATGGTTTGTTTCGATTCCCCACATCCTGGAGACCTTTCGTTCGGCGGATGGAACCGAACGGTATCTTGTCGCCGGCGACGATGGGCAGACGGTAGAGACGGTCTGGATGCCTGGCGGAGACGGCGGCGAGCAAGGGGACGGCAGCGAGGAGGAAGCGGAGCAGCGTGGCGCTTCAGGGGCAGCGCAACGAGCGACGATCTGTGTCTCCAGCCAGATCGGCTGTGCGGTGAACTGCCAGTTCTGCTTGACTGCAAAACTCGGACTGCAGCGAAATCTATCGGCGGGGGAGATTGCCGGTCAGGTCATCGCGGTGCTCGAGCGTCATGCTGTGGATCTGGCGCGCGATCGAATCAACCTCGTCTTCATGGGGATGGGCGAGCCATTCCTTAACTATGACGAGTTCATGCGCGCAGTTCGGCTGCTGGTTGAGGCGGCCAGCCTCGCTCCATCACGGATGACTGTCTCTACCTCGGGAATCGTGCCCGGTATCGTTCGCTTTGCCGGGGAAGCCGTTCGGCCCAAGTTGGCAATCAGCCTCAACGCCAGCAACGACAGCATCCGGGAAGAGATTATGCCCGTCACTCGCAAATGGAAGATTGAAGATGTGATCCAGGCCGCGGCAAAAATCCCGTTGCGGTCCAGGGAGCGCGTGACGTTCGAGTATGTATTGCTGGGTGAAGTAAACGACGGCTTGCAGCATGCAGATGAGCTGGTCCGGCTGGTGCGGCGCGCACCGATGCCGGTGAAGGTGAATCTGATCGCCTGGAACTCTGGTCCGGGAATCGGCTATTCGGCCCCGCGAGAAACCCAGGTGGATGCATTTCAAAGAAGGCTGGTCGAGAAGGGAATTCCAACGTTTGTTCGCCGTCCGAGAGGCCGCGACATCTACGCGGCCTGCGGACAGCTCAAGCGTACCCTTGCGTGAGCGCCCTCCGCATCTCCCTGCGGAGAGACAGCAAGGAATCAGCGAAACGCCGGGAGCGAAGCCGGTTGCGCAGGCAGGCCTCGGCCGAGAATGCCAAGGCGCAGGAGCTCCTGGCTCACGCGGTCTGCGGCGTGACGAAGAACATCGCCCTCCGCAGCGAAGTTCCCGGTGACGCAGCGGACGCCCAGAGCCTCGATGCGCTCGACGTCGGCCTCGATGGGCGCGGCGCGCTGGCTGGCGTAGCGTTCCAGCAACGTCTGGGAGACTGGCGCCGTGTTGACCAGGGCGTAGTCGAAGATTGGCCATCCGGTGTGTTCGTAGATGCGCTCGATGTGCTGGGAAGCCGTCAGATCAAGACTCTCGTTCGCCTGAGTCATCAGGTTGCAGACGTAGACACGGACCCCGTTGGAAGCGGCCAGCGCTTCGGGAATTCCCCTGACCAGAAGATTTGTAATCAAGCTGGTATAGAGCGAACCGGGTCCGATGGAGATGAGATCGGCTCGCTCGATGGCTTCCAGTGTTTCGGGGAGCGGTTCCGCGCCGGCCGGCTCCATCATCAGCTCCACGATATGCTTCTGGCTCGCGGTGATGTTGGTTTCGCCGCGGACGATGGAGCCGTCATCCACGCGGGCTGCCAGCGTGACATTGGCCTTGGTGACAGGGTAGATGTGTCCGCGCGTCGCGAGGACCTGCGAGGAGAGCTTGATCGCCTGAGCAAAATCCCCGGTCATCTCCGAGAGCGCGGCCACGAACAGATTGCCAAAGCTATGGCCTTCCAGACCCTCGCCTGCCGTGAAGCGATGACGGAAGAGTTGCGAGATCAGGTGCTCATCCTCGGAGAGCGCCACCATGCAATTGCGCAGATCTCCCGGAGGAAGCATGTTGAACCCGCGGCGCAGTCGTCCGCTTGAACCTCCGTCGTCCGTTACGGTGACCACCGCGGCGAGGTCAGAGATCAGGCAAGGGGCCGTAGGATCTTCGGGTGCCTGGGCCGAAGGAACAACATAGCGGCGCAGTCCTCGCAAGAGCGTGGAGAGCCCGGTTCCGCCGCCGATGGCGGCTACGCGAAGAGCCGTGCGCGGCTCGGTCCCCTGGTCGACGGCATCCGTGCGTTCAGAGGAAGCAGAAGCAGAGAATGAAGACTTGACCATCGAACAGCCTAGCCCCCTTTTCCAGATGTCGCACAGGCGGGGCGAACGCCGTGATCACCAGTCGGGGGAAGACTACCCAAGCATCGATTCATGAACCTACCCCGGGTGCGAAAAAATGCTCGATCGCACGATGACTGCTCAGGGAACCTCTGGGTAGAGCAGTTCGGTAAACCGAGGATCGTCAGCCATATCTTGAAAATCGGGATCGCTGCGCGCCTGGATGCGGTTGCGCGGATTCAGCTCGATGCCTTTGGCGAGGTGCTCCAGACAAGGCTCTGCCTGCCCCGTCATGCTCTCCAGGATGGCCAGGCCGTAATATGCATAATCCGCCTTGGCGTCAATCTCAAGAATATTGATGAACTGATAGCGGGCCTCTTCGTAGAGGCCGGTATTCAAAAGAGAGATTGCGTAGTCGTACTGCTCTTCCGTACTGTCAAACGTCAGACCGTGCTGGCGGGCATGCCGGTCACAGGCGGCGAGGTATACACGCACGCGTTCGAGAACCTCGGGGGGGCCATCATGGGTGAGCTTTTCAAACAGCACACGGGCCTTCTCGAACTTGCCTTCCTGCATGCACTGCAGCGCGGTTTGATATTCCTGTAGAGACTTTTGCTGCGAGGGATTCGACATGGGACGCGTTTTTCCTGCGATAGTTCGGGGATTGCGGCGGCCGCTTGTACCCTGGCCGGTATTTTGCATATCCACTCTTCTTTCTCCTTCAGGGGCGAGGAGCAGAGTTCCCGGGCGCATTGGCGCATTCAGGAACAGTCTGGTTAGAGCCAGCAACTCCCAACCCAGGAAGCCTCATGCTCGAACCGGGCTCCTCGCGTCCAGCGGTTACGGGCCAGACGCCGCTCACGACAGAATACGTCAACAGGGCCGCTCATGACAGCCTCCGAGAGAATCCAGGGCCTGGTAACACGCCCTGGCACGCCCGGAAGCTCAGGAGGATTGCCGCCCACCCGCCGCGTAAACCGCCGGGTTCATTGCCGGGTCATTGTACATCTTAAGCTGGCGGTACAGCTTGAAACCTCGTTCTCCCGCTAGCACCTGCTGCCAGAGCCGGTCCAGCGCGGCCGCCAGATCGCGGCGCTGCTCCTGGAGAATGGAGAGGCGCTTTTGGTTCCTCTCCTTGTGTCCCGAGGGAGCGCCGGGCCGGTCAATCTCCTCACGGGTGTGGTAGAGCTTGAGCGAGAGAATGGAGAGGCGGTCGATCATCAGGCCGGGGCTTTCGGAGTGGAGTTCGGCGGCCGGTGAGGGCAGATTCTGCGGCGCAAGCAAGCCGAGCAGGAGCAGGTCGCATTGCTCCGCCAGATCATTGCGGCGCTGGTTGGTGCGATCGATGAAGCGCTTGATGCGAGCCAGATCGCGATCGCTTGCACCGGGAGTGCGGGCCGAGTCCTCCGCATGCCATAGCTCAAAATTGGTGAGATGCTGTTCTACGACCGCGCGTTCCAGCCCGTCGAGATCCGGAGGGACTTCCGGCGGCCCCTGATGCCAGACGGCGGTATAGTGATCCTGCCATGCGATGAGTTCAACCGCGTGGTTTTGGAAAGCGCTGGCGTGGGAGGCGCTATGCATAGGCTGGTGAGCTCGCTGGGAATCGAACCCAGGACCCACGCATTAAAAGTGCGTTGCTCTACCGACTGAGCTACGAGCTCGTTTCCGTTGATATTCAAAAGTAACACACCCTGCGCAGAGGACTGACGGGCCGTTCCTGCTCCCGGCGGCTGCGCAAAGCTGTGATTTCCTCCCAAAAGTGCAGGGAGGGGAGTTACGACCTGGAAATAGAATGCCAATTTCTGTTGTAGCCGTAAAGGTTCCCGCGTAAGCTTTGGAAAAAGCAATTCAGAGCTGAGATGTCTTTCAGCATCACTGTGCAATTTGTTCATGGACGTCAGAGCTTCCGGTTGTACGAAACCTCATCTACTCCCTCACAAATTTTGTTCTGTCCTTTCGCTCCAGGCATCTTCGGTCCGGGGGTGCGGTCGCCGCGATTGCATCGGGCGGGTAGTTTGATCGTGAGGGAAATGCAATGACAAAAGGTACGCCCGATGCAAAATGCCACAGACCCCGGGAGAAAGTTGGGACGATCTACTCCTGGGTCAGCATTCAGGGCGCGAAATACCGTGACTTTTCCGGCTCCCGGCGTGAGGCCCGTGCGCATCTGCTCCAACGTTCAATGCTGGGGCGCGCGGAGCTCCCGAGGAGATCCGTCCCGGCGGCTTCCCCGCCGGCCGTAGAAGCCGCGGCGCCGGCCCAACCGGAGCGAGGTTCGGAGAGCGTGCGTTCTCCCGTGCGAGGTGCGGTTGACGCGCTTCAGGTTGAGGGTGTGAACCGGAGCCCGCAGAGTGCCCGCCTGCGAGATGTTTCCGCCAAGCTTGAACCGTCCATCCACGGGAAGCCGGAGGCCCAAGATGCTCTCACAGGCGCTTCCCGGTTCCCGTCGGCGCAGCAGGCTTCTGTGGACTCGTCCGCGGCATCCACGGACAGGACGCAAGCAGACGAGAGTCCGAAACCCGGGAACGCCGCGGCAGAGCCGGCCCGGCCGGCAGCGGAGGACGAAGCGTTATCGTCGAAAGCGGACCCTCAGAGCGAGCGGCAGGAGCGCATTTTCTCCCGCTGGTTTGCTCTTCAGGGGCTGGGAGCGCCCTTGGGAGACTCTGCTGCGGCTCGCCCCGGCACGCGGATTCTGGAGCGGCTCGTGGCGGCAGTTGCGGTGTTTTCCGTGGCCGGCGGCGTTGGGAAGACCAGCTTGGTCGCAGCGCTTGGCCGCGTGCTGGCCGGTCACGGCGAACAGGTTCTCCTGGGCGAAACAGCCTCCGCAGGGCTTGTTCCACTCTATTTCGGTTCGCGCGAATCCAAGCCAGGTGTGGTGCGCACGTTCACTCCGCCGGCAGGCAGCGCAAATGCTCCCATCCACGCCGTAACGCTGGCCGCTGAAGAAGTCCTCGGCAAAGGGAGCGAAAAAGATTCACTGGCTGAGATTCTGCTTCGCGACGCGCGCGATTCCAATCGCATTCTGGTCGATGTTCAAACCGCCTCGAAGACGATCGTGGAAGGCCTGCTTCCGCTCGCACCCACGGTTTTGGTGCCCCTGCTTCCCGACCTGAACTCCGTGATGACGATCGCTTCTGTAGAGGAGATCTTTGCCGGACGCGAAGCCCACGCCGGGCGCGCGACCGAACCGGTATACCTGCTGAATCAGTTTGACGCCTCCCTCCCGCTCCATGCCGACGTGCGCACCATTCTCACGCAGCGGCTCGGGTCCAGGTTGTTGCCCTTTGTGGTGCGATCCAGCCCCGCGGTCAGCGAAGCCCTTGCAGAAGGAATGACGGTCGTCGATTACGCGCCGGAATCCCCCGTTGTGGAAGATTATGTCCGCTTGGCCAATTGGCTGGGGAGCGTTTCGCCTGTCATGCAGCCCGGTTTCAGCGGTGTGCGCTGGACTGAGCGCTGAGACTTCGACGGAAGCTGCGGGCGGATGGAGCCTGCAGCTTCCCGTCTATTTTTTGCGGCTCATAGGTACGACCTGCACGGTGGTGTCGCGCACCTCGGCAAGAAAGCGATTGATCACCGACCCGCGGAGAAGGATGTCCATCCGTGTTCGTGCCGATTGCCCGAAGATCACATGGGAGATGTTCTCCTGCTGGGCAAATTCGATCAACGCGTCGGCGATCTTCTTGTCTTTCAGGGTTACTACCCTGGCGCCCAGGTCCCGCGCCAGCCGTTGATACTCTTCCATTCGCTGAGCCGCCTCGGGGTCCCCGTGATGCGAATCTTCCTCCGGAGGCTCGACATGCACCGCGTACCAATTGGTAGCGAGACGCCCGGCGATCCGCGCTCCAATACGCAGCAGCCGGTCAGTGCCTGAACGCGGCGAGATGCATACCATGACCTTCTCCGGGATTGGGGCCTGTTCCAGGCCCTGGCTTCGCCGGTACTCCGCGGCGCGGGAGCCGACCTCTTCTGCCGTCGTGCGAAGCGCGAGCTCGCGGAGCATGTTGAGATTGCCCTTGCGGAAGAAGTTCGCCAGCGATTGCTCGATCTTCTCCGCCGAGTAGATCTTTCCCTGCTTCAGCCGGGAGCGCAGCTCCTCCACGGTGACGTCGACATTGACGACCTCATCCGCCCGCTTCAAAAAACTGTCGGGAACGGTCTCGCGGATTGCAGTGTTAGCCGATCGCGCCACCGAATCGTTCAGCGTCTCCATGTGCTGGATGTTGACCGCCGTCATCACGTTGATGCCTGCGTCGAGCAGCTCCAGAACATCCTCGTAGCGCTTGCGGTTTCTTGATCCAGGCACATTGGTGTGCGCCAGTTCATCGATCACGCAGATTTCGGGATGCCGTTTGAGAATCGCGTCCAGATCCATCTCTTCCAGGCTGACGGAGCGGTACGGGATGACTCGGCGGGGAATGACCTCAAGATCCTTGACCTGGTCCTCAGTCTCTTTGCGGCCATGGCTCTCAACGAGCCCGATCACGATATCCATGCCCTGCTTTTTGAGCAGGTGGGCATCTTCAAGCATCTGGTAGGTCTTGCCGACGCCGGGCGCGGCGCCGAGGTAAACCCGGAGCTTCGCCTGCTCGAGCGGCTCGATGGGGAGGATGTTGGGGTCTTCTGCCATATCGGAATCAGCCGATCTCAATGGGATGGCGCGTGCTGACGACGGTTGCTACCGGGAGGGTGAAGCTGAAGGTGGTGCCGTGACCGAGCCGGCTTTCCACGGAGACCTGGCCTCCGAGCAGTTCGACCAGGCGGCGCACAAGGGCAAGTCCCAGGCCGGTCCCTCCTTCCGCCGAAGCGCTGAAGCGTCCGAAGATCGTAGGCAGGCGCTCTGCCTCAATTCCTCGTCCGGAGTCGCGCACAAAGAACTGCACCTTATCGTGGTGCTCCTGCGCATGGATCAGGATCGTTCCTCCTTCTGGAGTAAAGCGCAAAGCATTGCTCAACAGATTGTCCATGATGCTGCGCACCGCCCGGCGATCGCCGTTCACGTGAGAGAGATCGCTGAAGGCCTGTATCTCAATATCGATATTTTTGCTGCGCGCCGTGTCGCGGTGGCGGTTGTAGGCATCGCGAAGAATATCGATTGGGCGTATCCGGTCGATACGGATCTCCCGGCGTCCGGTCTCCAGTTCGGAGACCTCGATCAGGTCTGTCATCAGGTCATTGAGACGCTCGGCCTCTTCTTCCGCGCCTCGGATGAGATCGCTCTGCAAGGGCCGAAGTTCTCCCGCGAATCCCCGGGTGAGCGTGTAGATGCTGAGGCGGAGATGTTCCAGAGGCTCGCGCAGCTTCTGCGAAGCGATGGTGAGGAAGCGCGTCTTGAAGCGATCGGTATCCTGCATCTCGGTAACGTCTTCAAGAACGCTGACGGCGCCGAGCAGCTTGCCGTCGGCTTCGCGCATGGCAGTTGTGCGCAATCGATAGCTTCGTTGCGCCTGACCCACTTTCATCGGAAGCAAGGCCGCCTCTCCCTGGTTCGAAATCGAGCGCTGCATGGAGACGGCTTCGCGCACCGCGTTGAGGATTTTTTCTCCGCCCGGTGTGTTGGCCAGGGCCATGCGATCTCTCGCGGCCGGCCCCAGAATGTCGACTGCGGCTTGATTGAGCTTCAAGACCTGTCCGGCGGCATCCGTCACGATGACGGGCTCAAAAATCGACTGCACCACTGCATCTGAGAGTTGGTGCTCCATCTGCTTGCGGCCGAACTCGGTATCCCGCAGGTCACGAAGCTGGACGGCCATCCGGTTCACCGCTGCGGCGAGCACTCCCAGGTCTCCTTTTGCCCGGGAATCCAGCCGCTGCGCGTAGTCTCCGCCGCTGATGCGCTGCGCTGCTGCCGCCATCCGGCGCAGCGGACGAGCGATTGAGACGACAAGCCCCACCGAGATCGCGAAGCCCAGGATCAAGCCTGTGGTTATCCAGAGATCGTTCTGCCGTATAAGGATCTCCATGATCTCGCGGGACGATCCTATGGTCTGCGCATGGAGAAAGTTTGCCCGGTGCAGCAATCCAGAACTATGGACACCCACGGCCGCCAGCAATCCAAGAAGCAGCAGGTATCCGAGAATGAGCCGCTGGAAAATCGTCAACATAGACCTTTGCTTCCTATACCCCCAAGCTCGCCGATGGGTCTGAAGAAAGTCCGCAGAAAACCTCCCGGGCACGCCGATTGAAGATCAGGCTGGGCCGGAAGCTCACGATTTCTCAGGCGGCGAGAACGGGACACGCACAGCAATGCACTCCCGTGAGGTTGCTGGTTGAGCCGGGGCAGCTTTCTATCGCAGTTGTCTATCATGGACCGGAGGTGGAAGAATGCGTTAGCCCTCTCAGCGGATGATGGCGCCGAGCAAAGCGGGCCCCAGGCAGCACCGCTGCCGTGCGCTTGCCATGTCTACCTTACACCAAGCCGGCAAACCTTCACGGCGGGATTGGTATACGGGCAGGAAAACTCTGTGGCCGTCTTCGCGGGGAACAATATCCAGCTCGCTCCCGAATCTTTCAGCCGGTGAATGCGCTGCGCATCGGTCGAGGCGTCCAGGTTTTTCGTCGTCTGTACCTCGCGCCACCACTGCTCTTGCGCTGGCGGAAAAACCGAAGCCACCCCTCCATCCTTATACCAATCCGCGACGGCGCTTCTCTCAGCCATTACACGAAATCCCTGGGCATCTTCCCCCGCGCTTTCGATGTAGTCGGAATCCATGCCGAAGATCGCGTCTCTCGGAGTGTCGGCGCGAATCCATAGGAACGCCTGCTGCCATAAGTTGCGCGGCGTGATGCCCGGCCACTCGATCGGATTGGAAGCCGGATACGTGAGACGCTGGCCGGCAAACATGGCGAGAAGCACCAGGCAATAGGCGCCGGCTGCCAGGCACGGTCGCTTCGGCGCGAACCTGCCGGCGAAGCCGCCCAGGAGCAGAGCGCCAGCCAGATAAATCATATGGAACGCGCGCAGCACCTGCAGGCGGGCCAGCAGCAGGCTGCCGCTGCGATGCACAAAGCACACGGCGGCCAGCAGAGCGCAAACCCCCACGACCGCGGCCGCGGCCGAGAGTCTTCCCACCGGGCCTTCTCCCCGGGTGCGCCAGGCAGCGGCGATCAACAAAACCAAAGGAAGAATGAGGCCGGGATATTCATACCAGTTCCAGCTCGAGAGAAAGAAATAGGAGCGGCTCAGGGCGGCCTGACTGGAGGCGAGTTCGAGCGGTACGTGACGAGTTCCCAGGAAGATAAGCGCGCAAAGCAGGAGTCCGAGAACCCCGAAGACCGCCAATCCCCGCCACATGCGCGGTTCGGCCAGACGCAAAGCGAGAAGAAAAATTGCCGCAAAGCCGGCCATCAGGGGATGCAGCGCGGCGGCGAGTGCGACCCAGAGGACTGCCTGAATCCAGCGTCCCCCAAGCGCCGCGGCGAGCGCGAAGAGGCTGAGAGGGGTCGAAAACGAGCGCGCCGTCACATAGGGATCCATGATGAAGATCGAGGTCCCGGCGACCGGCAAAGTGAAGAAACACGCGGCGAGCAGGACCGCTCCCCATCGGGAGGCATTCGTGGCGAACGTTTTTACCGCGACCCTCCAACAGCCCAGCAGGAAGAGGAAGATCGACGCCAGATGGCAGGCCAGCAGCAAGATCGGGAGCGGGAGGTGTGCGAATCGGACGACGGCCGCGAGGACCCAGGCGAAGATCGAAAAACGCGTCTGGGAGAGAACGAATACGGCGTCGTGGCGATACAGTTCCGGATGGAGCAACTTCTGGATGCCCGCAACATAGATGGCTCCATCGTCTGCGTAGGGATGGTACCCGTGAATCAGGAGCACGCAGGGGGTCAGCAGCGACAGGATCAGGAGGGGATGATGCCGTGTCAAGCGAGACCGGTGGTCTGGTGTTCCCCGGCGTTCACTCGCGCTCCCGGCTACGTGCGTGGCCAATCGAGATCCCTTCCGCTTCCTGTTCCCCGATCTCCGGGACATTGAAGGACGATATCCCTCACTTCAGCGTCCCTGATAACGGCGAAGCACATCCTCGAGCGTCACGATGCCTTCGAGGGTGCCCTTGCTGGCCCGGTTCTGAATAGGCAATACGGGCCAGCGGGCCAGATAGGGGATGGCGCTGTCCAGCGGAAGATCCGGAAAGAGCGTCGGGGTGCGCTCGGACTTCAGAATGCTCTCAAACAAGGCGCCTGGCGGAGAGGCTGCTGCGGCCGCTGCGAGTTCCTCCCGTGTCATCGCGTACCACCCGCCATCCCGCAACTTGATCAGCAACGCCGCGGCTTCCTGGGAGGACGGTTTGCCCGATGCCCTTTCCACCGGATCGGTTCCCAGGAAGACAGGAACCGTGACCGGTCTCAGGGCATCCTCCAGGTGGAGCACGCTCTCTTCCCGCTGCTCTTCCATGGATGGCAGATCCAGCCCATCCTGATGGGTGAATGTCTCAAAGATGGGAACCGGCTGCAGGCTCCGCGAGACCAGGTAAGCGATGGTGTTGGCCAGAATCACCGGCAGCACGATGCTGTAGTTGCCGCTCACCTCGAGAACCATGAAGACCGAGGTCAGCGGGACGCGAAGAAAGCCGGCAAAGAGAACGCCCATGCCTACCAGCGCGTACGAGCCCAGAGGCACATTCATATGAGGGAAGAAAGCCTTCTCGAATGCGCCGATCGAGGCTCCCAGCATGGCCCCGATGAAGAGCGTGGGTGCGAACATACCGCCCGGCGTTCCGGTGGAGAAAGAGAGCGTGGTGGCGAGGATTTTGAGCAGCGCCAGGGCAAGGAGAAACTTCCAGGTGAAGACTCCGTGCATGGCCTGATCGATGGCGCCGTAGCCCGGGCCCATGACCTGAGTGGCTCCGAAATAGCCGATCGCCCCGACCATCAGTCCGGCTAGAGGCGGCTGGCAGAATTGGGTCCAGCGGGGAAGCTCGCGAAGCCGGGGGCGGAGGAACTCCAGGGCTCTGGAGAAGATCAGAGCTGAGACGCCTCCCACGACACCCAGCGCCGCATAGGCCAGCAGCTCGCCGGGCCTTTGCAGGGTGACGGAGGGTATCCGGAACATCGGCTCGGATCCCCAGAAGGAGCGCGCGACGACCACGCTGGAGATGGCTGCCAGCACGATCGAGCCGAGCACCGCTGCGCTCCAGTTGCCGATGACCTCTTCGACAACAAACAGGATGGCGGAGATCGGCGCATTGAAGGCAGCAGCCAGGCCGGCCGCGGCGCCGATCGGAGCGAACATCCGCAGGCGCTCGCGGGAGAGCCGCAGGCGGCGGCTGACCATGGAAGCGACGCCCGCGCCGATCTGAAGTGAAGGGTCTTCCGGCCCCAGGGAGAAGCCTCCGCCAATCGCCAGTGCGGAGGTGATGAACTTTCCAATCACCGTCTTGAAAGAGATGTAGCCGTTGTAAATGTAGAGAGCGGCCTTGGTTTGATTGACGCCGCTGCCGCGTGCTCCGGGAAACAGGAGCTGCACGAGCGCGGCGACGACCACTCCGGCCACCGTCGGAACGAGGAGCAGCCGGAGCTGCCCGGGGTGGGGAGCCGAGCCTAAAGTAAGCACCTGGACCCAATTGATGGCCAGTCGAAAGCAGACCACCAGCAGACCAGAGATCACTCCGATAAAAATGGAAAGAACCAGAAAGAGGCGCTCATCGCGGTTCGGGGCGAGCTTCTGAACGTCCGGCCCGTTGGGCGTGTAAGGCTCGACAGGCTCGAGTGCTTCAGGGTCAACTTTCGGCTTCTCAATAGCTTGGCTCATTGCTGTTCCACTGCATTCGGGGCCAGCGCAATCTTCAGCAGCAGCGCGTCATCACCGGTTGGGGGCCCACAGATCTGCTGGGTGGCGATCTCCGTGTCGTAAATGAGCTGGACTTCCGAATCGGCGAATTCGGGATCATTTTCCAGTTGTGTGACCGTAGCCTTCGCCGGCTGCTGATCCCACCGTACCGACAATGCCGCCAGCGCCGTGGCCGGCCGAGCCGTGGGCGGCGCCGCATGATCAGCCGCTTTCGCCGGGTGCCGCCCGAAGCGGGAGGCCAGGCTTTCGAGGGAACCTTTCAGGGCGCTGGCGCCGGCGGAGGCGCTCGAGTCGGGAGCCGGCGGCGCTGCGGCGCTCCTGGCCTGAGACGCTGCTGCCCGCTCGGCGCAGGCAGAGAAGCGGGCGCGGGCAATCTGAAGATCGGTCAGGATTCGCATGCTCCGGGCGCGAATCCCCAGCCGGAAGGAAGGATAAAGCGAAAGCAACCTGGTCGTATCGCGCAACAGGTCGCGGGTGGCGTGGAGAACCTGCGGATTCGCACGGGCGGAGCCGGCATTGTTGACGGCTCGTTCCAGAAACTGCCTTGCCTCTAGATAATGGCCCATCCGGAAGGCAGTTTCGCCTGCCAGTCGTGATGCTTCCGCCGAGAACGGCTCGTGCTGCAAGACCGTCTTGTAGAGGCGCAGTGCGTCTGCCGGGTCCTGAGCCCGATCCATCGCCCCGGCGATCTCCATCAGAGTCCTGCTGTCCCGGTTCGAAGCATTTCCCGCCGCAACCAGCAACTCATTCCTGGCCTCCGGATAAAGCTGCTTTGAAATCAGAAGGTTCACCAGCTCCATCCGCACCTCTCTCCGGCGGACGTACCCGTCTCCTTCCCAGGTTCCGTAGATTGCGCGATGGTAATCGTCCAACGCCTGCGTGGTATTCCCCGCGCGAGCAGCCAGGCGGGCAAGCTGCAGATTGATCATGCCGTTGCCGGGCTCGCTCTCTGCAAGAGTATTAAAGTAGGAGGTCGCCTCCTGAACCCGCCCGGCGGCGGCCAACGCTTCGGCAAGCGCGATCTCGGTCTTGCGTTCATCAGGAGCGTAGGCGAGCGCCGAGCGCAGGGCATCGACCGCAGCCAGCGGTTTGCCGTTCTCAAGGGCCATCTCTCCTCGCGCCGTCCAGCGGGCGGCAAGGGTCGCCTGGTGGTTGGCGTAGGATTGATAGAACATGTTCGTGACCACGGCGAGCGAGGCTGTGATGGCGAACAGAATGGTCAGCGAGATCGTGTCCGTGACGATCAGCCGCCATCGTTGCACGCGCTCCTCCGCGGTCAACGGAGATTTTGCTGAATGAAAGACCATCCGCTTCCAGTCTAACGTGATCGAAATCTGCAGGGGGTGCCGCTTGGGATGGGCTGGCGCCTATCGGTGAGAAGCATCAGGAGGGAACGGAGTCGTATCGGAAGATGGAATATCCTGCATCTAAATTGCTGGATGCGGAGGGAGAGCGATGGAACGTCGCGAATTTCTGAAATCTGCAGCTCTGGCTGCTCTTGCGGCGAGCGCTGCCCCTGAGGGAAACGCGTATCCGGCCGCGGCGGGTGAGATGCCACACCGGACCCTCGGCCGCACCGGTGCGAAGACCTCGCTCGTGGGCATCGGAGGCTATCACCTTGGCCTGGGCAAGGTAACTGAAGACGAGGCCGTTCGAATTGTACGCACGGCCCTGGATTCCGGCGTCAATTTTCTGGACAACTGCTGGGACTACAACAACGGCGTCAGCGAGGTCCGCATGGGAAAAGCGCTGCGCGATGGGTATCGCAGAAAGGCTTTCTTGATGACCAAGCTGGACGGACGTACCCGGGCCTCGGCGCAGCAGCAGTTGGAGCAATCGCTCCAACGTTTGCAGACGGACCATCTGGATCTCATCCAGATTCATGAGGTCATCCGAATGAGCGATCCGGAGCGGGTTTTCGCGCCGGGCGGCACCATGGAATACCTGGAGCAGGCGCGAAAAGAGGGGAAAGTTCGTTTTATCGGATTCACCGGGCATAAGAGCCCGGAGATTCACCTGCACATGATCGAAGTCGCGAGACAGCATAACTACACCTTCGATACAGTACAGATGCCCCTGAATGTGATGGATGCGCACTTCGACAGCTTCGCCAGGAAGGTGATCCCGGTTGCGGCGAAACTGAATATGGGTATCCTCGGCATGAAGCCGATGGGTGATTCCATGATCCTGCGGAGCAAAACAGCGACGCCGGTGGAGTGTTTGCAGTATGCGATGAATCTTCCGGTCACGACCGTAATCACGGGGTGCGACTCAATGGACATCCTGCATCAGGCTCTGGATACCGCCCGCAATTTCCGTCCCTTGAGCCAGCAGCAGCTTGCCTCCATTCTGAATAAAACCGAAAGCGTTGCCCAGGCGGGCCAATACGAGCTTTATAAGACCTCGCATCAATTCGATGGAACGTACACGAATCCGCAATGGCTGGGATAAACGAGACCTGCGAACCAGGAAGTGAGTTTTGCGTGAACCTTGAGGAGAAGCGAAGAGCGTTGGAGGCGCGGCTGGCCGAATTGGGCAGCGTCATTGTTGCCTATTCCGGCGGCGTCGATTCGGCCTATCTTGCCTATGCGGCGCACGCCGTCCTGGGGCCGAAGATGGTGGCCGTAATTGCCGATTCTGCCAGCCTCGCCCGCTCTCAGTTGAAGGATGCGGAGAACTTTGCCGCGGAGCACGGTATACCCCGGCGGACTGTCCAGACTCACGAGCTCGAGCAGGAGAGTTATGCTCAGAACGGCCCGGATCGCTGCTTCCACTGCAAAGACGAGCTCTTCCGGGTGCTGGAAAAGGAGCTTGAGCAAGGGGGCTTCCGCGCGTTGGCCTACGGATTGAATGTGGACGATCAAAAGGATTTCCGTCCCGGCCATAAAGCGGCTGCGCTGCATCAGGTAACGGCTCCGTTAGCCGAGGTGGGGCTTACCAAGAGCGAGGTGCGGACGCTGGCTCAAGAGGCCAAATTGAGAGTCTGGGACAAGCCGGCGTCGGCCTGTCTCTCTTCCCGGATCGAATATGGGCGGCGTGTAACGCCTGAGGCTCTGCGCATGGTCGAGGAGGCGGAGGAGGCTTTGCGTGGATTGGGTTTCTCCCGCTTCCGTGTCCGTCATCACGGCTCGATTGCGCGCATTGAAGTTGCGGAAGAGGAGATGCCGGCCGCGCTCTCGGTTTCCATGATGAAAGCTATGGCTGCGGTGATTCGCGCCGCCGGATTCCAGTACGTGACGTTGGATTGCGCGGGATACCGGACGGGTTCCATGAACGAAGTGCTTCCGGTTGAGGTCCTGACGGGTGGGCGGAACGAATGAGCGAGATGCGGGTGGGCTATCTGGAGTGTTTTGCGGGGATCAGCGGCGACATGCTGATGGCTGCGTTGGTGGAAGCGGGGGCGCCGGTGGATCTGCTGCAGCGATCCGCCGCGTCGCTCGGCCTGGGCGCGGAGCTGCGCATCTCCAAGGTCAACCGGAGCGGAATCCAATCCACTAAGATTGACGTAGTCGTCGACGGCCGGCCGGTAGAGACGGCAGCTCTGAGCGGACCGCATGATCATCCGCTGCGCGAGCACGCGCATGATGGCTCGCACCATCACCATGCCCACGACTCTTCCCCTTCACTGCATAGTCACGCCGCACCGGTGCTTCCCACGCACGCGCATGAGCATCCGGCCGATGGCCACGATCATGCTGCCGGCTCGCACAGCCATGGCCGTACCCTGGGGGAGATACGCACGATCCTTCAGCATGCCCCGATCAGCCAGGTCGCATGCGATCTGGCAATCCAGGCGTTCGAGCTTCTGGCGGCGGCCGAGGCCGGGGTTCATGGCGTGAGCATTGAGAAAGTACACTTTCACGAAGTGGGCGCGGTGGACGCGATTGTCGACATCGCTTGCTGCGCTGTGGCAGTCGATGCTTTGGGCCTGGACCGATGGTATTGCTCTCCGGTGAATGTAGGCAGCGGCTTCGTCAACTGCATGCACGGACGCTTCCCGGTGCCCGCGCCGGCGACCGCCTCGCTGCTGATGAACGTCCCGGTCTACTCGGCCGGCCCCCCAGTCGAGATGACTACCCCGACGGGTGCGGCGTTGCTTCGGGCTATGCAATGCCGGTTTGAAGCTCCCGGCGTGATGCGGGCCAACTCGATCAGTTATGGAGCCGGCACTCGCAATCCAGAGAGGTTTCCCAACGTTCTGCGGCTTACGGTTGGAACGATTGAGGAGAAAGCCTGGTCCGGCGGGAAAGCCTTCCCAGAGGAAGAACTCGTGGTGCTCGAGTGTGCGGTCGATGACTTGAGCCCGCAAGTGCTGGCGCATGCCGCGCAATTGGCTATGGAGATGGGCGCTCTCGATGTGATGAGCGCTCCGGTGACGATGAAGAAGGGAAGGCTGGGAACTCTCGTCACCGTGCTCTCCAGACCGGCGGATGCCGGTCGCCTGCAGCAGCTGCTCTTCCGGGAGACCACGACGCTCGGGATTCGCTTGCGCACCGAGAGCCGTGTGTTCCTCAAGCGCGAAATTATTCCGGTTGAAACGGAGTTTGGAGTCATCGGCGTGAAGGTAGGCGCATGGAACGGAGAAGAACTGAACGCCGCGCCCGAGTTTGAAGACTGCCGCCGGGCCGCAGAGCGCGGGGATATTCCGCTCAAAACCGTAATGCAGGCGGCCGTGGCTGAGTGGCGACGGAAGCTGCCGGCAGGTTCCGGGGCTCGGGCAAAATGAGCAATCGGGAAGCGATTCTCCATCTCCTGAGCCGTGTTCGCACCGGCGAGCTTCGTCCTGAGGAGGCTGTCGAGGGCCTGGCAAACTTTCCCTATGAAGAGGCTGGCTTTGCCAAGATCGACCATCACCGGCAACTGAGAATCGGGTTTCCGGAGGTGATCTACTGCGCCGGCAAGACGCACGCCCAAGTCGCGGAGATATTTTTCCGCATGGCTGCAATGGGCGGCGATGTGCTGGCCACTCGCGCGGACGCAGGCGCATTCTCCGCGGTTCGAGAGCGGGTTCCTGCGGCTCAGTATCACGCCGTTGCGCGCATTGTCTCCCTTTGCCAGCATTCGCAGCCGGGTTCTCTCGGTCCGCTCGGCGTCCTCTGTGCCGGGACCAGCGACTTGCCCGTGGCGGAAGAAGCTGCGGTGACCGCCGAATGCATGGGAGCCGCGGTGCAACGCATTTACGACGTTGGTGTGGCCGGGCTCCATCGCCTGCTGGCCCACCGCGGCGCGCTGCAGGAGTGCGATGTCGTCATCGTCTGCGCCGGAATGGAAGGTGCCCTGCCCAGCGTGGTGGGCGGCATGGTGGGCGCACCGGTCATCGCGGTGCCGACCAGCGTCGGCTACGGCGCATCCTTCGGAGGGCTGGCCGCCTTGCTGGGCATGTTGAATTCATGCTCCCCCAACGTAACGGCGGTCAACATCGACAATGGATTTGGCGCGGCGTATACGGCGTGCATGGTCCTTCGCAGAATCCAGCTGGCGGCTCGCAAAACGGAATCCTTGACGGAAGCCGCCGGGTGAGTTTTGGGGCGGCTTTCCGCGAACGTAGCTGAGCTGGCCCGGGAGAATCGCGTTTGCGACAGGGGTACTGGCGAGGTAACTAAGCGGGATCGATTACTGATTTTTTCCGGGAAAGAGGTTAACCTGTTTTTCCGGCGGCCGCTCGGTGCCGGTGTAGTTCCCCGGATTGTATTGAGATAGAGAGGCGCCATGGCATCCACTGTTTGGAAGGGATACATCTCGTTCGGTCTGATCTCGGTACCGGTGCGGCTGTTTGCAGCGGCGCGTGAGGAGCATATCAGCTTCAACCAGATTCACCAGGTATGCGGCTCGCGCATCAAGCAACAGACCGTTTGCCCGGTTTGTGAACGTGTCGTCGAGAGAAATGAGCTGGTGAAGGGTTATCCCATCGACAAAGATAACTATGTCCTCGTGACCAGCGAAGAGCTGAAGAAGCTCGAAGCGGATTCCTCCGAAGTGATGGATATTCTGCAGTTTGTAAAGCTCAGCGATGTGGACCCTATCTTTTATCAGGATTCGTACTATTCCGTTGCCGAGCCTCCCGGACGCAAGGCTTACACCCTGCTCATGCAGGGGATGGAGAAGCTCGGCGTCGCTGGAATTGCCAAGGTAACTCTACATCAGAGAGAACAGATCGTCCTCATCCGTCCCTATCATCATGGCATCGTCCTGCATACCCTCTACTATGGCGCTGAAGTGCGGGAGATCAGCGAGTACGGAAGGGATGAAGATGTGAATGTGCAGCAGCCCGAGGTGCAGCTCGCCGAGCAGTTCATTCAGCAGCTTACGGCGAACTTTAACCCGGAAGCCTATAAAGACGAATATCAGGAACGCGTCCTCAAGCTGATCGAGAGCAAGGAAGCGGGGCAGGCTGCGGCCGCCAGTCAGCCGTCCCGGCGTAAACTTGCGCCTGTCATCGATCTGATGGAGGCCCTCAAGAAGAGCATCGAGCAGCGTGGCGCAGCGCCGGCGGAAACGGCGCCGGAGGCAGCCGCTCCCGCGGAAGTTGCCGGCCGCAAGAAACCGCCGCAAAAGACCGCCGAGGCCGAAGGGAAGCCAGCCCGCCGGCGCAAGGCAGTCTAACCTGGCTAAGATAGTCTACGTGTCCTGCGGGGCCACCGAGCGGAAGCCATAGGTCTCATAGTGCGCCGACAGCTTGCCATTGGCGATCCGCGCCACGGTAAAGCCCTCCGGCGTACCCATCCTCGTCCCGTGCCACCAGTTGCCGCAGACCGCGCCGCTGGTGATGTAGGGGACTCCTTTCCACGTCACCACCTCGTTGACATGGGTATGCCCCTGCAGAACTCCAAGGACATTGTGCCCCTCGAAGAGGGCGATGACCTGGTAGGCGTTGGTTACCCGAATGCCGTTATGCCTGGGCGCCGTCCCCGGCGGGGGTACATAGGAATTGAATGCCGTGACCAGGGGAATATGAACGGAGACGACGATCGGCGTTGCCCGCGGGATTCTCTTGAGGTCCGCGGCGAGCCAGGCGAGTTGATCCGCATCGACCCGGCCCTCGTAGGATCTGTCATCGGTAATGCCGATGCTGTCGAGAACGACAAAGTGAACGCCCTTGTGATCGAACGAGTAATAAGTTTTGCCAAACCGCGCCTCAAAGGCTTTTTTGCCGTAGAGCGGGTCAGAGGGCGCTACTCCGCTGCTTGGAATCACCCCGAAGACGTCATGATTTCCCAGCGTGTGATGCAGCTTCATGCCCAGGTCCTGTTCTGTTTTCTCGTATAGATCGAACAGGCCCTCGGCCCGGTCCCGGCCAACAGCCAACCCGTCGAAGATATGATCGCCTCCCTGAATTGCGAAATCGCTCCTGATCGCGTGAGCCCTTTTGAAGCACTGGCCGCAGCCCTGGGCGGCCCTGAGTTCGGGTTGCAGATGGGTGTCGGTGATGAAGAGAAAGGTAAAGTCTCCGGCATGGTCCGAGTTCTCTGCCGCGCCGGCCGGCTCTTCCAAGAGGGGGTTCTCAAAAGCTGCCGCCACTCCGGCCGCTCCAGCGAGGGATAGAAAACGCCTGCGACTCAGGTTTTTCATCGCGCTCCTTCCTTGCATACCTGGACAATCCTAACCTCTGCCGCTCATCCATATTGCAACTGCGGTTAGGCATCCATTCCCTGGCCCGATACGTCCGATGCTGCATGGTGGGCCGGGGCAAATCCAAGGATCTGCAGCGGCTGTCCCTTCCGATGCTCGGTTTGACGGTCTTCTCCATGGCGGCGGAGTGGATTCTGCTGGTGGCGGGTACGCGCTTGCATGAAATGGTTGTCGGCGCCGTATCGCTTACGGCTGCAGGCGCATTTCTCTACTTTGTCCACAGCAACGGTACGCTGCATCTCGAACTGCGCGCGGCGGATGTATTGGCCGGCTGGCGAATTCCGTGGTATCTGGTCAGCGGAACTTACGAAATCACAGTCGTACTTCTCAAGGATCTCGTCTCCATCGAGCGGGCTGGATCTTTTTTTCGAGTCAGCGGCTTTCGGACCAGCTACCGGGACCCGCGCCTGGTTGCCCGGCGCGTTCTGGCGATCGCCTACACCACCGTTGCCCCCAATTTCATCATTCTGGGGATCGATTATCAGCAGAGCCGGATGCTCTTCCACCAGATCAAACGCAGCAGTGTTCCGAAAATGACCAAAGATCTCGGAGCGCAATCGTGAACCTCTGGCTGGTAGCCGGTGCATCAATCTCCTCGGGCCTGCTGCTTTGTGCGGACATGTGCTTGCGCGGCTCTCCGGAGCGCCGCCTGGTTGGCCTGGCGATGACGAGTACGGTGATCACCATCTCCATGGTTCTCTTCACGGTGGGATTCGGGCGAGCCCCGTTCATTGATCTTCCCCTTGCCCTCGCCATTCTCTCCTTCGGAGGAGACCTCGTCTTTGCCAGGTTCCTGGGGAAGCACCTATGAGTGCGAACTCCGTTATCCAGATGATCCTGCTCTCAGCGGTTGTGCTCGCTTGCTGGCTGGGAGCGCTCGGTATGTGGCGGATGCGCGAGCCGACGCAGGCACTCCACTATCTTTCATTGCCGACCGTCGGGGCCCTCGCGCTCTCGGTCGCGGTATTTCTCAAGGAAGGAAGCAATCAGGTCTCTTGGAAGACGCTTTTGATTGCGTTCGTGCTTCTGGCCATGAACTCTGTGGTGACCCACGCCATAGCGCGCGCCTTCCGTGCGCGGAAGATTGGACATTGGGAGCCGAGAGATGGCGATCCCTTCGAATTTGTTCGGGATTTCCGCGATGACGAGGAGGCGCAGTGATCTGGTTCGGCGCAGGCATCCTGCTGCTCGTCGCGGTCTCCGGGTGGGGCGTCATCTCGACCCGCGATGTCACCTCGCAGATTATCGCGCTTAGTTTCTATGGCCTTCTGATGGCGCTTACTTTTTTCTTCTTCCAGGCGCCCGACGTCGCTCTCTCCCAGATCACTGTAGGGGCGGTCGCTCTGCCGCTGATGGTCATGCTGGCGATCTCGCGGATGAAGCATCGCACGGCCAGCTCGCGCACAGACACCGATCCAGGGGACAAGCATGACTGACCGTCTGCGGAAACGGCTCTTCCTCATGGCGGGCTCCGTCTTTTTTGGGCTCTATTGCTATGCGGCTCTCAATTTGCCTCCGTGGGGCTACTACCGCGGACCCTACGGGGATGCGATTGCGCATCTGGCGGTCTACGAGCGTCACGCTACGGATGCTGTCAACGCGATCAACTATGACTATCGTGGC
>DASYYO010000164.1:0-15183 GCA_035933805.1 Acidobacteriaceae bacterium | reverse complement strand
TCTCAGCGCCGGACCTGCCGCTGGATTTAGTGCTGGCGCTGGCCACCTGCAGCGCCATCGCCTCTTCGTTTCTGGGGTGGTGCCTGGCCCGTAGCGGCGGCTCCTCCGGCCCGCTGCTTGCGCAGCATATGTGGGGCGGCTTCTCGCTCGCCCTGGTTTGCTGGCTGTGCTGGGTGTCGCGGGGCTCAGGCCGAGATCTCGTTTACGTCTCCGCGCTGGTGCTTGCCGCGGCACTCGTCTCCTGGACTGGATATCGCGGCGGCCAGTTATCGCAGGGAGAAAATCATCTCACGGAATACATGCCGGCAGCCGTGCGGCTCATCCCGGGAATGTCGAACTACCACAGAGTGAATGCGGCAATGGCAAGACGGGGACCGCCGACTTTCTACTCCACGCAGATCCAGCCGATCTTCGACGAGCATTGCACCGTATGTCACGGGGAGTCCAAGCACAAGGGGAAACTGCGGCTGGATACCTATGAACTTCTCATGCGCGGGGGAAAGGACGGGCCCGTGGTTGCGCCAGGCAGGCCGGGGAAGAGCGAACTCTTCCGCCGCATCACTCTGCCTTCGTCCGACGACGACTTTATGCCCGCGCAGAACAAGCCTCCTCTGCCCGCCAACGAAATCAAACTCATTCAGATGTGGATCGCCGCAGGAGCCTCCAGTACGCAGCGGGTGGAAGCCGCGATGAACTTAGCCTCCATCGCGTCCTCTGCTCCCCCTGCTGAAGTGACTTTTCAAAAAATCGATCCGGCCCTGGTGGCCAGGGACCGCGCCCTGTTGGCCTCCGCCGTCGCCCAATTGCAACAACAATTTCCCGGCGCAGTGGAGTACGAGTCCCGAGGCTCCGCCAATCTGACGGTCGATATGTCGCTTGCGGGCGCAAAATTTGGCGACCGGGACATGGCAGCTCTCCAGCCTGTCGCGGCGCGCATCGTGGAGGCAGATTTCTCCAACACGGCGATCACCGACCGTTCCGCGGGCGCGATCGCGGCCATGACGCATTTGCGTGTCCTGCGGCTCAACCGCACCAAGGTTACGGATGCGACAGTATTGGCACTGGCGTCGCTCCAACAACTGGAATCGCTAAGCGTCTTCGGCACGGCGATCTCGCCCGCGGCGTTGCCGCCCATGAGCCGAATGGCCAGGCTGAGCCACGTCTACGCCGGGGAGACGAAGGTGAGCGCGAATACTTCCATCCCAGAGGATTTGAAAAACAAGGTGTCGTTTTAAGGCCAGGCTGTCGGCCGATTGCGGACGCGCGAAAGAGTACAACCGGTGCATGGTCCCCGGCAATCCAGGAGGCATCGCGGGAGGGTCGAAGCGCGAGCAGCCAGCCGCGGGCTACCTGGGAGCGGGCAAACCCCGCCACCAGTTCCTGGAACCGTCCCCATTCCAGAGCCTCAAAGCTGGAGTTTTCTACGACAGACGGGATGGGCGCAAACAGGCTCATAGGTTCATGCTGGAGCATTTGCTCCACAGCTGCAGAAGGCGGTCTGCCGGGAATCTCAGCCGCGGTGCCCAAAGTGCCGAGCGGCAGCCGGGAGCGTCTACGGCTGAGACCGGCCAGTCTCAGCCGGGTTGCCGAACGGGTGGACAACGAAGAACCATAACGATCATAATGGTCATATTAGTGATACGGTTGGAGGCGATATGGTCACAGAAGTCAGTGCCGTCAACTTTCGGCAGAACCTGGGCGAAATGCTCAATCAGGTGCAGTACCGGAACGACAGCATCATCATCAACAAGGATGGCAAGCGGGTCGCAGCGCTGGTCGATGCCGAAATGTTTGCCCGGATCCGCCGGATGCAGGAGCGCTTCGACGCCTTGAGCGCCCGGATCGCTGAGGCTTATGCTGAAGCGCCAGCCGACGAGGGCTTGGCCGAAATCGATGCGCTGGTTGCCCAGGAACGGAAGCGTTGACGGCTGGCCTGCGGGTCGTTCTGGATACCAACGTTCTGGTCTCCGGATTGGCCTACCCGGGGAGTATCCCCGGTCGAATCGTCAGCCTATGGCGTCGGGGTGGCTTGGAAGTGATCCTGTCGCGCTACATCCTCGATGAAATGGCTCGTGTGCTTCCACGCCTGTCGCGAATCGATCTCAATGCTGCCGAGGTTCGGGATCTGGTGGATAGCCTTCTCTTCCTTGCGGATGTCATCGACCCAGACGTCGAACCGGACCCAAAGCATCGGGATGCAGCGGACCAGCAAGTACTCGGAACGCTCCGGGTATCCAAGGCAGATTATCTGATCACCGGCGACAAGGATCTCCTGGCCTTGGCTGGGAGTTATCCGGTCATTACGCCGGCTGCGTTCTGGTCGCGGCACGGTTAAAAGCGTTCGCTTTGGCCGGCGACCTTCCGTTTATTGGTCTCGCAACGGATGCTGCCGCCAATCTTGCTCAGGAAGGGGTCAACGCCCACGTCGAAAGCCCGGTTAATGTCGAGCGTCGGTAACAAGTATGAGCGCGAGCAGATGAAGAGCCGCGAATCCTTAGTTAGAATTCCGCTTCGAAGCAAAGCTATTCAAGAGCCATACGGAATTCGCCGATAAGGTGACCGAGTATTTTCCCGCCCCCGGGGCGGCTGCCGCGATGAGTGGCGCGGCGATTATGCATAAACTGAGATTCGGCGCGTGTTCTGGGAGTCGCGGGACTGATGCCTGTTTATCTATTCCGCGAGCGCGGCCCAGAGCTTGCAGAATTTATACAAGGCGTCTCGGAATTGCGGTCCAGGCCTGAAGCGGGCCGGACGACCCGGGATGCTGCCGGCTTCAGGGCCTGGGCGTGGCCCAGGCCCGCTCTAGGACCGAAATCATGGCATCGTGGTAGAACCGCGCGCCTTCCACATTGGGATGGGCGAGGGGATTGATGCCGCACTTGAAGCGCGTCATGCGATTTTCTTTTCCCCGAAAGTGGGATTTGCAGAGGCTGGCGCGGTCGCGGTACATGTCGTCGGGGTGCCTAACCCAGAAGATGAATCTGACGGGCAGACTCCAGACATGCTTGTCCCGGGCACCGTAGGAGTACTCGGACTTGTCGAAGCCGGGAACGAAATAGACTCGGGGACTGGAAACGGGGGCACTCGTCACCGTGGAACAGGAAGTATCGCCCTGGGTGCTGGAATCCTTGACCTGTTGATTCACCTTCGCCACGGCCCACCTCATGCACTCGCGGCTCGTATCGAGAAAGGCCGTGGAGTTCTCATACCAGTGTTGCCAGCGTACAGTTTCCGACTGCTGCTTGGGCGGGCCAGGCTGGGCCGACGTGGCTGTTAGAACTGGGTGCTGGCTGGCGGTTTCGAGGCGATCGGCGGTGCGAAAAAGCTTTTTCATCTGCCGGCGCTGCGAGGCAGTGGGACTGGGTTGGTCGGCGGCTGAAGCTCCTCCAGCCATCATCACTCCCCAGGTTCTTGAATCCGGCGAGACGACGCGCCAGTAGCCCATGAGAAGGACTGTGGCGTGAGGGAAGGCGTTTTGGACATGATCGAGCGTGGCGGCCATGCGATCGGAACAGAAGGAATGGACGCGCTTGGAAATCTCGGCGGAGGTAACGCGGTCGAACATGAACGGAAGGGCAATATCTGTGGCATGGATCTCGTTGATGCAGCCGTCCACGAGGACGAGATCGGCGTCGCGGTCGTTGTTGGCGGTGGCGGCAAAATCCGCCTGCTGCCAAACATCGGGCAATTGGGAATCGAGATCGCCGGGCGCGGTCGTGTCGTCCGAGTTCAGGGGCAGGAGAGCGTCGTTGTCACACTGGGAGAGGCGCGCGCCGGAGTGGGCAAAGGTGTCGATGTGAACCTGCTTGCCGGTCCGGTTCGCAATGGTCTCACCGACCTTGTACACGATCTTCTCTTTGTTGGTGAGGCCGTCGCCCCAGATCGCGGAGTCCCCGAAAACAACGATCTTGAAAGTGAAACCGGCGCCCGGGGGCGTGAGCGGGACGGAGCCGCTGTCAGCACGCAGGACCTTTGAGGGGATATCGAATTGGCGGGTGGGTAGCGTGAACCGGTGGTCCAAAGCCGACGGTAGGGTGCAGTCCGACACGCTGGCCGTCGGGGTGGTATTCGGCGTTTGCGCTTCGGCGCCGAGGCATGCACATGCGAACGCAAGAGACATGCAGAGGCGGCGGGAGAAGGCATCGAGAGAACGCGAAAGCATCGACATGTCTCCTTACGGGGCGAGATTTGGAACGAAGCGTGACGCCAGAACGGGGATCAGCGGACTGCAATAATGCGGTAGATTGCGCGATGCTTTTCGCTAGAGTTGTGGAGTAGTTGCGTCCAGACGTTGCCAAAGGCGTACCCAGCGCAGTTTGTGCCGAAGCGGGCAGCGGTGGCAGAGACGGTCTGCTGTTCTGCAGGCTGATAGGCGTTGGACAAAGCGGCGGACGCAAGCGAGGCGGGCAGCCCGGACCAGTTGAACGCGCGAGATTTGCCGGGCTCCAGGAAGATGGAGTGCTCAAGTGCGAGACCCAACCGCTTCCAGGCTGTGCCGTTCTCGATAGGGGTGAATGTGTCACGATGGTGCGAAGCCCAGGCGAAAACAAAGCTGCGCATGAATTTCCCATTGACGTCGTCGGTCACGGAGACGCCGTAATGGTAACCGTAGGCGTTCCAACCGTCGCCAAAGCCCGCGGGCCTGCTGACCCAGTTGGAGAATGCGGCGGTTACGACTGGCTCCGCGACGGTTTCGGGACAGAAGCTGGCGTCGAAGAAGTCCTGGAGGTAGCTGTTGGGCGAGTGGATCTCGGAGACCGCTTTGTCCGGGCTGCCGACGGAACGAACGCAGCCGGCGGGCGCACTGGACGGAGTTGGCTGGGCGGCAGCGGAGGCGGAAGCTAGCAGCAGCGTCAGGAATACTAAATTGCCGCGACGGAAAAAGGGCATGATCGGGCCTTCGGTCGATTCAAACTTCGACATCTACGGCGGACCTGCTACAGCCACAGCGGCAACGAGCGGCGACGATTATTTAATGTTGCGAGGGAGGAGTGCGAACAAGGCTACCCATCCAAGGGACAAAATGCAAGAAAGAACTCAGGTAACTAACCCTGTTAGTTTGGCAGTCCACTTGGCCGTCTAGCGCCTGCGTTCCGAAGCAAGCCAAAGACATGCGTTGCAGCGAAGGGGAACCTTTATGGTTCCCGGTCTCTGGTCTTACGCACCATGATCCGTTAGCCAGAACAAATAACAGCTGGGACAAACAGCTCCTGGATCAGCCGTGCATCCCTTGTTCTTCCTCAAGATGGTCGGGTCGACCACCTGGGGATGGATTTCGAGCGACAGAAAGCGGGCAGCGAATCTCAGGGTTTCTTTCTAAAGGCTGTAAGAAATCGCCGGCTTCGGAGACTACCTTGTACAGAAAGGAAATCCCGGACTATGGCCAGGCGCGAAAACCTCTACGAGGAAGCGATCCGCACGCACGGGACTGCACTCCATCGCCTCGTGCGAGCTTACGAAGCCGATCCCGAAACGCGGCGCGATCTGCTGCAGGAAATTCATCTCGCGTTGTGGCGAAGTCTCGATTCTTTCGATTCCCGCTGTTCGCTCCGGACCTGGATTTATCGCGTGGCACACAACGTCGCTTCATCGCACATTGTTACGAATCGCCGCTCGAAAGCGCAGCAACTCATCAGCATCGAGGGCGTCGAGGTAGCTGACGCCAGAGGGGATGCCGCAACGGTTGCAGATCGCCGCATGGCGCTTGAGCGACTCATGACGTTGATTCGCGAGCTGAAGCCCCTCGACCGGCAGGTGGTCCTGCTGTATCTGGAAGGCGTAGACGCTGCCGGAATCGCGGAGGTGACGGGCCTCTCGAGCGGCAACATCGCCACTAAAATCCATCGCCTGAAGACTGTTCTCACTCGCCGCTTTCAAGCAGGAGGCAATCATGACCAATGAATCTTCCTCATCCGACATCAGGGAGCTTTGGCAAAGCCAGCCGACGGAGCCTCCGAGAGTCACCCTCGAAGAGGTCCGCCGCAAGATGCGTAATTTCGAGCGCAGAATATTCTGGCGAAACCTCAGGGAATACGCTGGAGGCGCGTTTGTCGTCGTGGCCTTCGGGCTCTGCGCGTGGAAGCTCCCAATGTTGCTTTTTCGCATAGGCTCGGGACTAGCTATCGCCGGAGCGCTTTACGTGATGTTTCAGCTTCACCGGCGAGCGTCCCTTCGTCCTGCGCCGGCTGACCTGGGATTGAGCACATGCATCGAGTTCCACCGCCAAACGCTCGAACGTCAGCGTGACGCATTGCGCGGGGTCGGAACCTGGTACCTGCTGCCGCTCGTTCCGGGCCTTGCAGTCATCATCATTGGAACCGCCGTCAATCAGTGGGCTGCGCACCCCGCGCATCGAGGCCACCTTGTCATGGGCTTCGGTATCCTGGCGAGCTGCGTGGGCGCTGTTTTCTTTCTTGTCTGGAAACTGAACCAATGGGGCGCCAGGAAGCTTCAGGCTCAAATCGATGAGATGAGCGAACTCCCCAGTTATCGCGAAAGTGGCGAGCGTTAATATTCTTCGGCATTGTGCTCCAGGAGGAGCTGTGCGGCCGGATGAGTAGAACACCTGGGGCCGGCCCCAAAAGGCCGGCCCAGGACAAGCGCTCACCTTTACTGCGGCGCCTGTTTCTCCTGCGCCTCGATCGCAGCCAGGGCGGCCAGATTGACCACATCGGAGACGGAGGAGCCGCGCTGAAAAACATGCACCGGCCGGGAGAGTCCCATCAGGATGGGCCCGATCAGCTGTGCCCCGCCGAGCGAACCGAGCAGCTTGTAGGCGATGTTGCCGGCATCCAGGCTGGGGAAGATGAGGATATTGGCCCCGTCGCGCAGTGGGCTGAACGGATAGGTCTCTTCCATCCGTTCCGGCGAAACTGCGGTGTCGGCCTGCATCTCGCCATCCACCAGAAGGTCCGGACAGCGACGGTGAATCAGCTCCACCGCGAGGCGAACGCGATCGGAGGACTCATCCCGGCTGCTGCCGAAGTTGGAAAACGACAGCAGCGCCACTCGCGGTTCCACATCGAAGCGGCGGGCGGTGTCGGCGGCGCAGATTGCAATCTCCGCCAGATCCTCGGCGGAGGGCCGGATGTTCACCGTGCAATCCGCCAGGAAGTACAGCTTGCCGCGCGGCGTAATGGCCAGGTACAGGCCGGAGGCCCTGCGCACCTCGGGCCGCAGGGGAATTACCTGCAGCAGAGGACGAAGCGTCTCCGGGTAGTGCGTCGTGAGACCGGTAACCAGGGCGTCGGCATCTCCGAGCTGAACCATCAAGGCGCCCAGGATATTGCGGTTTTTGACCAGCTCCGCAGCCTCCGTGCAGGTGACGCCCTTGCGCTGCCGCATCCGGAAGAGCTGATCGATGTAAAACGGCAGCCGCGGATGGCTCTGCGCGTCAACGATCTCGAGCGTCGCCGGATCCATATGCAGGGCCTTGGCGCGCGCTCGAATCTGCTCAGCGTTTCCCAGCAGCACCGGCCGGGCAATCTCTTCATCCGCCAGAACGCGGCAGGCGCGCAGAACCGTCGGGTTCTCGCCCTCGGGAAATACGATCCGGCAGGCCTTGGCCCGCGCCTTCTGGATCAGAACCCTGGTGACGCCGGGATCGACTCCCGTGCGCTTCTCCAGCGTATGGCGGTACTCCTCCAGATCGACCGTGGCTCGTGCAACTCCCGACTCCATCGCCGCCTTGACGACTGCTCCGGCCACGCGGACCACGACCCGGGGATCAAACGGCTTGGGAATGATGTAGTCCGAGCCGAACCCCATCTCGTGGAGTCCGTAGATTCTGCATACCGATTCGGGAACCTCTTCCTTCGCCAGGCCGGCGAGGGTTCGCGTGGCCGCAAGCATCATCTCTTCGTTGATCTCGGTCGCGCGCGAGTCGAGCGCTCCCCTGAAGATCCCCGGAAAGCCGAGGACGTTGTTCACCTGATTCGGATAGTCCGAGCGGCCGGTGGCGACGATGGCGTCGGACCTCGCGGCAATCGCCGCAGGATAGGGAATCTCAGGGTCGGGGTTGGCCAGGGCAAAGACCAGCGGGCTGGAGCTCATCCGCTGCAGCATCTCCGGCGTGACGCAGTTTGCCGTGGAGAGACCGATAAAGACGTCGGCATCCACCATGGCCTCGCTCAGCGTGCGGCGGTCGGTCTTGCGCAAAAACTGAGCTTTTTGGGAATTGAGCCCTTCCGTTCGGCCTTCATAGAGAACGCCCTTCGAGTCGCACATCAGGATGTTCTCGCGCGCTGCGCCCAGGCGGATGAAATGATTTGCGCACGCGATTGCGCTCGCTCCGGCCCCGTTGATCACAATCCGGGCCTGCTCAAGCTTCTTCCCGGCCAGCTCCAGCCCATTCAGCAGAGCCGCGCCCGAGATGATCGCGGTGCCGTGCTGGTCGTCGTGGAAGACCGGAATCTTCATGGTCCGGCGCAGTTCCGATTCGATGATGAAGCACTCCGGAGCCTTGATGTCTTCAAGGTTGATGCCGCCAAAGGTCGGCTCCAGCATCTGGCATGCGCGGATCACGTCCTGAGGATCGTTCGCCGCCAGCTCCAGGTCGAAGACGTCGATGTCTGCGAAACGTTTAAAAAGGACCGCCTTTCCTTCCATGACCGGTTTGCCTGCAGCCGGACCGATGTTCCCCAGGCCCAGAACCGCGGTTCCGTTCGACACCACGGCAACCAGGTTTGCTTTCCCCGTGTACTTGTAGACCAGGTCCGGATCCCGATAGATCGCCATGCAGGGAGCCGCCACGCCGGGGCTGTAGGCCAGGCTCAGATCCCGCTGCGTGAGACATGGTTTCGTCGCGGTAATCGAAAGCTTTCCCGGCGGATAGGATGAGTGGTACTCAAATGCATCTTCGTCGCGCACCATAAACGATCGGCCTTTCTATCCAGTACCCCGCAGACTCTTCGGTTGGCTGTCCGGCGAAGCCTCCGTGCGGCAGTTTTGTTCGCCTGGAAACAACGCCTGCGATTTTTACTCCTCAATCCGGTCAACGCGATCATTGATTGCAACCATTTGAGCTGGTTCACTCAGCATGGTTCGCAAGGCTACCGGAGGGAAGCAGTCGGAGCCGGAAAATCGCAGCGGATGAGCCGGGCGTCTGCGGGACGGCGAAGCTCATCGGCATATACGGGATTCCAGCGAAATTCAGTATACGCAGGAACGCATCTTTGCAAAATGGAAGGGTGCCGGAGCGAACTACCTCCGGCTTCTCAGGCGCTCACCGGAGCCGTTGTCTTGCCCTCGAACGCTGCGGCAATGGCTGCCACTCTGCGATACGAGTCCAGCCGGTCGGCGGGATCGTAAGTATCCGTAACCACTATCACCTCGTCGGCTTGAGTGTCGGCCACCAGTTTTTCCAGGCCGGCCTTGACCGTCGCCTCCGATCCAACAATGGCGGCGCCCAGTTTGTTCTCCACCGCGGTGCGCTCCCACTCCTGCCAGAGCGGCGTCATGGAGTCGACGGGTGGCAGCAGCTCGACCGGCTGGTTGCGGATCAGCCGGAGAAAGCGCTGTTGCGGCGTAGTGAAGAGGCGGCGGGCCAGCGCGTCCGTCTCCGCAGCGATCACCTGCACGGCGACCATCAGGTATGGCTTCCGCACAAGTTCGCTGGGCCGGAACTGCTCGCGATAGAACCGCGACGCCGCATAAAGATACTCGGGAGCAAAATGCGCCGCGAAGGCAAAGGGCAAACCCAGCAGCGCGGCCAGTTGCGCGCTGAAGCCACTGGAACCCAGCAGGGTGATCGGCAGGTTGCTGCCCTGCCCTGGAATCGCTTTCACCGCCTGTCCGGGCTTCTCCGGGCCAAGATACGTCTGCAGTTCCTTGAGCAGCGCGGGGAAATCGTCTCCGCTCTGTCCCGAATCCCGGCGCAGCGCCCGCATGGTTTGAAAGTCGCCGCCGGGCGCGCGCCCCAGCCCGAGATCGATTCTTCCCGGATAAAGCGCCTCCAGGGTCCCGAACTGCTCCGCCACCACCAGCGGAGCATGATTCGGCAGCATCACTCCACCGCTGCCCACGCGGATCGTCTTCGTTGCCGCGGCAACATGTCCAATGAGCACGGGCGTGGCGGAACAGGCGAGTCCCGCGATCGAGTGGTGCTCCGCCAGCCAATAGCGGCGGTATCCTAATCGCTCGGCCTGCTGCGCCAGCCCGACAGAGCGCGCGATGGCGCTGCCCGCCATCTCTCCCGGGCGCATCCCCACCAGGTCCAATACCGAAACTGCCAATCCTCGACTCATATCTTCATTAGATGAAGCAGGGAAAAAAAGCGATGCGAAAGCGGGGGCAGCCCGCGCTTAACATTGAGCGTCCGCCGGTCTGCACAGCCCGGCATTCCGGCACGCGCCGGGCCGGAGCGAGAATAGCAGAGGAGACGGGCGGCCAGTTCTGCCTCTCCTCGAACCGTTCCCTGGGCCTGGCCGGGAGTTGGAGATGAAGCTTGCGCGAGCTCTGTGGTTGTTGGCGGGTGTGGCCATGCTTGCCGTGCTCCTGGCCGCGCTCCTGCTCCGGGTGCGCGCCGGCCGGCACCCACATCCCAAGACTCCGGCGGCCACCGGAGTACCCGATCTCTCGATCACGAGTCCGCTGAACCAGCCGGGCGGCGGACTGGCGCCCTCGGAGGCCTATGAGGTCTACTCCGCGCTCTATCAGGCTCCAGTTCCGGAGCCCCTGGCGTTCGTGGAGAACTCGAGCACCGACATCCCCCAGGTGAACGGCAACTGCCTGAGTCCATCTTCGCCTGAGGAGCGCGAGATGGCCGACGCCTTCGCTGCCGCCAACCGGCAGAGCCATCGATGGGAGCATCGATTCGTCATTCCCCAGGGATACCGGCTGCTCTCGCCCGGCGAATCCGCCGAAGCACAGGTCTGCCTGGAAACCCACGGCGTGGAGGCCGCGAGATGTGCGAGCTACCGGCAGCTCAGGCATGTGCGCTATCTCGGAGTTCCGGGTTTCAACCGCGCACGCACACGGGCGCTGGTCTCGGTGATCAAGAAATGCGGCCGCGACTGCGGCAGCGGCGGCCTCTTCGTTGTCGAGAAAGACGGCGACGCGTGGCGAAGGTCAGAGACGACCAGCTTCACACGCGACTGCAGCTGGGCCTACTGAGCCGAGCGAGGGAAAAGAGCGGATTTGCCCGAAGAATCCCATGAGTGTCATGCTCAAGAGATGACACGAGAGAGAGTATTCCGCACCGCGGTGGGGTTGGTCGCCGGGATGACCCTGGGGCTGGTTCTGGCCTGTTCTTTTGGAGCCGAGGCGCAGGAGAATGGGTATTGGCGGGCGGCGAACTCGACGGCGCAATCCATCACAGGAGACGTGACGCTTTCGGATGCCAAGATAACCATAGGCTTCTCCGGTTTTCCGACGGCTCGCATACGCGATCTCAAGCCGAATGAGGTCAGCGCGGCCTTCGATGTAGACAACAGCTCCGCCGGGAACGGAAGCCTGTACCGTGTAAGCATCCCGGCATCCCGGAAATTCATGCATCGCAACAGTCTGTGCGGATCGGATGACGCGCAATGGATGGCGGTCTACGCCGCCGGGCACTTCCTGCATCTCGCGTTCTTTTCCGGACAGAAGATGCCCGTCTTTGCGCCGGACGCGATCGCCGACTCAACGGACCTGTGCGGCACATTCTCCTATGAACGATGAGGCAGCGGCGCTCGGAGCGAGACGCCGCAACCCGGAAGGGAGAGCAACATGCAACAGCAGGTGTTCTATCGCACCGTTTCGGTCAACGGACTCTCCATCTTCTACAGAGAAGCGGGGCCGATAGATGCTCCCACGATTCTGCTTCTGCACGGCCTTCCGTCGTCGTCGCGGATGTTCCAGCCGCTGTTGACAAGGCTGCAGGACAACTATCATCTGATCGCGCCCGACTATCCCGGCTATGGGCACAGCGATTGGCCTGCCCCGAAAGACTTTGATTACACCTTCGACCGCATCGCCTCCGTAATGGACGGTTTCACCGAGGCGCTGGGCCTCTCCCGCTACACGCTTTACATGCAGGACTACGGCGGTCCGGTTGGCTTTCGTATGGCCTTCGCGCATCCCGGGAGGGTGCAGGCTCTCATCGTTCAGGATGCGGTCGCTCACAACGAAGGCCTGGGGGCGAACTGGGCAACACGGCGGGCTTTCTGGGCGGACCGCGCCGCCTATGAGGAAGCGCTGCGCAAAAACCTCCTGTCGCTGGCCACCACCCGGACCCGCCATATCGGCGACGATCCGAACATTGAGCTCTACGATCCGGACCTGTGGACGGATGAGTACGCGTTTCTCAACGCGCCGGGGCAGGCGCAGATTCAAAGCGATCTCTTCTATGACTACCGCACCAACGTCGATGCCTACCCCAAATGGCAGGCCTGGCTCCAGAAGACGCAGCCAAAGCTTCTCGTCCTCTGGGGCAGGCATGATCTCTCGTTCGATGCCGGTGAGCCGGAACGCTACCGCAAGGACGTTCCCGATGCGGAGGTTCACGTGCTCGACGCAGGGCACTTCGCGCTGGATACCAGGGCGGACGAGATTGCCGCGCTGGTCCGTGCATTCCTGAAGAAGCAGCAGTAAGCCGCGCCATTTGCGCGGATTCCGTCACCACGGCGCGGCGCCGCCTCACCGCAGAAGAAAAGGAGACAACCATGAGCACGAATATTGAAGGAAAAGTCGTCGTGATCACAGGCGCGAGCAGCGGTCTCGGAGAGAGCACCGCACGCCGCCTCGCCACGCTGGGCGCAACCGTCGTTCTGGGAGCGCGCCGTAAGGATCGGCTGGAGGCGATCGTCAAAGACATTCAGGCCGCCGGCGGAAAAGCGCTTTTCGTAACCGCCGATGTAACCAGGCAGGCAGAGGTCGATCGCCTGGTGCAGAAGGCCGTCGACACCTACGGCAGGATCGACGTCCTGATCAACAATGCCGGCATTATGCCCATTGCGCCGCTCGCCCTCCGCAAGGTCAGCGAGTGGGAACGGATGATCGACATCAACGTCAAGGGCGTGCTCTACGGCATCGCTGCCGCGCTGCCCCACATGCAGAAACAGAAGAGCGGCCACATCATCAACATCTCGTCTGTTGCCGGCATCAAGGTGTTTGCCCCAGGCGGATCCGTTTACAGTGCGACCAAGTTCGCCGTCCATGCTCTGTCCGAAGGTCTTCGCATGGAAACCCGCAAGGACAATATCCGCGTGACGATTGTTTCGCCCGGAGCAGTAGACTCCGAGCTCAAGGAAAACACCTCGGATGAGCAGAGCGCTCAAAACGTGAAGGAGTTCTACAAGATCGCGATCCCCGCCGATTCCGTCGCCAGGGCGATTGCCTACGCCATCGAGCAGCCCGCCGATGTAGAGATCGACGAGATCGTCCTGAGGCCCACCGTTCAGGAGTTCTGAGCCCTTCGCGGGAGCTTCGCCGCCGATGCTCCCGCCTCAAGGAACACTTCCGCAGAGGTAAGATGGACATCTGCAACCCGGCTTCGTCCGCCTCACGTACGGCCCGTTCCGGTTGCATGCACCTCGAAGTTCGCGGAGGCCGATGTGGCCAGGATCAAGTTCACACGCCGGGAGTTCGTCCGGGCCGGCGCCGGAGCAGCGGCCCTGGGAGCCGCTCCAACTCTCATCTTCGGCGCGCCCGGGGATTCCGTCTCGCCTGCGGTCAAGATCTGGCAGAAGCAGGAGCTCACCTTCACGGCCTCCCGCGCCTTTTCGAACCCATACACTGAGGTGACGGTCTGGGTAGACCTCACCGGCCCCGGCTTCCGCAAACGCATTTACGGCTTCTGGGACGGCGGCCAGCGTTTTCAAGTGCGCCTCGTTGCGACCGCGCCCGGCGCGTGGAGCTGGCAAAGCGGCTCTGAGCCATTCGATCCCGGCCTCGCCAACAAGACCGGCTCCTTCACCGCGGCCGAATGGAGCGAAGAGGAGAAGCAGCAGAATCCGATTCGCCGCGGCTTTCTGCAGGCCACGCAAAATCGCCATGCACTTGAGACCGCCGATGGCGCCCCCTTCTTCGTCCTGGGAGATACCTGGTACGCCGCCGGCGCCAACCGGTTTCGCTGGTATGACGACGAGCAAGAGCGGCCCATCGGACCCACCGCCGGATTCAAGGACTATGTTCGCTACCGCAAGGCGCAGGGATACAACTGGGTCAACATGATCGCGGCCTTCCCTAACTGGGAGACCGACGGTCTTCCCTGGCACATCGTAATGAATGATCCGGAGAAGACCACGGTCCGGTCAGCGTGGCTCGAATTCGGCACCGGCAGCGCGAAGAACATGGACAACGAGGGCGGCCGTCCTTTCTTCTTTCCCGGCAAGGTGCCGGGCTATGAAAACGTCTTTCCCGACATCGATCGCATCAATCCGGAATACTTCCGATATATCGATCGCAAAATCGACTACCTGAACGCGCATGGCTTTGTTGTCTTTCTCGAAGTCTCGCGCCGCGACGCCAGCGAACTGTGGAAGAAGTACTATTCCTGGCCTGATTCCTACTCACGCTTCATTCAATATGTCTGGGCTCGATACCAGGCCAACAACACCGTGCTCAGTCCCATCCATCTCGACATTATTCAGGAGAGCATCACTGTTCCCGAGTTCACCAAAGCGATTGATCTGGTGATCGATCGATACGGGCCGCCGCCCTTCGGAACGCTCCTGTCGGCCAATGCCAATCCCTCCACCTTGGTCAACTGGGGGGAAAACTCCTGGGTCACGCTGCACCAGACAGGCAACAAGCGCGAGCACGAATACTACTGGTACCTGACGGAGATCTTTCGCGATCCTAACCCTCGGCCTGCGCTGAACGGAGAGCCGTATTACGCAGGTTACGTGGACGCTCGCGGCCAGAATGGCGGATACAAATACGGCGCGCCGGGCGGAACGGCCAGGGATGACCAGTTCGTGCGCTCGGCGATGTACGGCAATGTTCTCTCCGGCGGCCTGGCCGGGCACGTCTACGGAGCGGAGGGCATCTGGGGAGCGGACATCGAGCCGGCCGCTCCGATCAAAATGTGGGACGCCTTCCAATGGAACTCGGCCGCGCAGATGCAGCACCTGCGCACTTTTGTATTCTCCATCGGCAAGCGCTATCAGGACCTGGTTCCCGACTCCGGCCTGGTGGTGCCGAGTGAGACGCAGATTTTCAAGGGATACGAGGGCTGGGCCTATGCCTCGCGCACGCCGGATA
>DASYYO010000001.1:0-23485 GCA_035933805.1 Acidobacteriaceae bacterium | reverse complement strand
CGGCTCGATAGCACCGCTGTTAAGTCTCTGCTTGCGGCGCAAAACAACGGCCCGGAGTTCATTGAGAAGACCTTCCAGGAATCTTCTACACTCCCGAAGAGCTACGTCGTCTTGACCTCATTTTCGCCAATCTTGAAAGCCTCGGGTACCCACACCAACGCCCCCTCGCCCGCGCGGCTCGGATCTGGTCTTGTTTGAAGAAGCAGCCTCGGGGAGTTTTGAGTCAAGAAGATCGAAAAGCCGCATTGAGGACCGACGATCACGCCGCCGAATCATCGGGCTGAGGCGGCTGCAATATCCCTCGTGGTCAACGGATGGAACCTCGATTTCGCCGCCGAACGGAATTCTCACGGACGACTTGATTCATCGAGGGTAGTTTAGGGAGCAAATACAGCGCTGGCAGATAGGATTATTTGCGATATTCAGGCTGCTTCGGAAGCGGAGTGCGGTTTCGGTGTTGATCGCCTCCTGCAACGTGAGTTGATTTGTATCGCCGATAGGAGGATGGAAAAAGCAGGGGCGTACACTCCCATCCACTTCGACAACAGCAGAGACCCATGGAGCGTTGCAGATCGGGGCTTTCGGCGGAGTGCCTTCGATTCGCTCTCGAAAGCGAGTTCCAATCCTCCTTAGCTTCTCGCTGCTTTCGCTGATGAATCCCTTACTGATGTCCTCCTGGTGCGTATGGATCAGAAGTTCGATCTCGTCTTCCAATCCGCTGACCTCGGCTCGGTCAAGCGAAACATCGGCTTGGCGCTCAGGGGCCCAGGGCTCCTCCCGGTTGAAAGCTGCTGACGAGATGTCGGCGGCAAGAAAGGAGATAGAGTTGAGTCCAAGTGATCGGGCTGCGGAGACCGTGGCGCGTAGATGTGTGTGATTGAGCTTCTGCACAGTGGTACGGCAGGATATGGGCATCTCGGGCCGCCGCTCACGTACCGCCAAAACGCCACGCCGGATCGCTTCAAAGGCGCCAGGGACGCGGCGAATCTGATCATGCACGTTTGCAGGTCCATCGACAGAGAGAATGATGTCGTCGAACCCGCTGTCGACGATACCAGCCTTCTTCTGCAGCAAAAGCCCCGTGGTGAGAAGTGTGATGCGAGCGCTGAGATCGCGAAAGAATGCGCAAATCGCGCTCAACTCGCGATTGAGCAGCGGTTCACCTCCGGTCAGCACAACATGCTTCACACCAAGCCTGCGCATCGATTCTCGATGCCGTTCAAGATCGGCGGCGTGAAGCTCGCGGCCATCCTTCCGTTTCCAGATATCGCACATCACGCAGCGGCAGTTGCACTGACTGTGAATATTGAGCAGCAGGATGGGCAGCGTGTGAATGCGCGATCCCTCAAGATGGGCCGGTGGTGCGGACTGAATCTCATAGAGCTCCGAGATAACGCACCTCCCTTCCGGCGAGCAGTAGTTTTTCCTGACGGAGATCTTTCTCTGCCGCCTTGCAAAGGGCCTGCAGGGGCGATCGAATCCAGCGTTGGTGGCCACCCACCTCAATGAGTTCCATGCCGGGGCGGAGATCGTACGGCAAGCGAGCGTACAGACGAGGAGATGCCATTTGAACCCGGCCCCCGAGCAGCACCAACTCCACATCCTCAAAAGCGAGATTCGAGAGGATCGGGGCGTGCGTGTCGTATTTTTCAGGGACGGCGATCAGGTCGGCCACGCCCGATTCCGCGAGTCGTCCTTGGCCGTCTCTCAAATGAAGCATCTCCGCAGACGCGGTGGTGATCATCCGATAGATCTGTTTCGGATCGAGACCGGTTTTCGCATAAAGATATCGGACTTCATCGAGCAGATCGCCCGCAGCGGTGAGTGGAGAGTCGCTGCCTAGGGATAATCGATCGACGGAAGTGAGCAGTTCGCGCGAAAGAGTGTTTCCAAAAAGGAAGCGGTTCGAAGTCGGACATACCACCAGCGAAGCACCACGCCGGTTGATCAGGGATATCTCCTCTGCCGTACACCCGAGGCCATGAACGAGCACGGTGTGTTCATCCAGCGCGTGCATTCGGTCAAGCTGGTGGACTTCGTTCCTGCTTTCATCATCGATGCCCTCGGCTGCATGGATGATGAACGGTTGCTCCCTGGGGGAAGCATGAAATCTTTCCACCAGATCCGGGTCGAATGCCAGCGAGTGCGACCAGCCGAAGCGAGGGAGAACGCGCACCGGGAACTCCGGTAGAGTCAGCTCCGCATGCAGGGGATTGTGATGGCAGACCGTTGTGACGCCGCAAAGTAGGTTACGGATGGCTCCCCACCATAGATGAGTACTCTGCGGAATTTGCCGGTATCGTTCAATCACGCGGGCGTGAACCTGATGAATCTCACGAGCCCACTCGGGGGAGTTCTGAAAGCAGGGTGCGCCCGCGGGGCGGCCGAGTCTGGGAAACAATCCAAACTCGAGATGCTCATGTGCATTGATCAAGCCCGGGAGAAGAACATAACCACTCAGATCGAGCGCTTGCGCGGTAGTATCCACACTGTCACGGATCGTCTCGATACGCCCATCGGTTATTACGAGGAATCCGTCCCTTAGAGCATCGTGGTCAATGCAAATGCGCGCATTTGTCAGTTGAAGCCGCTTGCAGTTTGTTGAGGATTTCAACGAAGCAAATGACCTTTGCTTCTGCAGCATCAAGATGTAGATTGCAGGTACCCCGACGAGCTTTTCATATTCGGCTAGCTTGCCGGTCTTCTCGAATGCGAGCTTCTCTGGCTCTTCAAAGGAGGGCTCGATGAGAATTCGACCCTCGAAACCATTCTGTCTGAAGATGTCGATGATCTCTGCCAAAGACCGGGAATGAACCTCGATATCGACTCGTTCGCCATCAGTACGGAAACTTCGCGTCCAGCCCAGCTTTGCCGCTGTCACCGGGTGCATGTCGGAGATGAGCATTCGCCCATCCGATCGAAGGACGCGAGCGCATTCGCGAGCAAATTCCTGCAGGTCGCTGACGTAGCTGAGCAGGAAAGAAGCCATGACAAAATCGTACGAATCATCTTTGGCCGGCAACGCAGAGCTGTCGGCGTGGTCAAGCTTCGTGGTCGGACGAACCTTCTCTCGAGCACGCTCCAACATGGTCAAAGAGCAATCGGCGCCGGTGACGGAAGCTGGGGAAAGAGCTTCCAGGTGCGTAAGCCAGCGACCAGTCCCACACCCGACATCCAGGACATGGGCGCCAGATATGCGCGGCAACAGTGGAGTAGCCTTGCGCATTTCCAGCGACAACAAGGGGTTCAACTGCGCATCATAGACCTGCGCCCAGCGATCGAAGGCGCGGGCGTCAGGCCTGGCGAGAGTCGCAAGCGCCGCTCCAGTACCTGCCTTCATAAGCTCTCCCGCTTTGGCTTGCGCAGAGCGATAAACTGGTGAGCGAGTTGAAGCTCGAACGGAAAGTCATAGAAGTGCAGAGCGTAGCGCCAGGCACTGAGAGTTCGCAGAATCATGCGGCCCCATCGCGGAGCGAGAATGTCTTGAACCGTAGGCCAGCGCGAGCCAACGACGAGCTCGAAATTGTCTATGAGCTTCTTGGTCCGGCGCTTGAGCCATGGCGCGTGGGTATCGATGCGTAAAGTAAAGTTCATCCACTCCTTCGTCGCCCATCCTGCCGGCGAATCCGGAAATGAAACGTCGACCTTCCCGTACATCTCCCCGCCCGCATTGTGCGGTTGGGGTGTGGGGGTGTAATGCTGGATGATGATCTCCGAGTCGGGGTTGATACGCTTGATCCGGCGAATGAATCGTAGCGTCTCTTGCGTGTCGCGCTCTGGGTCATTTGGGTTTCCAATGACGAAAGAGAATTCGGGAATGATACCGAACTGACGCGTTCTCCTGGCGATCTCGAGAGTTTGCTGTGTGGTGATGCCCTTCTGCATCTCCTTGAGCACCCAGTCTGAACCGGATTCGGCGCCGAAGAAGATCATTGCGCATCCAGCGCGTTGAATTGCGGCAAATGTTTCATCTGAGTATCGGGACATAATGTCGACGCGCGCTTCGCACCACCAGCGAAGATTTAAATGGGCCATGCGATCGCAGAGCTCCCGTGCGTGATCTTCGCGGAGGAAGAAATTCATGTCGTAAAATTGAACCGAATCCGCGCCATAGCGCTCGACAAGATGAGTTAAGATGGCGACCGTTCGCTCGGGAGACTCCATCTTCTCCTTGTTTCCGTAGGCTGCGTGAACACCACAGAAGCTGCAGTTAAATGGGCATCCAATGCTCGCATGATGAACGGCGGTGCGCTTTCCGAAGAAGGACGGACGGAGATATGATTCGACGGGAACACGGTGAAATGGAGTCCAGGGGAACTCATCCGGGCCTTTCATTGGCCGCTCCCCGTTATCGCGGCGCAGGCCGAACATATCTTTGTACAGCAGGCCCTTCACCGAATCGAGCGATCGAATGCCACGGAGCGCATCGATAAGTTCCAGGAGGGTGTCTTCACCTTGTCCCCGCACGACAAAATCCACATAGCGCGCGTTCAGGGCTGCGTCAGGGTAAATGGATGGGAAGTAACCACCCCAACAGATGGGCACTTTGGGCCGAAGGCGGCGAATCTCGCGAGAGGTTTCCATCGCCGCTACCATCTGCGGGCCCGGCATTGCCGAGACGCCCAGCAACTCGACCTCGTGCCGGTCGATGAGTTCCAGGATGCGAGCGGTCGGATCATCTTCGAGATTGCCGTCGACGATCTCGTACTCCTCTTTTCCTTCAAGCACTGCGGCGAGCGCCAGAACGGCAAGCGGCAGCCTTCGGTTCCGAGGCCTGGTAGCACGTGGATGATAGAGAACGATCATGCGCTTACTTGTGCCGCGTAGATGTGGAAATGTGATGGAGGACGGCGGCCTTTGAGCTTTGCGCGAACAGGACGGAGAGCCCAGCGGATCCCATAAAACGGCCTGATGCAGCGCCACTTCAACCCAAACGAAATCTGCAGTGGGTGCAGACGATCTGGAGTGAGATATTCAAGACTGGGTACAGAGTCGGATGGAAATCCATACATTGCAGTGAATCGCTGGTGCTTCTCCGCAACCATTCTTTTGCCGCTATCTTCCTCCTCGTACCACGGCGTGTCTGCAATCACCACACTCCCGCCTGGGCGCGTGCAACGTAGCGCTTCCGCAAAGGTTCGTTGATAGTCCTCGGAGTAATGGAACGACGCGTTGAAGATCGCCACGTCGAAGCTTGACGATGAAATTGGGAGGCGGTCGAGTTCTGCCTGAATCCGAGGGAACAGCGGGCGGATCTGTGTGCTGTAATGGACGGACGCCCCAAGACCGTCCAGGTTATTCGTCAGTAAATCGACGGCAACCGGAAGATGTCCGCACAGCGCCAGCCGGTAACTCATCCAACCGTTGCCGGCGCCCAAGTCGAGAATCCTGAGGGGGCGTCGGCGGAGCCTGGCAAGCGGTGTCAGGATAAGTCGCTCAATGGTTTGAAAGGTGTGGGCCCGTATGGCCCATTGATCGCTATTCCGGCCGGAAAGATCCTTGTACGGCAGGCTGAGGTAGTACTCCGCCTGGGTGCTTCCGCGCCCTTCGGCCGCACGGATGAATTCATACTCCGCGATGAACCTGCGGAAGTGATCGGCACGATGTGGAGGAAGGGTGTACCAGATGCCGTCCCTGAGATGTGTTGTGTTCATACATCCGGCGCAGACTTGCATCCCTGAATCGGCCCGGGCATCCCAGGTTATCTCCGCGAGCGGGGCATCGCAATGCCAACAGAGGAGCATTCCTGCCTGGTCCGCCTGCGATTCTCTCGCTCTGCCCGTTGCATCACTCTGCGTCGTGATCATTTGGGAATCCTTTCGAAGCAGAGCAGAACATGATCGCCCGTGCTGCGAAGAATCGGCAGTTTGGCGAGTGGCCTTTCCAAGCGGCGGAGTATGCGAAAGAGCACTGGATGCTCTCGAACCCATCCTTCAAGATAGGAGGGAGGCACGGTCACTCCGATGCCAGTGCAGGAGTAGAGGCGGAAGTGCGATGCAAAAGATCGGCGTATCCTCCGGATGGCCGGGTAGTAGACCGTGAACCTTTCATTGCCGAGTGTTACTTGACTGGACCCGGTGCAGCGCCGTACCGCTTTCCGCCATTGTCCGCGAGCTAGAAAGTACAGAATTTCGTTCAGGCAGAATCGCGTGGAAAAGCAGAGGACCAGCCGTCCATCCGGCTTCACCAGGTTCGCGAGAGAGGATGCGACCGCGTCGAGATCGGCGACGCAGTTGAGTCCGGAGAAGTTAGAGAATGCGCCGTCAAATTGTGTTTCAGGATGAAGCTCTCCAATGCGCTCAGTGGGTAACTCGCGGAAGAACGCAGGGGCCCGGATTGACAGGTGGCGGAGGCGATCTTCGGCCCTGGCGATCATCTGCCCGGAAGCATCGCAAGCGAAGACAGAAATATCATTGCCGGCTAAAAAGATGGCGTCCTCGCCGGTGCCACAATTCAATTCGAGAATGTTGTCGTTCTTTTTAAAAGTTCTTGCGAGCACCGCCCACACGGCGTTTCTTTGCGCGCGGCCAATGACCGACTCAGTGAAAAGCCGATCGTAATCCCATGCGATGTTGTCGAAGGCAGCACCGGCCGTGGATCGAGAATAACCTTCAAGCGGGAGTGCTCGTTCCGCGGTCATGCCTCCACCTCGCTTTGGGTGGTTACAAGTCCTTCGCGGGAGGCCCGAATGCTGATCTTCAACTCTTCGAGAAGCGAGGAGCTCACGATTGGGTCGTCGCTCAGCCGTGCAAGCTGAACCTCATCGCGCAGCAGCTTATCTGCATGCGCGTAATAGGCCCGCGAGTGACGGCCTGCGATCTTGATCTCGCGGTCGGAGGTCTCTGCCCAGGGCTTCAGCTGAACTAGTTTATTCTTAACCTGTTGGTAATACGGCGTACCCTTGATCGGATAAGAGACAGTGGTGAAAAAGATATCGGGCTTAGTCTTGCTGACGTGCCGGATTGTGGCCTCGATGTCCTCCATCTCTTCGCCTTCGTAGCCCCACATGAGAAACATCCCGCTTTGAATGTTGCGTGCGCGGCTCATCTCGACGGCCCGCTGCACTTGCTCAACTGTCACGCCCCGATCCATCGAATCGAGCAGTCTCTGCGAACCACTCTCGGAGCCGATCCAAATACGAAAGCAACCGAGCCCCGCGAGCAGATCAAGCATTTCTTCATTAAGACGGTCCGCGCGGGAGATGCATTCAAATGGGATATGGAGACCGCGCCGGCGCATTTCGGCGGCGTACTTACGGATCCATTCGTGGTTGATTGTGAAAACATCATCAGATACCCATGCCATGTCCGGCGTGTATTCGGTGAGCAGCCACTCCAACTCGTCCACGACCTTGATTGGGTCGCGCCGGCGATGAGTCTGGCCGTAGACTTGATGGCTACACCAGCGGCATTTATAGGGACATCCACGCGCGGTGATGAAGTTCACTGAGCCTAGTTGATGGTGAGTTCGCCAGGTATCGATGTAGCGGCGTAGATCGATTGCCTGACGGGCAGGCCACGGTTGCGCGTCAAGGTCGGTAATCTGCGCACGCGGAGGATTTTGATGAAATCCTCCTTGATCGTCGAGGTACGCTATGCCGGCGATCTTCGATTTCCAATCGCAGCCGGATTTGAATGAGCCGTGGCGTAAGGCGGTCAGCAACTCCTGCATCGTGGATTCCCCTTCGCCGAAGACCACGAATTCGGCCCCCGACGTGAGAAACTCCTGGGCATATGCGCCAGGCTCGGGTCCACCGACGACGACGCGCCACCCCGCCTCACGCGCCACGCCGATGATTTGCACTACATTGGCGCGAGTCATCAGGTTTGCATAGATCCCAAGGGTGGATGGCTTCTCTGTTTGCAGATGATGGAAGAGCGCTTCACGGCTGGAGAAAGTTGTATCGAAGACTTCCACATCGAAGCCATGCTGTCGCAGGTGCGAGCAGAGGTAGAGGATTCCCAGAGGCGCATACGGCTTCATGATCTGCATCTCTTTGGGGTCCTCGTAGAGGAAGTAGCCGTGGGTAAGGAGAAGGTCTGGCATCAGGATCTCCTCGCCCCCGCGAACAGTTGCTGCAGAGGCAGAAACGCGCTCTGTGCGCTGACAGGAGAAGGCTCTGGCTGCAACGAAAGGACATTTGCGTTTCGGCTGACGGGTTCCATTTCGCGCACGCGCCGCCAGAGAGATTCGCAGTTGAGCGAATCGGATAAATATGGGGGCGCGGACCAGCCGGACACCTCGGCATGCAACGCATCGCGAAGAGCGTGGTAGAAGTCATCGTTGTAGCTGGCTATGTGGATTGTGCAAAGATCATCGCTGTCATCCCAGTTGCGTTTTTTCCCCAACTGAGCTTGAACCCGATCGTAGAAGCCAGTGCCGGGGAGCGGATACGAGACAGAGACGCCAATGTCATCGGGGCGCGTGTCACGCACCAATTGCACTGTCTTGCAGATTTCGGCCCAGCCCTCCCCCGGATAGCCAAATTGGAGAAAGTAGCAAGCGCGTATTCCTGCGGCTGCAAGCCTCTGCCTGGCGGCATAAACGGCGGCGAGCTTTAAGCCCTTCTTCATCGAGTCGAGGATCATCTGCGAGCCGGACTCGACGCCCATCCATACCTCGGAACAACCAGCTCTCTTCAGAGCTGAGACGGTCGCGCCATTCATGAGGTCGGCGCGCGACTGAATCTTGAAAGGGATCGCTTCGCCGTAGGACTCGATGTTGTTTGCAAACTCTTCCACCCAGTGGCGATTCAAGGCGAATACGTCATCGCCGAACCAGATGTGCTGGACGCCGAAGAGCATCTTGAGTTCGTGAACTTCCGCCGCAACCTCCGCTGGTTTGCGTAGCTGGAAACGGTTACCGGAGATGGGCTTTGCGCACCAGTTGCAACTGAAAGGGCAGCCGCGGCTCGCCACCACGTTCGTAGAGAAGTAACCGTGTGCTTCGGTCCACGCCCGCCGGTATGGCTCGAGGTCGATGAGATCTCGCCTCGCCGCTGGCAAATTGACCCATGACGGATTGGTAGGTGCAGGTAGCGTTCTTTCCAGACTGCCATCCACTTCGGAGTATCGAACCAGCCCCTGAATGCCGTGCACCTTCTGGGATTGAAGAAGCATGTTACAGATCTCAGTCAGGCTCTGTTCCACTTCACCATTTAGGATGAAATCGACGCCATTATCCAGGTACTCCCTGGGGTGATCGGTGGCGTCCGATCCGTGTGCGATCACGGTGGCTCCGGCGGACCGGGCTATGGCGGCGAGATCATTCGCCAGTTCGCGCATGTTCATCAGGCACATCTTGGTTACGAAGTTGAAGTCGTCCTCGTGGATGACGACGATCCTCGGTGTGTGTTCTTTGAGCGCCGCGCAAAAACCGGACAGAGGTTCAGTGAACATCGTGTCGCAGACAGCGATCGAGATACCTGCGGACTTCAGCGCTGTCGCGGCATACAGCGTACCGAGCGGAGGATACGGCTGCATCTTCCTGAATTGCTTTGCGTCGTGAGCGAGATGGTTCGAGTGAGTCAGCAGTACGTCAGCCATCGACCACCTCCAATTGAATGTGTTTCAGCAGACATTGGCGGGCTCCACAGGAAGCACCTGACCCGTGACAAGAGAACGGCGTCTGACGATCTGTTGCGACAGCTTCGCGACCCACATTTCCCAAGGAAAGGAAAAGAAGCTCGAGTCCAGCCGCCAACGAATTGGTGTCTGGATAAGAAAGCTGGTGAGCTTTTGAGCGGCTGAGGTTCTCTGAGACCGGCGTATCTGGTTGAGTAAAAGGAAGTATCCGAGCATTCGGTCGAGACGTGCGAGTTCGCGGCCCTTTAGCCAGGGCAACAGGTTGGCGCCCAGCGGCATGGTCATCCACTCCGCCAGAGTCTGGGGCTCGACGACGCCGAGGTCGCGAAGCTGCGGCCATATGGGAATGCCTGGGTAGGGGGTAAAGATATTCGGCGAGAAGCGCACGTTCTTGAACTGGCGTCCAATGTCGCTCATGGTTCTAAAAGTGAGAAGCCTGTCGGATTCCGTTTCGCCCGGATAACCCAGGATCAGATTGAACGTGATGCGGATACCGGCGAGGGTGGCCTTGCGCGCGGTCTCGTACATCTCGTCCACTCGCTGGTGACGCTTGTTCATTAGCTTGAGCACAGCCTGCGAAGTGGACTCGGTCCCAAATCCCATGTGACTTACGCCGCTGTCGGCAAGCAACTGAACATCTTCCTGGCTCATACGGCAGATAAAGTCCGTGGATGCCTGAAAGGTCCAGGTGAACTTCACCCCGGAGTCGCGTATGCCTTTGGCAATTGCAATCGCGCGTTTCAAGTCAACGGGAAAGTTGGAATCGAGAAGAGCGACGTGTGTGATGCGATAGCGGAGGACGAGGCTGGTAAGTTCCGCGACGACGCGCTCGGCCGTGTAGGCGTTGAAGCGGCGTTTGTACACGACCATATCGGTGCAGTAATTACACGCATAGGGGCAACCTACGCTCGTTGCATATGCCAGCTCGCGCTTGCCGGAAACACGTTCATACGCTTCGAAGTCGGTCATGTCGAAGGCCGGCGGAGCGAAAGTGTCGACGGGTTGAACGCGTCGCTCGAAGTTTTGAATCAGCCGTCCCTGTTTCTTCCAGGAGATGCCTGCAATCAGGTCGAGGGGCTGCTTGTTAGCCAGCGCGGCCGCGAGTTCGACGATAGTGATTTCACCCTGTCCCCGTACGACAACATCCACATAGGGCTCTCGGAGCGTCGACTCGGGACAGAGCGTGGGGTGCCACCCTCCAAAAACGACGCAAACTCCTGGTGTATTGGTTTTGACAAAGTTTGCCGCTTCGATTGCGCCCCGAATCATTGGACCTGTCAGCACGGAGATACCGATACATAGCGCTGACTTGCATTCTTGCGCGATGCGCTCCAGATACCGTGGTTCAATCGCGGCGTCGATCAGGACCACTTCGAAGCCGGCTTCCCGCAGGGTGCCGGCCAGGGACAGCAGCGAAAGCGGCGCGCCAAGCGGAGGGCCGTCGTATGGCGGGTAGAAGAGGACTACCTTGCCAGGTTTCAGCATGCTGCCTCCGCCGGTGTGTTGGCGAGCCTCTTGGCATCGACTGCGGGTTTACTGGCAGCCACCCGTTTCTTGAGGTTGTTATTTAGCCATATCTCAATGGGATACTTGTAGACATCGTGGTCTAGGCGCCACCGGGCCGGCAGGGAGATTGTTTTCTGAAGAATTCGTGTGATCGGTCCGCGAGTATCAGCCGCGATGGGGATTCTATGGAATGCAATACGAAGATATTCGCGCATGACCTGAAGCCGCTCGTGGTCGCGCCCCTTGAGCCAAGGCAGCTTGGTGTAGCGCGGAAAGAAATCGGCCCACGCTTCAAGACTCTTCGGCGGCTCAATGCCAAGTTCGGCGCAACGCTCGAAGATCGGCGATCCAGGATAGGGAGTGAATATGTTGGTCCAGAATTCAGCTCCCGGAAAGCGCCGGCAAACATCCATCATGAAACTGACCGTCTCTCTCCGTTCCTTGAGGCCTTCTCCGGGGAACGCGAAGATGATATTGAAGGAAGGGCGGATGTCGGCGGAGAGGCATCGAGCAGCGCTCTCGTAGATTTGATCGAAGTCCTGAAAGGTCTTGTTCATCAATTGGAGAATCTTTGGCGATCCCGAGTCCACCCCCTGGCAGACCTGGTGGAGCCCAGCGCGCCTCAACAGCTTGAGGTCCTCAGGGGAGAGCCGCGCGACCATATTTGTGGTCGCCTGAATACTCCACTTGAACTGTGAGTCTGCCCGGACCAGTCCTTCAGCAATGCCACGTGCGCGGTCCAGATCGACCAGAAAGTTATCGTCGACCACCCAGAGCATTTCGAGGCGATAGCGCCTCGTGAGGTCGACGGTCTCTTCCACGAATTGCTCAGGTGGCAGGGCGTTCCATTTTCGCCCGTACACCCCTGCGTTGGTGCAATACGCACAGTTAAAAGGGCAAGCCAGGCTCGACGTGTACATGGCCCATCTTCTGCCGCAGCCACGCTCATAGGCATCGAAGTCCGCGAGATGGTATGCCTTCGGAGGCATGTCTATCAACGGCTTAAGCGGCCGCTCCGGCGTCAGGATGAGTTTTGCGCCGCGCTTGAAACCAATCCCCGGGATCAGGTCGGGAGCGGATCTGGTTTCAATATGCTGGACCAACTCCAGCAGCGCATCTTCCCCCTGTCCGCGTACAACATAGTCAACGCATTCGGCCTGCAAGGTCTGCTCGGGGAGCAGGGAGGGATGCCAGCCGCCGAGAATGATTGGGAAATCCGGATGCCATTCTTTGACCGCTCGCGCGATTTCGACCGTTTCGCGAATCATGGGGCCGGTGACAAGCGAGATGCCGAGGCAGATTGCGTCGCGAACCTCTTCCAGTACACGTTTCTTATAATCCGGCGTGATCGTCGAATCGATGAGGGTGATCTGATATCCCGCGCGGATCAACGGCGTGGCGACTGCCAACACTCCGAGTGGAGCGGTCGCCTCGGAGCTCGCAAACGATGGGAAGAAGAACACCACTTTCTTGGGAGGGGAAGTAGATTTCGCCATAGGCCGGCTCTCACAGCACACCCAAAAAGTGTGTCCCATTTGGCGTCCGGATTTGTCAGACCACCGTCACACAATTGTCATTAGATTGTCACTTGTATCGTCAAACGTGTGACTTGCTGGCGTGACAGGGATGGCACTCAAGTCTTCGTTTTGCTATCCGCCTTCGACTCGTTGGAAACGATCTCGATGGGCATGAGCAGAACGGGGGCGCTGCGAGGGCTCGACGCTTGACATTTTGGTGACAACTCGATTCGACTGCTGCTATACACTCGTCGAAAAGTTGCGGTGCACACAATGCATGCCAGACGAGACAATCCTTCGATACCCGCATGGAGCGGAGATCAGCTCGATTCCCCATCTCCACCAGAGATTGAAGCTCCCTACTTTGACAGCGATCTTGGAGCTTGGGTGCTGAGCAGGTACGCAGATGTTCTGGCTGCTCTCCGCGCCTCCAGCCTCGCACCGGTCAGCCCCCGCAGCAAGAACAGCTGGGAGCCACCTGACGAGAGCGGCGGTTTGAAGATGCGATCCGAGGCGATGGATGCGCTCTCTCCTGCACAATTGCGCGCCTGGCGTGGGCAAATAGATCCCGAAGCCCACTTCCTGGCGGGGAGGCTGCCCGTCGGAGAGCCGGTCGAGCTCATGAATGAGTACGCGCGGCCACTTTGTCTTTCTTTGGCGGCGATGGTGACGGGCATCTCAAGATGCGCAGCCGAATCCATCTGTGAACAGGCTCAGCAGGCATCAGCCGCCGCCGCCGAGCCCTACGATCCAGATCTCCGCGATCCCGCGAAATCCGCCAACAACGGGTTGCGGAGTCACTTCCATTCCGGCCCGGAGGCCCTGCGCAATTCCGGATTCGTAGCGATCTCGCAAACGATGCCCTGCATACTTGGGAATGCATGGTTCGCCCTGATGCAATCTCCGCCGGAATGGACTCTCCTTCATCAAGAGCCCGGACTCGTGGAGCAGGCAATTGAGGAACTGCTGCGCCGCGCCGGACTTGTACGTATTCTCGCCAGGAGGGCCATGGACTCCATCGATCTCAATGGCGTTTCCATCCGCAAAGGCGAGCGCATAATTCTAAGGATCGTTGCGGCAAACCGCGATCCTGACCGGTTTTCCTGCCCAGAAGAGCTTGATCTGACGCGCCGCGATGTTGGACATCTCGCATTGGGGGCCGGCACGCACGCTTGTGTGGGCGCCGGCCTGATTCGCATGGCAGCGGCTGCGATCACCCATCCCCTGATACAACGGTTTGCATCTGTGACCCCGGCGAGCCCTGTGGAATGGCAGGGCGGATCAGTGTTTCGTTCCCCAAAATCTTTGTGGGTGAGCTTGACCTCAGCGGAGGGAGAGCCGTGAATCGGCAACATCTTCGGCCGGAGTGGCCCCATGACCCCAAGGAGTGCCAGCTCGTATCGCGATTTACGAGTGGGGGCCGTACTCGAAGAACTGTCCCGCCGTGCGCGCAATCTGGCTCTAATATCAGGAGGACTGCGTCGTCCAGAACGGAGATGGGCCCACACGCTCCAGCTCATATCGCCGCAGGAACTCCGCGTCATTCGCGTGCGCCCCGGCTATCTCAGCGTCACGAAAGTATTCTTCCATCTTGCCCGCAGGGCAAAACGCGATAATCATCCGGCTGGGCTTCGTGCCCACGGAGGAAAATGTGTGCGGCACACGGCGAGGGCCGACGACGGATTCTCCCGCATGCAAGTGCACTCGTTGTTCGCCCACCTGGAATGCCACTTCGCCCTCCATTGGTATGGTTTCATGCAGCACGGTTTCGATAAGCTCTCTATCTCGCTTGTCTTGCGTCACTCGTATTTGGGTGGTTCGGAGCCGTGGGCCATCGGGCACCCTTCGTGGGGAGAGCAAACGGCTTTCAAGAGCAGGATCGAGGGTCCATGCTGCCGGTTGCGCATAGCATGGTTGTCTAAATTCGCAAGCGTGTCAGAGAACTCGTAGAGCGGCCACGGTGGCATCGTCTGTCTGGATACCTCCGGAGAAATCATCCATGGAGCAAAGGATCGACTGAACGAGGTCGTCCGCCGACTGGCTCCTCCGGGTATTCGCAGCCTGGAGGAGTCCGTGCACACCCCACTCCTCGCCGGACAGGCCCGAGGCTTCCGTTACGCCATCGGTGTAAGCAAGGACCATGTCGCCGGGATGCAGATGGACGACGCGCTCCTGCCACGTTGCGCCGGCGAACAGGCCCACCGGGGGTCCGCCCGGCGCGAGCCAGCCAAGAGAGCCATCATGCCCAAGGACCACGGGAGGATTGTGGCCGGCATTCACATACCGCAGCGTGTGCGCCTCCCGATCCAGCACGCCGTAGAACAGGGTCGCATAGCGGCTGTCGAGCGACGAGGCGCAGGCCTGAAGGTTCACGACCCGGAGCAGGGCGGCCAGATCAGCGCCGGTAAAGACGGACGCGGTCCGCAGAGATGCCTGTACGCTGGCCATCATGAGGGCGGCGGCTATGCCCTTTCCTGACGCGTCGCCCACGAGCATCGCCAGCCGCCCATCCGCCAGGGAGGTGAAGTCGTAGCAGTCGCCGCCGAGGGCTCGCATCTGCCGGCAGCATGCGCTGTAGTCCACGCGGCCGTTGTTTCGCGCCGGACTTCGCATGAAATGCTCCTGAACGTCGCAGGCCTGGAGCCAATCCTGGCTGACATCTACCACAGCATCGCTCGTCGTCATTGCCCACCCTCCACTCGTATGTCGGTTCCGGCCGGGCAAACTCGACACGGCGGCTCCGGATTTTATTGGGAAAAATTTTGCGAGGAGATGTCGAGAACAGCCATGCCTGCTCCGACTACCGGATGAAAGCGCAGGCCGGGTGCCGAACGACACGTCCGGCGCCCGAGGATATTGCAACCCGGGGCAGAGGGTTGGAAGAATTTGGACCGCATGAGAAAAACGAGAACGGAGAAATCGCCATGAAATACATCCTGCTGATGTCCAGCACGAAAGCGGGTGTTTCCGGGTACCACACCTGGGCGCCGAGCGACCGCGATACACACATGGAGGCCCTGAGAACGCTGGTGAAGGAACTGGTGGAGACGGGCGAGTTCGTCGCCACCCAGGGATTGGCCGACCCGAAGGAAGCCAGATTCGTCCGCGGGGAGAAAGATGGAATGCCGGTCACGGACGGCGTCTTCCCTGAGTCGAAGGAGTTCCTGCTGGGCTACTGGATCGTCGATGTGGCCACTCCCGCGCGGGCTTACGCCATTGCGGGGCGGATCGCGGCAGCGCCCGGACCGGGGGGAATTCCGACCAACATGCCGATTGAAGTCAGGCAGTTCGCGGATATCCGGTCGAACGCTCCGGCGGAGACAGCGAACTCAGCCCGCGGTTCCAACTGACGGCAGCGCGGAGAGGCCGCCCCTTCCCGATCAAGCCAATCATGGCAATCGATCATCACAACCGTGGCAAACAGGAGAAGAAGATGAAATTCATTCTTATGATGAACACGATGAAGGCCGGGCACGGGGTGCCACAGTGGCCAAAGAAGGACCTCCAGGCGCACATCGCCTTTATGATGAGTCTCAACAGGGAGCTTCACGAACGTGGAGAGTTGGTCTCCGCAGAGGGGCTGTCGTTTCCCGATCAGGCAAAGGTGGTGCGGGCCGGCAAGGATGGCCTGCCGGTCACCGACGGGGTCTTTCCCGAATCCAAGGAGTTTCTCGCCGGCTTCTGGATTGTCGATGTCGATAGTCCAGAGCGGGCATTTGGGATTGCCGCCAGGGCGTCGGCTGCACCCGGTCCTGGCGGCGCGCCCTTGAACATGCCCATTGAAGTACGCCCGATCATGAGCGGGCCGCCTCCAGAGATGCTCTAAAGGGAGCCCCGGATGACCCAGGCATGGAACGCGGAGTCCGAGCACCTGCTGCGCGAGCTGGCTCCGCAGGTGCTCGGCGTGATCACCCGGCGCTTTCGCGACTTCTCCTCGGCCGAAGATGCGGTGCAGGAGGCGATGCTCTCCGCATTCCGGCAGTGGCCGCGGGAGGGGATTCCCGAGAATCCGCGCGGCTGGCTGATCCAGGTGGCATCCCGAAGGATGACGGACATGGCGCGCAGTGAGATAGCGCGCCGCCAGCGGGAGGCCGCGATTGCAGAGGAGGAGCCGGCGATCGCGCCGGCGGAGATCGAGGCGGAGATGGATCCCGACGACACGCTGATTCTTTTATTCATGTGCTGCCACCCGGCACTGAGCCCCTCCTCAGCGATCGCGCTGACACTGCGGGCGGTGGGCGGCCTGACCACGGCGGAGATTGCCAACGCCTTCCTGGTTCCCGAGGCGACCATGGCGCAGCGGATCAGCCGCGCGAAACAGAGCATCCGGGCATCTAGGATTCCCTTTCGTGCACCGGCTCCGCAGGAGCGCACGGAGCGGCTGCCCGCTGTCCTCCATGTGCTCTACCTGATCTTCAGCGAAGGATACGCGAGCAGCATCGGCGCGCGGCTGCAGCGGCTGGATCTTGCGCATGAGGCGATCCGGCTGACGCGCAGCGCGCGGGCTCTGCTGCCCGAGGACGCGGAGGTCGCCGGGCTGCTGGCACTGATGCTTCTTACCGACGCGCGGCGGGCGGCGCGCACCGGGCCGTGCCAGGAACTGATCCCTCTGGACAAACAGGACCGGAGCCTGTGGGACCGGACTGAGATTGCCGAAGGCACGGAGCTTCTGACGCGCGCGCTTTCCACCGGAGCCGTGGGGCTCTACCAGCTGCAGGCGGCGATTGCCGCGGTTCATGATGAGGCGGCGAGCACCGAGGAGACGGATTGGCCGCAGATCCTGGCGCTCTACGAACTGCTGCAAACCATCGCGCCCAGCTCCGTGGTGACGCTGAACCACGCCGTTGCCCTCGCGATGGTGCACGGACCCGCGCGCGGACTGGAGCGCCTGAAGGTGCTGGACAGCGACGGGCGGCTGGCCGGGCATTATCGGCTCGATGCGGTGCGCGCCCATCTGTTTGAGATGCTGGGAGAGATGGAGAGGGCGGCAGAACACTACCGAATGGCCGCGGCCAGAACGACCAGTCTTCCGGAACAGAATTATCTGATCAACCAGGCCGCCCGGATCGAAGAGTCTCAATCAAGGGGGAGATCAGGCGGCGTTTGAGTGCGGGGCCGTCTTCTCGACGTTCAATTCCGCTGGAGCGGCGGGAGCACGAAGCTCTCCGCTCAAGAGAAGACTGAGCAGGCGGCTCCCATCGGAGGAGGGAATCGGCAGCAGGTTGAACACGCCGAGTACAACGTTGACCAGCGCAAACGCAGGATCGAGATGCCGAAACACCGTGGCGAGCAGGAGGTTGATCATGGGGCCGGCCAGGGTAATGGCGAAGTTCTGCCGCGAACTTCCACTCTCCCGCTGGACGTAGGGCCCCTTCCAGGTCACGCCGATTTTCTTTACCTTCACCTTGAGTCCAAGGGCGGTGAGGATATGAGCCGCCTCGTGGAAGACGATCGCCGCCAGCGCTTCGATCAGCATCTTTGACCTTCTCGCCCTGAGCGGCGCAGATCTGCATGCGAGGAGCCCTTTCAGGCCGCTCGCATCTCTGCAATTAAGATAGCGGAATCGCGCGCGGGGAAGCCTGAAGGAATAGTCACCCAAATCGAGTTACGCGCACGCGGCGCGGGGATTACCCGTGCACGGCCCGGGCGGAAACCGTGAGCGCCGCGCAGCAGCCGCACGCCGGTTCCCTGCCCGATGGCGGATGACGCAAAGACGCGGCTAATCCGGATGATGGCGCAGGCGGTCGTGGCCGAGGCTCGCCTCGACTGCCACGGCGAAGAAGGCATGCCCGAACTCCGTCGGATGCTCCGCGTCCCAGAAGAGCGTGTGATCGGGATCGCTGCAGGGAGCGGGGTTCAGGCAGGGGTTGGTGATATCGGTGAAGCCGAAGTGGGTCGGGTCCGCCGCTACGTCGTGAAAGAGGCTGAACACGTCCAGGCGATAGATCTCGACGTCTTCCAGAAACCCTTCGTATTTCAGCAACTGGTCGAGCGCCCGGTTCGCGGCCTGGGAGGCCGCGGTGGCGAACGCGGCATTCGCCCTGGCGGCCGGCAACTGGCCCACATCCAGCAGATCGGGAATCAGGAAGTGCTCTGCGCCGGCGCGGCGCAGGAGCAACTCGCTTCCCGCGATGCCCAGCGCGATCTGGTAGCCGAGCGACTGCGCGGAGCCCCCGCTCGCTCCGAGGATGTCATTCCCTCCGCCTTCGAGGATGTACAGCGCGTTCGGATCGGCATGCTGCCCGTGCTGGCTCAGGTACAGCGCCACCTGCTGCGGCACGCTGGGGATGGTTCCCAGCGGCGTGACCTGCGGGGCCGTGACCCAGGCGCCGCCTACGGCGTAGTCCGTGCCTCCGGCCAGGGAGGGCTGCATGGGCAGGCCCCAGGCTCCGGCGACATGCTCAACCCAGATCGGCCCATTGGAGAACCGGCCGTGGAAGTAAGGCGGGGAGAGGGGAATCTGGCCGTGCGTCGCCGCATAGATATTGCCTACGTCACAGTAACTGTCTCCGAAGACGTAAATCGCATCGTAGCCCGGGGAGGCTGCACGCGCGGCAAAGGGTTCGAAACACAGGCAGGAAACCGCCACGATTACATACAGACTGCGCCAGATAGACACTCCGATTCTCCTCTCAAGTTGAATCCCGGGGTCTGGTTCAAGGTGGGTCGGAGACTCCCGTCTTCGCTCGGGAGCGGATCCAAAAGGAGCGCCGGGTCGAGCCAACCTCAGCTCCCATCTCGCTCGGCGTGGAAAGCGTAGGCGATCCTGCCGCGGCGTGTCAACGGAAATTGCAGGAGGAGCCGCGGCGGCAAGGGCTCATCCACGGCGAAGCTATGGACCCAGGCGCCCCAGGCCGAGGCCGATGACGTACGTGACGATGCCCTCGACTGCGCCGACCGCAGTCATCTCGAAGCCGCTGCTCCACCAGGAGCGGACGGTGATGAGGGACTTGGCCGCGCCTACCAGGAAGTGCGCCAGCAGGGAGACGACGGCGGAGATGACGACCGCGGTATATCCGCTGACGAAGAAAAAAGGAATGACGGGGATGAACGCCCCCAGGGCGGTCGAGAGAGCGCCGGAGATCGCCGCAGTCCAGGGATCGCGCAGCGCCTCTTCAGTGGTATTGAGCCGTTCGAAGGCGAGCGCGCGCAGCATCTGTTCGGGCTTTCTTGAAAGCTCCTCGGCCACATGATCGGCGTCCTCCACGGGAAGCCCCTTCACGCGGTAATAGAGTGAGAGCAGCTCGCGGGCCTCCGCGCCGTTCATCTCCATCGCCTCCCGTTCGCGGGCGACCTCGGCCTGGTAGATCTCGCGCTCGCTCTTCGCCGCGAGGTAAGCGCCCGAGCCCATCGAGAGAGCGCTGGCGATCATTCCGGCCAGTCCGGAGAGAAGGACCCATTTGCTGTTTCCCAGCGTCGCTCCGGAGACGCCGGAGACGATGCCGAAGATTGCGCCGAGCCCATCGTTCACGCCGTAGATGGCGTCGCCGATCCAGCCCGCGGGTGGGCGGCGGCCATGATCCCGCTTGTCCAGGAGGTCCTGCAGCATGGCTGCCGGATCGGCCGCGGAGCGATCCACGCCGCCGTGGCGGATCAGGCTGCTCAGGACGCGGTAATGCTCCCGCTCATCTTCGAGCACCTGGTGCAGGATGGCCACGCTCGGCTCATCGCCGAGTTCCTTGATCTGACGCCCATAGCGGGCGATGTCACGGCTCTCCTCAATCTCCAGCCGGCGAAGGGCCAGTCCGGAGCCGCCAACCCGGTTCTGGAGGCTGTCCGCCTCCCCCGTTGGCCTTCCCCGGTAGCGGGGCGCGGGCGCGCCGAGTTCGCGGATACGCTGTTCCCAAAGGGCAGCATGGTGCTCTTCCGCTTCGGCAAGATGCAGCAGCTTCTGTTTGCGCACCGGATCGGGGTCCCGGCCGGCCAGGGTTCGGTAGGTGCAGGCCCCGGACTTCTCGGCCTGCCAGTTGTTCTCCAGAGCTTCAAGCAATTTGGGGTTGGGAGGCGGCATCGCTGACAGAAGGACCAGGTCTTTGAAACAGATTGAAGCATCGATCGGGACCGCGCACAAGGCCACCGTGCAGCCGCAGCCCGGCGCCGGCAAGCGGCGCAGCTCATCTATCTTGTTGTAGTAAGAAGGAGTTAACCGCCAACTAGCAACTCTTTGGCGGCTTTAGGACTCCGAATACAAACGAGGACCCATGATTGGCCGGCCATCCACGCTGCTCCTGTTCGTCCTTTGCTTCTTTCCCGCAGGCGGTCTCGGCCAGCTCACGCCGGCACAGACCCGGGACTTCGTTCGCCGTTCGGCCCAGGTGCAGCAGACGAACTGGAAGCATGCTCCGGAGTTCGACTTCTGCGAGACGGACAAGACCAAGGATGGCACTCGTACATCGGCGGTCTTCATGATCGAAGGGTCTCCGTATTACCGCCTGGTTCAACTCAATGGGCAGGATCTCCCGCCCGCGCAGGAGTCGCAGGAGAAGGCCAGGCTGGCCGCGGCGCGGCAGAAACGCGCCCGCGAGAGTCAGCAGGAGAAGGCGAAACGCGTCGCGCAATACCAGAAGGAGCGGCAGCAGGACCAGCAATTGCTTGCGCAGCTCACTCAGGCCATGAGATTCACTTTCGTCGATTCCGAGACCGCCGGTGCGCATTCCGTGTACATGTTCGACGCCACGCCTCGGCCCAGCTATGATCCGCCGAGCATGGAGACGCAGGTATTGACCGGGATGAAAGGGCGCTTGTGGATCGAGCAGTCTTCGGCGCAATGGGTCAAGGTGGAGGCGCAGGTAGTCCAACCCGTTTCGATCGCGGGTTTCCTGGCGCGAGTGGAGCCGGGGACGAGATTCGGCCTGGAAGTGAGCCCTGTTACCCCGGAGATCTGGCTGCCTCATCACTACACCATGCAGTCGCGGGCTCGGATCGTCTTCCTGTTCAACAAGGTTTCTCAGGATGACGAAACCTATTTTCACTACGTGCCGAACGGGAAGCTTACGGCCGACGCCTGTAGAAGCAAGAATGCTGAGGCGCAGCCATGACGATGGTAAGTCGAGGTCGTGAAGGTCGATCCGCTTTTTCCCTTCAAAGAATCCGTAGACGACAGGCACGAGCAGCAGCGTGAGCCCGGTGGAGCTGACCAGGCCGCCGATGACGACGATGGCGAGGGGCCGTTGGATCTCGGAGCCGGGCCCGGTGGCGAAGAGGAACGGGATCAGCCCCAGGGCGGCGACCGTCGCGGTCATCATGACGGGACGGAAGCGGAGGCGAGCGCCTTTGCGCACCGCCGCCTGTTGCGAGAGTCCCTCCTGGCGCAGCTTGCGGATCGAGGAGACGAGCACGATTCCATTGAGCACCGCGAGCGCGATAAATCCTACGGAGGCGGGAACGGAGAGATACTCGCCGGAGAGAAAGAGGCCGAGCACGCCCCCGATCGAGGCCAGCGGAAGCACGGTAAGGATGAGCGCGGCGAAGCGCAGAGACTTGAAGAGGACGAAGAGCAGAAAAAAGATCGCCGCGATTGTGACGGGCACGATGATCTCCAGGTGATGGAGGGCCCGTTCCATGTTCTGGAACTGGCCGCCCCATTCGATGAAGTAGCCCGCCGGCAGCTTGACCTCCCTGTCGACCTTGTCTTGCAGCTCGGCGACGAAGCCCCCGAGGTCACGGCCCTGCACGTTGACGCCGACAACAATGCGGCGCTTGCCCATGCTGCGGTTGATGAGCGCGGGGCCTCGACGACGCGCACAGCCGCCAGCTCCTTGAGCGGGATGCGCGGGCCGTCGGGCGAGCTGATCTGCAGGTCGCGAATATCCTGCGCGCTGTCGCGCACCGCCGCCGGCAGCCGCACGATGGCCTGAAAGCGGCGCTCTCCCTCGTAAATCTCCGTGGCGGCCTCATGCTGCACTGGGCGCTCGGCCATCGCGCCGTCAGCGTGGTCTCCGTCATTGGCTTACCGTGGTTCCGCTGCAGATTCCGCCGCTGCGCGAGCGCCGCGAAGGCATTCCCGAGCTGATCGACGCCTTGTTCAAGCAGGCAAAGGAGCGCCATGGATTGAGCAATGCACGCCTCTCCCGAACCGTGCTGCAGCGGCTGACCGCATATCGCTGGCCGGGCAATGTCCGCCAGCTTGAAAACGTTCTGGAGCGGCTGCTGGTGCTTGCCTCCGGCGACCTGATTACGGAAGAGGATCTGCCGGAGGAGTTGCAGCGCGCCTCGGCGAACCCGGCGGCTTTGTGGCTGGACCTGCCCGAGGAGGGAGTCAGCCTGGAAGCCATCGAGCGGGAGCTGATCAGCCGCGCGCTGGAGCGCATCGGCGGCAACCAGACGCACGCCGCGCAGTACCTCGACATCAGCCGGCGCACCCTGATCTACCGCATGGAAAAGCACGGGCTCACGTGAGGAATGAAGATAGATAGGAGTGGCGTAAAAGCGGGTGGTGCGATTTCCAGGACAACCCTCAGAACCGAAATCAAAATGACCCACTCACTCCTCAGCGAAAAAGTCTTCATCGAGCCGCTTGAATTCGATCATGCGGCTCGACCGGACACCTACGGAGTGCTCGGTCATCAAAGCTGTCAGACGCTCGCCATCGATGAGTATGACGCGCTGTGGGATACGGCGGGTGGCCCAGATCTAACTATGACGCCAACGGCGACGGGTGCCCTTCGACCTTATCGAGGGGCACCCTCCGTCCTGGTTGCAGCCGGAGAGCTGGGCCACTTGGCCGACAACTCCGATTCGATTCGAAGAGGTGCTACCTAAATTTGCCGAATTCGCACAGGCTCCGCATTCGTTCCTCGGTTTTGCGAGGTTCACTTTGAATAGGTCTGCCAGCGATAGCAAATATGCGCCGCCAGGCCGCCGAGGTCGGGGAACAGC
>DASYYO010000472.1:0-24586 GCA_035933805.1 Acidobacteriaceae bacterium | reverse complement strand
GCGCCGGTCGCGCTGCCGCGCCGCTTTCTTCTCGTCCGTCTCCGGGGCGGCCGCGGCTGCCTCGGGCGAGCCCTGGGTCTCGCCTGCCGGCTCCGGCTCCTCGGCAGGCGCCGCGGCGGCCGTGCCCGCCGGCTCTTCGGCAGAAAAAGGCTCTTCCCATAGCGCCGGCTCCGAGCTCTCGGCTTCTGAGTTCCCGGCTTCGGGGCTCTCCGCTTCCAGGCTCTCCGGCCGGTCCTCTTCCCCGCTCGCGGCGGCCTGCAGGCTCTCCGCCTCCGCGGCCGCCAAGGCCTCGAGAACATCGCCGGCAAAGATCGCGGAGAGCTGGGCCAGCGTGACCGGCTCCTCCGCGGCGTACACCACTGCTTCGACTTTGGCTTTCAGACTCATCAAAAAAACGCGCTCCGGGGTGAAACGGCGCCTCGATTCATACTATCGAAGCACTTCTGTTTTGGCTTGGCCTTTGTGCGCGGCATGCAGCCCATGCGGAGGGCCTGCATTCGTCACCGCGCCTGCTTCCTGCCACTTCCGGAGGATGGCGCATTACCTCCAGTCGTCGCGCATCTGCGTCAGACGGTCGTTCAGCACCGAGTCGAAGGACGGGTGCTTCTTGATATACACCTCGCCGAAGGTGCGGTCCTGGCGCAGCAGGATGGCCTGCAGCCGCACCATCTCCAGCAGCGCGAGAAACATGCAGATCAGCGCGCGCTCCGACCGCGTATTTCTCAGCAGGCTGCGCAGCGGGACCGGCTTGTCTTCCATGATCATGCGGCGGCGGACAAAGTCCAGCATCTGCCCCACCGTCACCGCCTCCTCATCCACATTGAGAAACGGCCGCTGCTTGGCCCGCTCGAGGATCTCGCGGAAGACGCGCACCAGGTCAACAGTATCGGCGGCGATCTCCCGCTCGGTTCCCTCCGCATCCTGGAACTGGCGGATGGCCGGGTTGGTCCAGGTCGCCTCCTCAATCTGCTGCTTCTGCAACAGCATCTGCGCCGCCCGCTGAAAGCGCTCGTGCTCGAGCAGCCGTTCCACCAGCTCGCGCCGCGGATCTTCACTCTCCCCTTCTGCCTCGACCGGCTCCCGGGGCAGCAGCATCCGGCTCTTGATCTGGATCAGCAGTGAGGCCACGTAGATGAACTCGCCCGCGGCATCGATGTCGGTCTGCTTCAGGCCCTCGACATAGGCGAGGAACTGCGCCGTGATCTTGGCAATCGGGATGTCGTAGATATCGATGTCCTGCTTGCGGATCAGGTCGAGCAGCAGATCCATCGGGCCTTCGTAGACGCGGCCTACCGTGATGGTGAAGGGAGACACGCTCTCGACCGCCTCGGACTTGGCCTGCGCCTTCTCCTGCCTGGCGCGCTTCTCCGCTTTGGCCGGCTTGCCGGGCTCTTTCGGCTCCGCGGGCGCCGCCTGGCGCTCTACCTGGATCTCTGGCGCCGGATCTTCGGCGTGCGCGGTCTCCGGTTCGGGATTCTCCGGGGCAGTGGGGGTCTGCTCCTCGCTCATTGGGCGCGTTCTCCCTCTTCAGGCTCGATCAAATGCATGGCCGCCCGCACCTGCTGCATGGTCTGCTCGGCGCGCGCGCGGGCCAGCTCCGAGCCCTGGTGAAGGATCTCCGTAACCAACCCGGGACTCTGCTCAAAGCGCCGGCGCCGCTCCTGCAAAGGAAGCAGCTCAGCGACGATCGCATCCGCCGCCCAGCTCTTGCACTCGATGCAGCCGATCGATGCCGACCGGCAGCCGGCATAGACCTTATCCATCGTCTCTGCGGAGGAGAAGACCTTGTGCAGATCGCCGACCGGGCAGAGGTCGGGATCTCCGGGATCGGTGCGCCGCACGCGTGCCGGATCGGTCACCATCGTCTTGAGCTTCTGCCGGATCACGGGCTCGGGATCGGTCAGCATGATGGTGTTTCCGTAGCTCTTGGACATCTTGCGGCCATCGGTGCCCGGCAGCTTGGGCGAGGGCGTGAGCAGCACCTGCGGCTCAGGCAGCACCGGCGCGGCGCAATCTCCCGCCGGCGGATAGAAGTTGTTAAACCGCCTGGCGACCTCGCGCGTCAGCTCCACGTGCGCCACCTGGTCCTGGCCCACGGGAACCACGTCGGCCTGGTAGAGCAGAATGTCGGCGGACTGCAGCAGAGGATAGCCGAGAAATCCGTAGGTGCTCAGATCCTTGCCTCCGGCCGCCACATCCCCGATCTGCTGCTGCTGCTCCTTGTAGGTGGGCACGCGCTCCAGCCAGCCCAGGGGCGTGATCATCGAGAGCAGCAGGTGCAGCTCGGCGTGCTGCGGCACCAGCGATTGCACAAACAGCACGCAGCGCTCCGGCTCCAGCCCCGCCGCCAGCCAGTCCAGCGCCACGTCCATCGTGTTCTGCTTCAGGCTGGAGGTGTCCGCGTAGTCGGTGGTGAGAGCGTGCCAGTCGGCAATGAAGAAGTAGCAGTTGAACTGCTGCTGCATGCGCACCCAGTTGTAGAGAGCGCCCATGTAGTTGCCCAGATGAAGGCGGCCTGTGGGACGCATGCCGCTGAGCACGCGTTTCATTCCGGAAGAGTGTGTTCTTGGGTCCATCGGTCGATTGCGGTTTGCTGGCTCGATTGTACGGAAACGTCAGATCGAGTGCTGCAGAATGAAGAAAAAGAAGCCGAGCACGGGGCTGATGATGACGCTGACGACGCGCCCGCCGAAGAACAGCATCAGGAAGAGGCTGAGGATGCCCAGCCGGTCATACATCGGCACCCACTGGTACGGCAGCATGTGGCGAAAGATGTGGCTTCCGTCCAGAGGCGGCAGCGGCAACAGGTTGAAAGCCGCGAGAAAAAGATTCAGGAGCACGCCGATATAGAAGATCAGCGCCAGAGGATAGACCACCGGACTATTGGCCATGGTCTGCGGATCGAGCGCGCCCGCGCCGGTCATCGCCACCGCCTGCACGAAGCCGATGCCACCGCCCGACACCCTGACGATCACGATCAGGACGATCAGGGAGACGACGGCAGCCAGAACATTGCTGGCCGGTCCGGCCAGCGTCGTCAACATGTCGTCGCGCACGAATTTCTTGAAGTTGCGCGAATTCACCGGCGTGGGCTTGGCCCAGCCGATGAGCGGAACACCGGTAAACATCGCCACCAGCGGCAGCAGGATCGTGCCCATCGGATCAATGTGCTTGATGGGATTCAGAGTGATGCGGCCCAGCATGCGCGCCGTCTGGTCGCCCAGGCGCGAGGCCATCCACGCGTGCGCCGATTCATGGAGGCTCAGGGCAAACAGCAGCACCACGAACTCGAAGACCGCCAAAACAAAGTTGGGTGTATGCATGGATTCCGCCCTGATGGTAGCACGGAGAGGGAGAGCAATCCGCCCGCCGCGGATCGGCCGCCGCGCCCCGCGCGCACGCATTCCGCGGGCCCGGCTACTGCTTCCGCTTAATCTCCTTTGCCGGAACTCCGCCCCAGATCGCGTGCGGCGGCACACTCTTCGTGGCCAGCCCCATGGCGCCCAGCATGGCGTCCTCCTCGATGCTGGCTCCCGCCATCACCGTCGAGTGATACGTCACCCGCGCTCCGGGACCGACCTCCGTCCGCCGGTTCTCCACATCGCTGCTGTCGTGCAGGTCGTGGCGATGGGAAAAGATCGCGGCATAGTCGGAGATCGAGGAGCCTTTGCGGATGATCAGCTCGCCCCGGTCGTCGAGCATGGCGAACTTGTGGATGGTGCAGTCGTCTTCGATCGTGAGATTGTATCCGAAACTGAACTCGACTCCGTGAAAGATCTTCACGTTCTTCCCGATGTGCTTGAAGATGTGCTTGCCCAGCATCCGGCGAAAGCGGAAGCCCAGCCAATGGTTCAGGCCCAGCGCCGAACGGTCGAACATCTGCCAGAACCAGATGAGCGGCTTGCGCTCGGCGTATTTTTCCACGTCCACATCGCCGTAGTACTCCGGCTCCAGGGTCACGTTCAGCGGATCGAGGCTGATCTGGAGAACATTCCCCGGCAGCTCGGAAATCAGGGTGGTGTTCAGCTTGCCGCCATGAGGACGGCCTAAATAGATCTGGTGCAGAGCGTCGCGCACCGTCTCGGCGCGCAGCCGGGGCTCCTTGTGGCGGGCGAACTCATCGTCCAGATGCCTCAGCCAACGGCAATAAAGATCCTGCGCCTCCGCCGTAGGCTGCAAATCGCGATATACGTATTTCGTCATTTCGTGAACGTCCCTTTCTTGCTGAATCGGCCTCTATTGAATGGCAAACATGGCGTGAACGGTCGCCGAGCGCGTAACCTTGCGGGCGGCGATCGAGAGCGGTTCCACCTTCTCCGCCGGAGCCGGCGCGCCCCCCACGGCCAGCGACCGCATCATCGGTTCCACCCGCCGCGGAGGAGCCTCGTTGCTGGCATAGAGCAACGGCCCCAGCGCCGCGCCAAGGCCCTGCGCCATCTGCTGGGCAATCTGCCGGGCGCGGGCCAGCGCCAGGCCGGCGGCCCTGGCCTGCAGCGGATCGTCATCCGCAATCGTCCACTCGATCTGCCCGCTCTGGTTGGCGCCGGCCTTCACCGCAACATCCAGAACCATGGCGGCGTTTTTCGCCCCGGTCTTCACCGTCCAGCTCTGCTGTACCTGAAACTTGCGCTCCACCTTCTCTTCCGGCGTCCAGTCCTGCCCGGCATACTGCTGCACCGGGAGGATGCTCTGGTTTTCGCTCTGCATGGCGTCGGCGGCAACGCCTGCCTCCGTCAGCGCGTGAACGATTGCATTGGAGATCCGGGAGCCGTTGGCGTACGCGGCATGCTCGTCAGGACCATAGGCCAGAAAGCCGACCTGCACGATCGCCGTATCGGCGTCTGCGGTCGCGTCCGCACTGGTGGTGACGGCAATGGTGCGGTTGTCTTTGTTGACCGCGACCTCCTGAGCCCGGAGCCGCAGCCCCGGCGCCGCCATGATCAGCAGGATGAGCAGGCTAAGGGCGGCGACGATCTTCCGCATCGGGATGGCCATGGCGCTCCTCTCCATTTCTGTCCGGTATCCACAATCCCGAAAATCTCGCGCCCTGTCTATAGCATTCCCGGGCTGCCCGGCTGGAGGCTTAAGACTGGCGGTCCCTGAACTCCCTGAGCTGCCGGACGAGCCGGAGCGCGGCTCCGGAATCCACCGCCGCCGCGGCGAGAGGGACGCCGCTTAAGAAGTCTTCCGCCAGCCCGGCGACGATCAACGCGGCAGCCGCGTTCAGCAATACGACATCGCGCCGCGGACCAGCCTCTCCCCTCAGGATTCGTTCCAGGATCTCCGCGTTTTCCCGCGCATCGCCTCCGCTCATCGCGGAAAGCGGCGCCGGCTTGAGCCCGGCTGAGGCCGCGTCCATGGAGAACAGCCGGACCGTGTGGCCGCGCACCTCCGCGACATGGCTCTCGCCCTGCAAAGTGAGCTCGTCCAGGCCATCGGCTCCGTGCACCACGAAGGCATGGCGGATGCCCAGGCGCGCCATCGCTTCCGAAACCACCCCCACCCGGTCGGCGGCATACACGCCCATCACCTGCGCCCGGGCTCCAGCGGGATTGGTCAGCGGTCCCGCCAGGTTGAAGATGGTGCGGAAGCTCAGAGCCTTGCGCACCGGCTGCACTCGCTTCAACGCCGGATGCATGCGCGGTGCGGAGAGAAACACGAATCCGGTGGCGCGCAGGCACTCCACGGCTGCCTCCGGCTCGAGCTCCGCCGGGATCCCGAGCGCCTCCAGAACGTCCGCCGATCCGCATTTGGAGGTGATTCCGCGATTGCCGTGCTTGGCCACCCTGGCGCCGGCCGCAGCCGCCACCAGCGCTGCGCCAGTGGAGATGTTGAAGGTGCCGCGGTTGTCTCCCCCGGTGCCGCAGGTGTCCACCAGCGCCTCCCGCTCCTCGTCGCTCAATGGCAGAGGACGGCAGAGCGCGCGCATCGTCAGCACAAAGCCGGTGATCTCCTGCGCCGTGGCGCCGCGAGCGGAGATGACGGTGAGCAGAGAGGCGATCTCCGCATCGCAAACGCCGCCTTCGAGCATCTCGGAGACAACCGATTGCGCCTGCTCCACGCTGAGGGAGCCTTTTTCTTCGACCAGGTATCTGAGGATCGCGCGAAAATCTGACATAACCGGATGCCGCCAGCCACACGCCCGGAAGACGCACCCCAGGCACGCAGCGCAGCGATTCTCTATGCTACACGCCTCTTCCTGCCTGCGGCACTCCGCCCGCTGCCACTCTGTTTGCCTGTGAAGCGTCTCCCCTTTAGTATGGAACTTCCGCTTGGGCCGGCACTTGCGGCGGGCGTAGCCGCCCATCACGCAGGAAAATCCCGAGGGCGATCGAAGACCAATCTATGAAAATTCACGAATATCAGGCGAAGGACATCCTGGCGAAGTACGGCGTCGCCATTCCCCGGGGCGAAGTGGCCAACACTCTGGAAGAGGCCCTGGACGTTGCACGGCGGCTCTTTACCAACGGCGCCAAGGGAGTGGTGGTCAAGGCACAGATCCACGCCGGAGGCCGGGGCAAGGGCGGCGGTGTCAAGGTCGCCAAATCGCTGGCTGAGGCCGAGGAGTACGCCAAGCAGATTCTGGGCATGCAGCTGGTCACCCACCAGACCGGCCCGCAGGGCCAGAAGGTGCAGCGGCTGCTGGTGGAAGAGACGGCGGCGATCGATCGCGAGCTCTACCTCGGCATAGTTCTGGACCGCGCCGCGGCGGAGCTGGTCTTCATGGCCTCGCAGGCCGGCGGCATGGAGATTGAAGAAGTCGCCGCGAAAGATCCCGATGCCATCGTGAAGGCCTACATTGACCCCGCGGTCGGCTTTCAGCCCTACCAGGCCCGCAAGCTCGCCTTCGCGCTCGGCCTCAAGCCGGCGCAGATCAATGAGGCGGTCAAGTTCATGACCGGTCTCTACAAGGCATTCATCGAGACCGATGCCTCGCTGCTCGAAATCAATCCCTTCATCACCACCAAGGACGATCACCTCTTCGCCCTGGATTGCAAGATCAACTTCGACGACAACGCCACCTTCCGCCACAAGGACCTGAAGGAGCTGCGCGACATTGCCGAAGAGGATCCGCTCGAAGTGGAGGCCTCGAAGTACGCCCTCAACTACATCAAGCTCGACGGCAACATCGCCTGCATGGTGAACGGCGCGGGACTGGCCATGGCGACTATGGACATCATCCAGTACGCGGGCGGCTCGCCGGCCAACTTCCTCGACGTCGGCGGCGGAGCCAGCCAGCAGCAGATCGAGCACGCTTTTGAGATTCTGCTCTCCGATCGCGGCGTGCAGGCCGTCTTCATCAATATCTTCGGCGGTATCCTGCGCGTCGATACCCTGGCCACCGGCGTCGTTGAGGCTGCCAAAAAGACCAACGTCAAGGTGCCCGTCGTCCTTCGCCTGGAAGGAACGAACGTCGAGCAGGGCAGAGAGATTCTGAAGAACTCCGGCCTCAATTTCATCATCGGCGAGACGATGCAGGATGCGGCGACCAAGGTGGTCGCCGCTGCCAAACAATCCTCAGCCTCAAGGCACTAGATCCGCTGCTCCCCTGGCGATCCTGCGCAGGGGAGTGGCCCGCACCTGCGCTCCAGCGGAGGGTCGGGATCGAGCGAGAGGTTGAGCAAGCGCATTTGAGCAAAAGCATTCTCACCCGGGTTGCAGGCGAGCCAATCGCGCTCATCCGATGCCGGGGCGGGAACGCTCAAGAGAGTAGGAGCTAGAAGCTATGTCTGTTTTGGTGGACAAGAATACCCGCCTCATCGTGCAGGGCATCACTGGCAGAGAAGGCACCTTCCACGCCAAAGGCTGCGCCGAGTACGGCACCAAGGTCGTCGGCGGAGTCACTCCGGGCAAGGGCGGAACCACGCATGAGGGCTGGCCGGTCTTCGATACGGTGCAGCAGGCCGTCGAAAACACCGGCGCCAACGTGACCGTGATCTTTGTGCCGCCTCCGTTCGCCGCGGACGCCATCCTGGAGGCTGAGGATGCCGGGCTTCCGCTCATCATCTGCATCACCGAGGGCATTCCTACCAACGACATGGTGAAGGTCTGGAGCGTGCTCAAAGGGTCCAACTCTCGGCTCATTGGCCCCAACTGTCCCGGCGTGATCTCCCCGGGCAAAGCCAAGGTCGGCATCATGCCCGGCCGCATTCACAAGGAAGGAAGCGTCGGCATCGTCTCCCGCTCCGGCACGCTGACCTATGAAGCCGTCTATCAGCTCACGCAGCGCGGCATTGGCCAGTCGACGGCCATCGGAATCGGCGGCGATCCCATCATCGGCACCACGCACGTCGATGCCCTCAAGCTGCTCAATGAAGATCCTGAGACGGAGTCGATCATCCTGATCGGCGAGATCGGCGGCACAGCGGAAGAGGCGGCCGCCGCCTACGTCAAGCAGCATGTCAGGAAACCGGTTGTCGGCTTCATCGCCGGACAGACCGCGCCTCCGGGGCGCCGCATGGGCCATGCCGGAGCCATCATCTCCGGCGGCCAGGGCACGGCGGCTGACAAGATGAAGGCGCTCACCGCCGCCGGCATCCACGTCGTCCAGTCCCCTGCGGCGATCGGCGAGACGTTAGCCAAAGTCATCGGCAAAGCCTGACCGAACGCCCACCCAGACAAGAAGCGCAAGGAACGGGAACCCGTCCTTGCGCTTTTGTTTTCAGGCAGGCCCTTCAGGCTAATTCAAGAGGCTAGTTCCAGTTGCCATCCGAGCGGATCATGAACGGAATGCCGCGCTCCCGGTTCAAGCGCACCGTCGCTCCCAGGTCCAGCATCCGGATCGGAAGCAGGCCCTCCATGCCATTGAAAGCCACGTAGCGAATCCTCTGCCCATCTTCGAACCAGTAATTCTTCACCAGCAGACCGCCGCCGTTGCGGAGCACCAGGGCCGTCCCCTGGTCTGCCGCGTAGTCCGGCGGAGGTGCGGCTGCATACGGCTCAGCCGGAGGAGGAGAGGCCACCGCTTCATTCACGGTTGGCGCGTTGCTGCCAGGCGCCGGCCGGAAGGCTCCCGGCTTCAATTGCTGCCGGTCCGAGGCAAATCCCGCGGCGCTCTGGGGAATCGCGAGGCTTTGCATCAGCTTCAGGTTCACCCGGGTCTCGCTCTTCAGCGTGGGCCGCGGGCCGCGCATCGGCAGGGTGAGGATCTTCACCGGCCAGAGAACGGGAATGGCCCACTCCACCGCATCGCGGGTCGCGTGGCCCTTGCCGTGGATCCTTCCCTGGGAATCGACGGACTGATGAGGAATCGAGCTCACCTTTGCCGCCAGAGGCATCTCCGCGCCGGGCAGAAGGATGCGGTCGAACTCAAGCTGCATCCAGCCCTTTCCCCAGAAGTGCCCGGGGTTGCGGAAGTCGGCAAAATGACCTTCCAGATAGGCTCCCCGCGGCAGCACGGGGACGCCGAAGACGTAGAGCGGCCCCGCATCGCAGAGGACGGGGTCTCCCGGTTCGGCCGTCTTGGAAGACAGGTTCGGCTCGTTCAAGGTGCACTGCAGAATCGTTCCCGCCGGAACCACCACTTCCTGACCTCGGAGTGTTGCGGGAGCCACAAGGGCAATCGCGGAGAGGAGCACTGCATGGAGTCGACCCGTCATCTCAGCACCTCCAGACGGGAATTGCCACCAGGCGGCCCAGTTGGAAGCAGGATCAACTTGAAAACCGCAGATGGCAGCTTCAGTGAAAAAGGATGGCCCCTGCTTCGCTCTGATCTTATACCCGAAATGCCCCCGGTCCGCCTTCCGGTTTTTCCACCGCAGGCAGTCATCTCGACAAGCTGAAAGTCTCTTTTAACGGGAACTGCAGGCGGAGAGGTGAACTCGCGCGTCCCTCCGGCGCGCTCCCTGCTCTAAACTGGAAACAACGCATTCACTCTCAAGGAGAAATCATCAGGTGTCCCAACGCACCTTCAGCATTGTCAAACCCGACGCGGTTCGCAACGGCCACACCGGGGCCATTCTGGCGGAGATAGACAAGGCGGGCTTCCGCCTCGTCGCCATCAAGAAGCTCTTCCTCTCAAAGCCGCAGGCCGAGGGCTTCTATGCCGTCCATGCGCAGCGTCCTTTCTTCGCTTCCCTCACCACCTTCATGTCCTCGGGGCCCATCGTCGCCATGGTGCTGGAGAAGGAGAACGCCATCGCCGACCTGCGCAAGCTGATGGGAGCCACCAATCCCGCCAACGCGGAGCCGGGCACCATCCGCAAGAAATTCGCCGGCTCGATCGAAGAGAATGCAATCCACGGCTCCGACGCCGAGGAGACGGCCGCCTTCGAGATCGGCTACTTCTTTGCCGGTCTCGAGCTGATCTAAAACCCGCCACAAAAAGAGGAAGCCCGGCAATGTCTGCGAGACATGCCGGGCTTTTCGTTTTGCTGTCAGCGTCCCATGGGCAGGAGAACCCGGGGAATATCGGCGCCCAAATGACACAGCTACAGTGTTATTTTCTCTTCCCCGCACGGGCCGGCTGTCTTCCCGGCGTACCTCTGGAAAACCGGTAGAGAATACCTACCGAGAAGGCGACCTCATGCTGCTGGCCGCCCCCGAAGTTGGTGAACAGGTAGTCCGGGGAGAGGCGGAGAGCGATCTTGGGAGAGCGGTTCAGGTCGAGCGATCCGCCCATCGCCGTCGCCAGCGCGAAGCTGTTGTTGAACATTCCCAGTTGCGGCGGAACGAGGCCCGGATTGAGCGCGGTGCTGAAGATGCCGTAGGATGCGCCCACCAGGGCATGGAAGTTCAGCGCCGCATGCTGGTTCTTCGGCCCGCGAATGGAGAGTCCTCCGAGCCCCATGTGCTCGAAGATGAAGGGACCGCTGATCCCGTAATGGTTAGGCACGACCGCCTGCGTTCCGTAGTATCCGCGCAGGTTGACCGTTGCTCCCAGCCGCGGGGTAAACCAGCGGGTGCCCTGAATATCGAAGCCGCCCAGGTTGGTGCCGTCGACCAGGCTGGGGCCGCCGTTGAAATGGGAGTAGGCGGGACCTCCGTACATTTCGTACTTGTTGTTGTACTTGACTCCCAGGAGGGTCTGATTTTCAAGTTCAGGCGCCTCCTGCACCGTGGGAGACGGCGGACCGGCCTGCGCCCTTGCCATGCTGCCGAGAAAACAACCCCAAACCAGGAGGACCGCCGCGGATCCCCACTTCCATTGAGCAACGCCAATTCCCTTCAACCAAAACCTCCAAACCTTGAGGGCTCGCCGGTCATCCCCTGCCGGCAACCGCGCCCAGGTCCGCTCTGCCCGTCAGACCGACACACGACAAAGGCCTTCCGCCGGATGGATGGAATCCGGGAGAGCCAGATCCTTGGCGGCAAAACCGCATCGCCGCGCGCTTAGCACCTGATTTCCGCGTAGCACCTGATTTCTAAGATACATGGCGCTCGGGTTCCTGTCAGAGCGCTGCATTTTGCCTGGCGCGGCAAACCGGTTAGTCTGGGCTTGTCAATAGACCCTATGCCTGTGAACGCCAAAGAAAAGCTGGAGGCCGCCGTCTTTGATTCCATCGGCGCGATGATGCAGGCCTACGCCGAGGAGGCGGTGCGCATAGCCTGGAGCGATCATCGGAAGCGCCTGGACTGGAGCGATTCTTCAATTGCAGTTCTGGACGCGCTTCTGGAGGGGCAGAGCGCAGACGATCCCGAGTTCCAGACCCGGCTCTGGGGCGGCTACTTCGGCGAGGTGCTGCGGCGGCAATTCGGGGGCGAGTGGAGTTTGACCCAGTATCCCGGCGGAGTCGCGGCTGTGCCCACCCTCGAGGTCCAGGGCTCCCGATTGTATCCGTTGATGAAGGTCTATCGCCGGCTGACCATGGGCGCGGGGGAAGACCTCCTCTCCTTCTACCGGATGGCCGCCGCGCGCCTGCGCGTGAAACCAAAGATGTAAGAAACCGCCTTTCCGGTCATCCAACCACCCGGGTTTAGACGTACTATGCATAGACGCACCGGTGTGCCGCCGCTGTGCGACAATAGAAGCATCGGAGGAGATTCCGAGGTCTCCCGGGGCGGTTGATTTCCGCTCTTCGGGCTCTCCCGGAGGAATTCCACATGGGCGAACTACTTACACCTACACATCTCGTCGTCGTTCTGGTTGTTGCTCTGCTGCTCTTCGGTCCCCGCAAGCTGCCCGAGTTGGGCAAGGGTCTGGGCGAAGGTCTGCGTGGCTTCAAGGACGGCATCAAGGGAACGACCGATTCGGCCAAGCAGGACGCTCCCGCGCCGAAGGCAGAAGTCACGACCGAAGCAAAGTAACCACCTTTACCGGGCCCGGATGCCGCCGGGGGAGTCTTCCGCGGCGAACGGGCTTCCCCTAAAGCGAGATCACTGCAACGGCCACCAGTGCCAGAGCGATTCCCAGTGCTTTGATGCGCGTGGCCGTTTCCCTGAGCAGCCATGCTCCGAGCAGGATCGGTCCCGCAGGATAAAGAGAAGAAAGCACTGCCGCGACGTCCAGGCGTCCTCGCAGCGTAGCCACCATGTAGAGCAGATTGCCTGCTGCTTCCAGGATACCGGCGGAGCCAGCCAGCAGCCAGAGCGGAGCCATTTGCTTCGCCTCGCCGGGCGCAGATAGGCCCGGCGGCCCGCTTCCCTGACCCGCGAACTCGGCTCGGCGCCCGCGGAGATGCGCCACCCCCAACAGCCCTGCCGCAAGAGCCGCGCTCGTTAAACGCGAGTACGCCAATGGCCACAGCACCGCGCCCTGACTGGCGAACTTGGAGGCGACCAGGAACGCGCCGAAGCCGCAGCCGGCAATCGCCGCCAATCCGAGCCCCCGAGGGCGCACCCGCGTCCCGGGCTCGTAGGCGATCAGGGTGATAGCCGCCAGGGCAATGGCAAAGCCCAGCAGTTGCGACAGCTTTGGCCGTCCTTCGCTGAGCCAGGAGAAGACGACCGGCACAGCCGCCGTCAGCACGCCCGCCAGGGCTGCGCTCGAACCCATCTCTCCCAGCGCCAGCGCGCGGTAGAAGAGAATGACCGCGCCGCCGCCGGTCACACCGGTCATCACTGCCCAGACCAGGGTGCGCCCGCTCGGCTCGTGCGCGTGGAACCCAAGCGCCAGCAGCACCAGCAGGACGGAACTCAGGATGTGCGCGATGGTGACGACCAGCAGGGGCGTGGCTCGCCGGGCCGCCAGGCCGCCCAGAAAGTCGCTTACTCCCCAGACGGCCGCGACGACAAGCCCTAAGACGGTAATCCCGGATGCGAGGAGAGTCGAGCCCAAAGCCGCAGCCGCGGGCCCGCTCATCGATGGCAGATCATCGGTTCAGGTTGGTAGCCGTCGGATAGTAGCCCTTCTCCGCGATCACCGTGAGATTCGGGACGTTGACCCGCACATCGATCACCCTGAACTTGCTGTCCAACAGCGGAACGTGGCTGTAGAAGCCGATCGTGTACTGCGTGCGCGCGAGCGCCGCGAGATCGGCAAAGCTGCGCTCGATGCCGTTCTGCGAGAACTCCGACTCCAGGTGTCCGCCGGTCTGGTCGACATACCGAGGCAGGATGTTGTCCGGAGAGAGCGGCAGCAGGGGCAGCTTGAATTTATCCAGATAGCCCAGGCCCCAGGTTGCCGAGTCTCCCACCAGCGTTCCATACACGGAGACCTGGTTGCCCTGGAGGTAGCGCACGACCTCTTTGAAGGTCGCCCTGCTGCGGGACTCTTTCCCGTCGCTGATCACGTAAATGATGCGGCGCCGGTCATGCGGCCGTGTCGACAGAGACTTTCCTGCCTCCAGAATCGCATCGTTGAGAGTGTGGATGTCCTTGGGGATAATCACCACCGGGCCCCGTGCATCCCGGCCCGGCTCGAGATTCGGGTCTACGGAATGGCCGTTAATCTGAGGGCCGCCGAAAAATGGGCCACCGTTCACGGGAACGTCCATGTAGTCCCCAGGCCGCTTGGCTGCGGCCAGAACTGCAGGCAGCCGCTTGCCCTGGGCCGCGGTAAACGTCGTGGGATTGTTGACGCCATTCGAATAGGTGAACAGCGCGATTTCATCGGACGGGGTGAACGCGCCCTGAATGGCTCCCAGGCTGTCGTTCACCTTCTCCATGACATCTTGCGGCAGGCTCTGGTCGATCACCAGCGCAACCGAGAGCGGCATCGGATCCGCACTGAAAAACGAGATGTGCTGGCGCTCGTTGTTTTCATAGACCTGGAAATTTCGATAGGTCAGACCGGCCACCTGGTTGTGCTTTCTGTCCAGCACGGTCACCGGGAGAGCGACAAAATTGACGTTCTGAACGAACGTCGTAATCTCCTTTTGCAGGCGGCCCGGTGCCGGGACCTCGGGTGGAGGGGCCTTCTCCTCGGTTTGCGGGGGCGGCGCCGCGGCCGGCGCCTGGCTGGTCTCCTGAGGAGGCGCGCTGCCCTGGCCGGGCGTGACGTGCGAAGCCAAGTCACCCAGGCTCTGCGTGGTCTGCGGTGTCGGGGCGTCCGGAACGCTCTGATTTTGCTGCTGGCCGCTCAAGACGAACGGAAGCGCCAACGTGAATGTTAATACGCCAAGCCTCACTACGGAGTCTCCCCCAGGACGGATGAATCAACCGCAGTCACCTGGTCCTGCCATACACTATAGTCTGATAGACGCCAAAGTCAGTTTCCCCTGTTGCTCAGGGAGCAAATGGCTGCACGTGCCGATCAACCGAGCCGCCGGCCGGAAACTACCGCTGCAGGAGAATACTTTCTCAACGCGTCTTTCAGTCAGCGTAGCAGATTGCACCCGGCGAGTGTTTCACCGGGCCTTTTGATCGTCTTCAGGTGTCTTCCGTCATGTTCAGCCGTCTAAGGTTTATGCATTGCCGCTCGTGGATCTGGTCTCTGGCGCTTTTGCTCAGCTTTCCCGCCTTGTATGGCCGGCCGTTGGCCGCGCAGGCCGCTCCCTCGCCGGATGCGCCGCCGCAGGGGCCTGCGGGAGATCCCAACGAGAATGACCAGGTGCAGCCGCTCGAAACCCTCAAGGTCAATGTCAACCTGGTCAGCCTCTACTACACCGTTCACGACAAGCGCGGCGCCCTGATCCCCAGCCTCACCAAGGACGACTTCACGATTTATGAGGACAAGGTTCCGCAGACGATCAAGAACTTCACCGCGGAATCCGATCTGCCCTTGACCCTGGGCATACTGCTGGACACCAGCGGCAGCCAGCAAAACGTGCTGCCGATGGAGCAGCAGGCCGGCGGCGCCTTCCTGGAGCGCATCCTGCGCGCCAAGGACGAGGCCTTCCTGATTTCCTTCGACGTCAACGTGGATCTGCTGTCGGATTACACCAGCAACGCCCGCGCTCTCGAACGCGCCATGAACAAGGCGCAGATCAACGTAGGCACCGGAGGCGGCGGCGTGCCCGGCATCGGGCAAGGTCCCATGCCCACCTCCAACACTCCCCGTGGCACGCTGCTCTATGACGCCATCTTTCTCGCAGCGCATGACAAGCTCTCCCAGGAGACCGGGCGCAAGGCGCTGATCGTCCTGACCGACGGCGAGGACCAGGGAAGCCAGGAGAAGCTGGAGGGCGCGATCGAAGCCGCGCAAAGGGCCAATACCCTCGTCTATGTCATCCTGATCGCCGATCGGGGCTTCTACGGAAGAGGCATGTACACCATCGGCTACACCGGCGATTCACAGATGAAGAAGATGGCCGATGCCACCGGCGGCCGGGTGATCGACGTCGGTAATAACGGCAACAAGATGCAAGCCGCCTTTGCCCAGATCGAGCAGGAGCTGCGCACCGAATACGTCGCCAGCTACACTCCGACCAACACCAAGCTGGACGGAACCTACCGCAAGATCGACATGGACGTCAAAGGCGATGGATTGAAGGCCCAGGTCCGCAAGGGCTATTACGCCGTCCCGCAAACCGAGTAACCGCTTTCAGCGCTCAAATTCCATCCTGAGCGGGGAATTCTCTGTCAAACTGAGAGAGTACCGCTTGAAAGGCAGGGTCCCCCCTTGAGTTCCGTCATCGTCCAACCCAATGGACTTTCTTATCCCATCGGCCGTTTTCAGAAGCCGGAGGTGTTGACCGCCCAGGATCGCGCCGCATCTCTGCAAACCTTGTATCTCCTTCCCAAAAGGCTGCGCGCTGCGGTCGACGACTTAAGCGCGGAGCAACTGGACACGCCCTACCGCGAGGGTGGGTGGACAGTGCGGCAACTGGTGCATCATCTTGCCGACAGCCATCTGAATGCCTACGCCCGGGTGCGTCTTGCACTGACAGAGGACTGGCCGGCCATCACGCCCTATAACGAGGCGCTGTGGGCGGAGCTCTCCGACGCGCGCACCGGTCCGATCGCTCCCTCGCTGGAGCTGCTCACCGCTCTGCATACCCGCTGGGTGGCTCTGCTGACTTCCCTTTCGGAAGAGGACTGGCAGCGAGGCTACGTCCACCCGAAGGGCGGACGGCAGACCCTGGAGCACGTTTTGGCTGTCTACGACTGGCACAGCCGCCATCATCTGGCGCACATCACCTCGCTACGGGCGCGCATGCATTGGTAGGTTTTTCCGCGGCAAGGATTGCCATGGAAGAGGGATTGCCGTGCTCCGCCCGGTTACGCATGATGGTGGGGCATGGCGACGCGCTCCGCATCCAGCCTGAACCTGGCCAAGGCCGAAGCCGGCCCATTGGAGCTGGCGCGCGCGCTTGAGGCATTCCTAGCCGAGCATCCGCGCGCTGCCCTGCTCGACGACGGGCGCGTCCTATTCGATATGCCGGCCTCGCATTACTCGCTCTCGACCGAGCATGGCCGCTGCGTTCTGCACCTCTGGTCGGAAGAACGCAATCTGATGCGCACCGTCGTCGGCCTGGAGCAGCGGAAAGACGCTCTGCGAATTCTCGTGCGCAAGCTGGGAAGTCCGCGGCCGCAGTCGCTCCAATTGGTCCCGGACCGCGATCAGCGCACCCCAACCGCCCGGTCAATGGCCAGAAGCAACTACCTTGCGCTCCTCGAACGCGTGCTGACCCGCGCCTTCAACGATTACAAGATCCGCAGCCTGCGCTCAGCCATGGATCTCGAACACAGCTTCGGGCCCGCCTATGCGCGAGCCATGCTGGTGCGCGGGCAGCAGTCCTGGGCCGTCCTGGGCGTGGGCGCGGCGGAGACGCAGGCCACGATCGACGGCGCGCTGACCCTGGGAATCCTCTGGCTGGCCCACAACCGGCAAAACAGCGGCGGCAGGACCGTCTGCCGGGGATTGAAGCTGATTGTGCCCCGGGGCGCCGCGGACACCGCGCGAGCCCGGATGGCATGGCTCCATCCCGGCCTGGGCGCCTGGGAGCTCTACGAGCTCTCCGAGGCAGACGAGGAGCTGGCTCAGATCGACACCTCCAGCGAAGGCAACCTCAAGATGCGGCTGGTCCATGCCTTCGACACCCGCGCCGCGCTCGACCGTGCGCAAGCAGGGATCCGCCGGCTGATGGATCTGCTGCCTGATGGGATGAAGGACCTCGTCCTCCTGCGGGCCAGGGGGCCGCACGAGGTCGCTCTCTCTCTCTACGGGCTGGAGTTTGCGCGCGTGCGCCACGGCTTTACGCCGAACTCCTTCGCCCGCCAGGACACCGTCACCTTCGGGGCTGGAGTCCACGAGACGCCCCTGGAGGAAGCGTCGGAGGGGTGGTTCGCGGATCTCGCCGGCCGCCTCTTCACCCATCGCTCTCCCACCGGAAAGGCGGGCGATCCGCTCTTTCGCCTGCAGGCGGAAGGATGGCTGGAGTCGCTGCTCAGGCAGGAGCTTCCGCAAATCGAGCCCGCCCTCGTGTCTTCTCCGATCTACTCCCAGGTTCCCGCCTTCGCCGCCGGAGACCGCGGCATGCTGGATCTGCTCACCGTCACCAGGGGTGGACGCCTCGCCGTGGTTGAGCTGAAGGCGGATGAAGATCTCCACCTGCCGCTGCAGGCTCTGGACTACTGGATCCGCGTACGCTCGCTCAGTGAACAGCGTACCGAGGAGAACGCTCCCAACGAGCTGCAGCGCAGCGGGTACTTCCCCGGCATCCAGCTCCTGCGCGAGAGCCCGCTGCTCTATTACATCGTCCCGGCGCTGCGCGTGCATCCGTCCATGGAGACGGTGTTGTCCCATCTCTCTCCCAGGATCGGATGGTCGCTGATTGCCCTGAATGAAGGATGGCGAACTGCGCGGCAGGTTGTCTTCCGCAGGCATGCGCGGAGCCCGCAGCCTTAGCCCAAAGCCTGGGAGCCTGCTACAGCGCCGCGCTCGACGCCAGATTCTCGGCCGTAACGAAGCGGTATCTCGCTCCCGCCCAGGAGCGCAGGAGCGCCTCGACAGCCGCCAGCGTGGGGCTCCGGTCCACTCCCAGGTGCGCCTGGCCGCCATCGTGCAGCAGAATGTTGCTCCCGCGCCGGCGGAGTTGATTCCGGCGAACGCCCCGCTCGACGCGATGAATGATCCGCTCCGGAGGCGGAGCCGTCCAGTCGTAGCCCATCGCGTTCCACATCACTGGGGTCAGGCCCAGTTCGCGGGCGGCACGGAGAACATCGGGACGGCGAGCCCCGTGCGGAGGCCGGAAGAACCGGACGGGCTGCCCGGTCGCGTCCTCGATCGCCGCGTTGCAGTCGGCCAGTTCCTCGCGCACCCGCGCAGGCCTCTGCCACAGCAGGACCGGATGACTCATCGTGTGATTGCCGACCACGTGGCCGGCGGCGCAGATCGCACGCACAATCTGCGGCCGCTGCTGGACGAAGCGCCCGATGAGGAAAAAGGTCGCGCGCACCTCATGCCGGGCGAGGATCTCCAACAGCCGAGGCGTGTCCGGGTCATTCGGCCCATCGTCGAACGTGAGCGCAATCTCCGCCGGATCGCGGCCCGCGATCAGCGTCCGCCCGAAGATCTGGGAGGTCGGCCAATTGCCCGCATAGGCATAGCCGCCCGCCATTGCCCCGGCGGCGATCAGGCCCGCGGATACCAACTCTGGAAGCATCTCTCTCGCCTAGTTTAGAGCAGGGTCGAATTCTTTCGCTGAGAGCCTCTGGATGAGGGGCTCGGCGTCACCCGCCCTGACCTGGCGTCGATTCGCCTGACCAGTGAGGCTGACTATCGTGACTAGCCAGCCGCCGCCGCACTCGCTACACTGCAGCCCATGCCTTGGTCACTTCGAGCTTTTTGCACACTGGCGCTTGCCGCCGGCCTGCCCTTGAACGCCCAGACGGTCGCTCCGGATTTGAGCGGCCTGGTCACTGATCCCGGCTCTCCGCAAAGCTTTACCGTGAACAGCGTGCATGTACTCTGCAATGCCGGGACCATAAACCTGAGCATGTCGGGAGAGAAAGCAATCTCCCTTCCCGGCTGCCCGCAACGGCTCCTGGGTGAAAGTGTGCAGGTCTTTGGGAAGGAGAACAGGCGAGCGCACACGATCATCGCGAGCCGTATCGAGAACGACGTCTTCAAGGAACGCAAGGTCGCGGGACTGGCCATCATCGATCGCATGCCGCCCCGCGCCTCGGCGGATGCGTTCTCCGTGCGCGCCGACGGCTATCTCATCCTGATTACGCCGTCAACGAAAAGCTCCTTCCAGGGCTCGCTGAAGAGCACTGCAGACGTCACGACCAATGTCTGGATCCAGTACCAGGGCAGGCAGCGACGGGACGGCAAGGTAACGGCGGATACGGCGATCTTTACCCCAAATATCGTTCAAACAAAAGAAGCGACCCTGAAGAAGAAAACGGAGTTTGATCCCACCGCGGTTACAGAGAAGGACCGGCAGAGCGCACTCAGCAAGGACTTCCTGGGGATGAAGGCGAAGAAGATTCCCGCCTATCCGGACAAAGCCATGCAGCAACGGGTAGAGGCTCTCGGCAACCAGCTGATTCCCGCATATCAGAAGGCCTTGGCCAACGATGATCCCACCAGGATCCAGTTCCGTTTCCAGGTTGTGGATGAGAGGACTCTGCATGATGCCCTGTCGTTACCGAACGGCATCATCCTCGTGCCCTACCAGTTAGTGAAGCGGCTGCAGAACGACTCTCAGCTCGCCGCGCTGCTGGCCGATAATATCGCGTGCACCCTTGAAAAGCAGATGTTCCGTTCTGCTCCAGCCGAGAAGAAGGTGACCGCTCTGGAAGTAGCCAGCGGATCGGCGATCCCGTTCGTACCTGGGGTGCCCCTGTTCTCTCTGGCGGCCGTCGCGATGCAAAAGAAGATTTTGACGGAACAAGAGAAGCAGAGCGGCCGTGTCAGCCTGGATCTGCTCAGCGACGCGGGGTTTGACCCTGCGCAGGCGCCACTGACCTGGTGGCTGTTGGCAAGCAGCAAACCGGAGCCCACGGCGCGGATCAAGATGCCCTACCGGGCCCAGTACCTGTATTCCTTTCTGGCCGCCACCTGGCAGCTTCCCGGTACCGAGCAATCCGCTTCTTCGGCACAGCCCTCCCCTCAGAGCGCTTCCCTTCCGCCTCCAGCAAGCGTGACGAACCCTTAAATGGGTTCGTTACGCCGTCGCTGGCTGGGCGAGCAGTGATAGCTGGAGAGGTGACCTGGACCACCGCCCAAGGACATCCGCCCGAATCGTGTTCGCAACCCTTAGCAGGCGCCGCTCGGCCGAACCGGGCTTCCCGTCTCCTGAGTGGGCATTGCCTGAGGACTGGGAAGCGGATAGGGCGTGGTGCCGGCCAGGCTCGCCGCACACTCCGCAAGCGCCTGCGAGTTGGCCGAAACCGTCGCCGGCAGGGCAGGAATCGACTGGTCCGGCTTTGCGAAGTTGAAGGCGCTGGTGAGGTCGCCAACCGTGGCGCGCCGCCATGCGGTCAGGTTCGGCACCTCAGCGCCGAAGCGTGTCTCGAGGAACCGCAGCACCGAGGTGTGGTCGAAGAGATCGGACGAGACAAACCCGCCCCTGCTGAATGGCGAGACGACGAGCATCGGCACACGAAAACCCAGGCCGATCGGACCGGAAATGGCAGGGCTGCCCGCGGCCGTGGGGTCTGGAACTGCGGCCGCCGTCACGTACTCCCCGGCGGTGCCGGGCGGCGCTGTCACCGGCGGGACGTGATCGAAGAAGCCGCCGTTCTCATCGTAGGTCACAAACAAGGCGGTCTTGGCCCACAACGCTGGATTTGCCGTCAAAGCGCTGACAATCGCGGAGAGCGTCTCTTCTCCGAAAAGCGAGGGAGCCGGAGGATGATCGGAGGTAATGATAGAGGTGTTGATCCAGGAGACTTGCGGCAGGTTTCCTGCCACGACATCCGCCAGAAAATCCACCGGGAACATCGGCCCGAATGCGTTCTGATGGAGGGGCGACGAGGTGTCCTGAAAATTCTTGAAATAGGAGAGTACGTTGTCCGCAAAAGCGCCGTTCAGGCTCTGGTCGGGCGAGGAGTACACCTTCCATGAGATTCCCCGGGCCTGGAGCTGCTCCGGCATCGTCGTCAGGGTGAGTTTTCCGAAGAACGACGACCGGTTGAGCGAAAGCGTCTGAATCAAGGGGCCGCCGTTCTGTCCGGCCGGATCGATCGAAGCCGCCATCGTATAAATGCGATTCGGATCGGATGGCCCGATCACCGAACAGAAGTAGTTGTCGCAGAGCGTAAAGGCGTCCGCCAATGCGTAGTAGAACGGGAGATCTGTGCGCGTGTAGTAGCCCATCGTGAGCACGGCGTCCAACGCATTGATCGGCAGGCGCGAGGTGACAAAACCATCCATCGCGCCGTTGTTCCAGCTCTGATGCTGCGGAACCCAGTCGTGGCTGATGTCGTGCGTGCAGGCGGCATTGGTCTTCGCCAGATCCAGGTGGAAGGGCAACAGCCTGCCGGCGGGAGCACTCATGGTATTCGCCGGGTAGGACTGTTCAAACGCCGCGCTCTGGTCGGAGAAACCGCGGACGCCGCGATAGCTGCCGAAGTAATGATCGAAGGAGCGATTCTCCTGGATCAGGATGACGACATGCTCGATGTCGGTCAGCTTGGAGCAAGCGGAGGCTCCTGAGGTGGACGGGCTGCTGCGCGCAACGCATCCGGACAAGAGCGCCGCGGCCAGCTCGCCCGCGCCGGCAGCAGCGCCCATCTTCAGCAGCTCCCGCCGCGTAAGTCTATGAAAAGGCATGAAAAGTAATTGCTCCCTTGTCTGCTTGGATGCCAATCCGCCGGGAAGCGGCGTTTTGCTGGGAGAATCCTCCTCCCTCGCCCTCCGCTAGCGTGCCCACAGGCATCCCGGGCGCACTAAAGACGCGGCCGGCGCGCCCGCTGGTAAATTAAAAGCAAGACCCATGTTTTATCCCACAGATGATCTTCGTATTAAGGCGACGAAAGTTGTCCTTCCTCCGGTTTTTCTTGAAGAAGAGCTGCCGACCAGCGACCAGGCTTCGTCCACCGTTTTTCAGGCGCGCAATGAGATTGTCGAAATCCTGCGAGGCGCAGACTCCCGCCTGATGGTGGTCGTCGGTCCCTGTTCGATTCACGACACCAGGGCGGCGCGAGAATATGCCGGTCTGCTGCAAGGCGCCATTGCCGAGTTCTCCCGGGATCTGCGCATCATCATGCGCGTCTACTTTGAAAAGCCGCGCACGACGCTCGGCTGGAAGGGATTGATCAATGATCCTCATCTCGACGAGTCCTTCCGCATCAACGACGGCCTAAGGCTGGCGCGCCATCTGCTGCTCGACCTGGCGGAGATGGGCGTGCCTGCGGGGACCGAGTTTCTCGACATGATCTCGCCGCAATACCTCGCTTCGCTGGTGAGCTGGGGCGCCATTGGCGCACGCACCACGGAGAGCCAGGTGCACCGGCAGCTCGCCTCGGGCCTCTCCTGCCCGGTCGGCTTCAAAAACGGAACCTCGGGCAATGTGCAGATCGCGATTGAGGCGATTGTGTCGGCGGGCAATCCGCATACCTTCCTCGGTCACTCGAAGAACGGCCAATCGGCAATCCTGTTTACAGGCGGCAATCCCGACTGCCACATCATTTTGCGGGGCGGCCGGCAAACGACCAATTACGACGCCGCGTCCGTGGCCCAGACGGCTGAGCAGATGGAAAAAGCCGGAGTGCCCGCGCGCATCATGATCGATTGCAGCCACGCCAACAGCAACAAGGATCACGCCCGGCAAGGCTTCGTCTGCCGCAATGTCGCCGCGCAGATTGCCGCCGGAGACCGCCGCATCCAGGGAGTCATGCTGGAGAGCAACCTGGTGGCCGGCGCGCAGAAGTTTGTGCCCGGCAAGCCGCTGGTCTACGGGCAGAGCATTACGGACGCCTGCATCGATTGGAAGGAGACGCACACGCTGCTGGCCGAGCTGGCCGCGGCCGTCCGCGCCCGCCGGGGATGAAACTTGGGCGGCCCATGCTGCGTCTTTCCTTCAAGCGCCCTTTTGTGAGCGCAGCATCGGGCCTGACGAATGCTTTGAGCGATTCAGACCGCCGCCGTCCAGATCGCCCCGAACGCAGGCCCTTCCGTCGATGATCCACAGGCCAAGCAAGTCGCAACAGGATGTCGAGACAGCGCTCCTGAACTGGGGCAGGAAGAACTGAAATGGGCAGACACGTAGCCGTGGTCCTTTACGCGTTGGCGATGGCCGCCGTCATAGTCGGTGTAGATCTCCTGTTCTTCAGAGGCCGGTTCTGGGAACGCCTGGCGGTGAATATCGGCACTGTCCTGGTATTCGGAGCGTTCTACCTGAGATTCCTCAGGCGTCCATGAACCAGGCGCGAGAGCGCCCTTTCGCTGCGATGGTGCAGACGCACTTCGCACTCTCTACAGACGAGCGATCTGTAATCAACGCATCTCAGGGACGCAAGCCGCGGACTTGATTGTTGTGCTGCGCAAGGAAACGGACACCCGGATAAAACCGGGCAGTTCATCCAGCATCGCAGAATCGGGCCTGGCGTACGATGGTTGCGCAGGAACGAAGGAGCGGGGGATGCTGAAGCGCGCGTCAACTCTGCTTGCGATGAGTCTTCTGGTGACCTTCGGCTTCGCCAAGGACAAGGCGAAATCCGCTTTGCCTGGCGATGTCTTGAGCGCTCAGACCGTCGCCGTCCTGATCGACCCGAATGCAGGTCTTTCCGTCGATGATCGCCAGGCCAATCAAGTCGCCCAAAAAGATGTCGAAACGGCGCTCCTGAACTGGGGCAGGTTTCAACCCGTCTTAGGGACGCAAACCGCGGATTTGATTGTTGTGCTGCGCAAGGGAAACGGACGTCTGGTGAATCAGACGATCCCTGATCCCCGGCAAAACAATCGTGCCGGAGTGATCACGCCTGCGGACAATGGAGTGTCCATTGGGGCGCAGCATGGTCCCCGGCCGAATCTGTCGGGCGGTCCTGTCCTCGGATCGGGCCCGCCATCTCCACATTCCCAGACAGAGGTCGGGGAAGTGGACGATTCCTTCCTTGTTTACAGAGGCGGCGTCGAAGACCCGCTCGACTCGACGCCTGTTTGGAAGTACATCGCCAAGGACGGTCTGCGCCCGCATAACGTCCCTGCAGTCGCCGCATTCAGGAAGGCAGTGGCGGAGGCAGACAAGGCAGCAGCCTGCAAGCCTTGAGAACGATTCCTGAAGACAGCAACTGGCAGGCGTCTTCTGCCTCCGCTGCGCAAGCGGGAAAGCCGCTTGCTCAGCCAGGAGCGAATCCGCGTACGCCGCTGGCCCCG
>DASYYO010000468.1:0-3676 GCA_035933805.1 Acidobacteriaceae bacterium | reverse complement strand
CGCCGTACACATCGGCAGGCTCCATGCCGCCCGCAGCGTGACAGGGATCACTGCCCTTGAAATCAGCCTCCCTTCTACTGGTTGCGGGACCTGGAAAAACGAACGGAGACTGCTATGTCTACTTATGTGATTCTGTTCTCCTTCACCCAAAAAGGCGTGGAGAAGATAAAAGAGCTCCCGGCGCGGGTCGAGGATGCAAAGCGAACGATTGCTAAGATGGGAGGAGAAGTTATTGCCTTTTACGCGATCGCCGGAAGCCAGTATGACACTCTATTCATCGTGAAATCCCAGAGCGACGAAAAGCTTGCGGGAATGGCGCTCGCGATTGCGAGTCTCGGCAACGTTCGCACGGAAAGCCATCGACTCTTCAACGAAGAAGAGGTCAAAGCAATCGTCTCATCGTTACCGTAACTGCCTCGGAGCCGAATCCGCGGCCGATCGGCGGGCCAGGATAGGCCCATGCCGCCCGCTGCGATATCGTGAAGTCCTGGACTCTACGGTTGCGGCGGCTTTACCCTCGGAGGCCGCACGATGGCAGGCACCAGGATGGACGCCGCCATGACGCCCGCAATCACTCGCAAACCCGTGGCGTAAGATCCGCTGCTCTGGCGCATGTGCGCGATGAGCAGCGGTCCGAAGGCGCTGGCGCAGCCCCATGCCGTCAGCATCAGACCATAGATCGGACCGATGTTTTTGGAGCCGAAGTAGTCCGCCGCGAAGGCGGGCATCGTGCCGAACCCTCCGCCGTAGCACATCAGGATGATGAACGAAACAACTGTCAGAAGAGTTGCGGAGGCGATCCCGGGCAGGATCCAGAACAGGCCTACCTGCAGGAGAAACATCACCGCAAAGGTCCATCGGCGGGTGAAGAGATCCGACACCCATGCCCAGAAGACGCGGCCCGCTGCATTGCCGATGCTCACCACGCCGACCATGCCGGCAGCCACGATTGCGCTAACTTTGGCAATCTCCTGGAATATCGGCGCCTCCTGGGAGATGAGGGAAATGCCGGCGGTCGTATTGAGAAAGAGAAGAGCCCAAAGGGCCCACCATTGCCAAGTCTTGAGTGCGTTGCCCAGCGTGTAGTCCGTCAATGCGCGCTGGGCGGTCTGCGCGGCGCTGGGCGTCCATCCCTTCGGCTGCCAACCGGCGGGTGGATTCTGCATGAAGAAACCGGCGGCCATGGTGACGATGAGATACGCAATGCCGAGATAGGCAAACGTCTTGAGCACGCCCTCACTCTGAATGAGCCGTGTGGCCACCGGAGCCGTCACCAGCGCCCCTGCGCCGAATCCGCCGACGGCCAAACCGGTAATAAGTCCTCGCCGGTCAGGGAACCACTTCACCAGGACGGCGACGGGAACGATGTAGCCAAAGCCGAGTCCGACGCCGCCGATGACTCCATAGGAGAGATAAAGCCACCCGAGTCTGCCAGCGGAGAGACTTGCCAGGAAGACCCCAAGGCCATACAGAAAGCCTCCGGTAAGAGCGACCACCCGCGGTCCGGACCGGTTAAGCCATAGTCCGCCGAAGAAGGCGGAGACCCCGAGCATAAAGATGCTGATGGTAAAGGTCAGGGTGACCTGCGAGATCGACCAATGAAACTGCCTGGCAAGCGGTACGCGAAAGACGCTCCAGGCATAGACGGCGCCAAGCGCCATCTGCATGAGAACCCCGGCTGCTGTGATTGCCCAACGATTCATTCCCGACATGCGGCGCCTCCACGGGGACCTCTCCGCGCTTTGGGTCTAGAGAACGCTCCGGTCTAACGCCGGCGCGGAGACTTGAGTGTACCCTCGGTTCAGAGGAAGCGGCAGCCTATGCGCGGTTAAAAAACAAATGCAGCACGCGGAGATCCGGCAGGGGAGCGACTCGGGTATCTTAGGCTTGAGAGAGACGATCATGGCACGCGTATTCATTACGGGGTCTTCCGACGGACTTGGCCGAATGGCCGCCCACCTCCTCACCGAGCAAGGACACCGCGTGGTGCTGCACGCCCGCAACGAGAAGCGAGGACAGGAGGCTCTGGCCGCGGTGCCCCGGGCCGAGACTGTAGTGCCTGGTGACCTGACGAGCATCGCTGAAACCCGCAACGTAGCCGAACAAGTCAATAAACTCGGCCAGTTTGATGCGGTGATCCATAACGCGGGGATCGGCTATCAGGAGCCTCATCGGGTGGCCACCGAAGACGGCCTGCCTCATGTTTTCGCCGTCAACACGCTCGCACCCTACATTTTGACGGCTCTCATCCAAAGACCCAGGCGCCTGATCTATCTGAGCTCCGGGCTGCACCGGAGCGGCGATGCCAGTCTCAAGGACCTTGCCTGGGAACATCGCGCATGGCGGGGGCAACAGGCCTACTCCGATACCAAACTGCACGATGTCCTTCTGGCGTTTGCGGTTGCGCGCCGCTGGCCAGATGTTCTCTCCAACGCGCTGGAACCGGGATGGGTAGCAACCAAGATGGGAGGGCCCGGAGCCCCGGATGACCTGGATGCGGCGCATCGTACGCAAGTGTGGCTCGCTGTCGCGAATGACCCGGCCGCGATGGTTACCGGCGAGTACTTTTATCACAAACAGCTGCGGCCGCCGAGCCCCGCTGCCCGCGATGTGGAGCGGCAGGAGAAGCTGCTCGAAGCATGCAGCAGGTTTTCCGGAGTATCCTTGCCCGCAAACTAGGGCTCTAGCGTCCGATTCCGCTTTTCCGGAGAGCGCAGCCGGGAAACGCGACCCGCTTTCGCCTATCTGCCGGAATGCACTTTGCGATGAACGACGTATTTATCGATCGCGGCCCAGTCCCATTCGATCCCGTTGCCAGGTTCCTGCGATGCCCGGGCCATGCCCTTCTCGACCTGGATACCGGTCGAGGTCACCATGTCCAGCTGGGGGATGTATTCGACATAGCGGCTGTTCGGCACTGCGCAGCAGAGCCCCAGATGCAGTTCCATCAGGAAATGCGGGCACACCGGCACATTGAAGGCCTCCGCCATATGCGCAACCTTCAACCATGGCGTTATCCCGCCGATCCTGCCTGCATCCACCTGAACGATCGAGCATGCGCCGCTCTGCAGGTAATCCTTGAATTGTGAAATGCTGTAGAGCGATTCGCCGACAGCGATGGGCACGCTGGTAGAGGCAGCGAGCTGACGGTGCGCATGAACGTCGTCGGCGTGCATCGGTTCTTCAAACCATGCCACGTCCAGTTCCTCATAGGCACGGGCGCGCCGAATCGCCTCATTCAGGCTGAAGCCTTGGTTGGCGTCCGTCATGATCTCCCATTCGGAGCCAACCTTATCCCTTACGGCCGAGAGGCGGCGCACATCATCGGAGAGATGGGGCTTGCCGATCTTGATCTTCGTCCCCCCAAATCCGCGTTCCTTGGCACGCAATGCCTCCTCGACGAGCTGGGCGTCCTCGATGTGGATCCATCCGCCCTCAGTGTAATAACACTCAATCGCATCCTTCGCGCCGCCTGCGAGACGGTGAAGCGGCAAGTCTTTCTTGCGGCCGCGAAGATCCCAGAGCGCGGAGTCGATGGCGGCAATCGCGATCGAGGTAAGCGCGCCCACGGTCGTTGAGTGAACGTAGAAGAAAAGGTCGCGCCAGATCCGCTCGATCTCGTCAGCTTCGCGGCCAAGCAAGCGGGGCACGAGATGTTCATCGAGAAGCCTGATGA
>DASYYO010000436.1:0-5548 GCA_035933805.1 Acidobacteriaceae bacterium | reverse complement strand
TCCATGATGACCACGCGCTGGGTGCAGAACCCAGCTGTTCGACCCGGGCCCGGGACATCAATCGATCTTGATCTTGCGCAGCAATCGGAAGTCGCTCAGCATCTTTCCGGTACCGAGCACAACGCTGGCCAACGGGTCATCCGCCACCGAAACTGGAAGACCTGTCTCCTCGCGGATGCGCTTGTCAAGATTTTTGATCAACGCGCCTCCGCCGGTCAGAACGATGCCGCGGTCGCTGATATCCGCGCTCAGCTCGGGCGGAGTGCGCTCCAAAGCGACACGAATTGCATTCATGATGGTGGAAATGCACTCCGTGAGCGCTTCGCGGATCTCGCCATCGTCGATCGTGATCGTTTTTGGCACACCCTCGATGAGGTTGCGCCCTTTGATCTCCATCGTGAGAGGCTTGTCCAAGGGATACGCCGAACCGATATCGATCTTGATCTGCTCGGCGGTGCGCTCCCCGATGAGCAGATTGTACTTGCGCTTCAGATAATTCATGATGGCTTCGTCCATCTGGTTGCCGGCCATTCGGACGGAACGCGAATAGACGATGCCGGAGAGCGAAATCACCGCGATATCGGTGGTTCCTCCGCCGATATCGACCACCATGTTGCCACTTGGCTCGGTGATGGGCAATCCAGCGCCGATGGCCGCCACCATGGCCTGCTCCACCAGGAAAACCTCGCTCGCCTTGGCGCGGTACGCGGAATCCTCGACCGCGCGCTTTTCCACCTGGGTGATCTCAGAAGGCACGCCGATTACGATCCGCGGATGCACCAGCATCTTGCGGTTGTGCGCCTTCTGAATGAAGTAGTTCAGCATCTTTTCGGTGATTTTGAAATCGGCGATGACGCCATCTTTCATCGGCTTGATGGCGACAATGTTGCCTGGAGTGCGGCCCAGCATCTCTTTGGCTTCCTTGCCGACCGCCTCAACCTCGCCGGTGTTCTTGTTAATCGCCACAATCGAGGGTTCATTCACCACGATTCCCTTACCCCGGGCATAAACCAGCGTATTGGCGGTCCCCAAATCAATGGCCAGGTCGCTTGAAAAGAAGCTGAACAGCGAACGCAGGCCATGTGCCCGCGACGAACGCGATTGGAAACCGTTTGATGACATGGAAGATAGACTTTTCTTGTTGACTCGACCTTATTGTAAGGCCACGGTTGCATTCCTGCACCGCTACTCTTTTGAGTCACTGATAACACCACCTTTAGGGCACCCGCTCTCCGTCTTGATTTCCGCGGCGCTGCGCATGGGTTATCCTCGGAAGTTCAGCAGAATGGACGAATGCCATGCACACCAGGCAGTATCAAAACCTCGTGGACGGCCGCTGGGTGACTGCGAAAAGCGGCAAAACTCTGCTCAACATCAACCCGGCGAATGCAGAGGATGTGATTGGCGAGTTCCCATCCTCCGGCCAGGAAGATATCGCGGAGGCAGTCGCCGCGGCGCAACGCGCCTTCAAAACCTGGCGCCTGGTTCCCGCACCCAAACGTGCCGAAATCCTCTACCGCGCCGGAGCCATCCTGCTTAAAAACAAAGAGGAGTACGCGCGCCAGATGACGCGGGAGATGGGCAAGGTTCTCAGCGAGACGCGCGGCGACGTACAGGAGGCGGTCGATACGGCTTTTTACATGGCGGGTGAGGGCCGCCGGCTCTTCGGCCAGACCACCCCTTCGGAGCTGCGCGACAAGTTTGCCCTGTCGATGCGGATGCCGGTGGGCGTTTGCGGCATGATCACGCCCTGGAACTTCCCCATGGCCATCCCTTCCTGGAAGCTCTTCCCTGCCCTCGTCTGCGGCAATACCTGCGTCATCAAACCGGCCGAAGACGCTCCATTGTCCACATTCAACCTCGTCACTGCGCTGATGGAGGCCGGGCTTCCCGATGGAGTGGTCAACGTCGTGACGGGCTTCGGTCCGAGCGCAGGTGCTCCACTGGTCGCTCATCCCGGCGTACAGGCCATCTCCTTTACCGGGTCCAGCGAGGTGGGCAGGATCATCGGGCAGACTGCGGCCGCCAACTTCAAACCCTGCTCGCTCGAGATGGGCGGCAAGAACGCGATGATCGTGCTTGGAGATGCCAATCTTGAGCTGGCGCTCGATGGAGCCGTCTGGGGCGCGTTCGGTACGACCGGCCAGCGTTGTACGGCGACCAGCCGGATCATCCTGCATCGATCGATCGCTGACGACTTCACCACTCAACTTGTCAGCCGGGCAGAAGCTCTTCGCGTCGGCGACGGCCTGGACGAGGCCGTCCAAATGGGGCCGCAGATCAACCAGGCGCAGCTCGAAACCTCAGAGCGATATACCGGCATCGCCCTCGAGCAGGGTGCAAAGCTGTTGACCGGAGGGCGGCGCCTGATCAGCGCACCGCTCAGCAAGGGATGTTTTTTTGCCCCGACCATCTTTGCCGGCGTCCAACCGGCAATGCGAATCGCCCAGGAGGAGGTCTTTGGTCCGGTGGTCAGCCTGATCGAATGCGCAGACCTGGACCATGCGATCGAAATCGCCAACGGAATCCAGTATGGTCTTTCGACGGCTGTTTATACGCGGAACGTCAACCAGGCGCTCAGGTCAGTCCGTGACCTTGAAGCCGGCATTACCTATATCAACGCGCCCACCATCGGAGCCGAGGTCCACCTTCCCTTCGGCGGCGTCAAGCATACGGGCAACGGGCATCGCGAAGGCGGCGCCGGGGCGCTCGATTTCTATACCTCCTGGAAGTCGGTTTACCTTGACTACTCGGATCGCCTGCAGCGGGCGCAGATTGACACAGGAGAATGAGCTATCAGGGCCCGAGCTGCATCGAAAGAAAAGCTCACGCACGCACGGAAACCTAAGGGAGAGTTCATGATCGTCGGAGTACCCAAAGAAGTAAAAGATCACGAGAGCCGGGTTGGCATCACTCCGGCCGGCGTCAAGGCTCTGGTGGAAGCCGGACACGAAGTGCTCGTCGAGACCAGGGCGGGGGACCTCTCCGCATTCACCGACGACGACTATCAATCGGCAGGCGCCGAGATCGTCGGCGCAGCGCACCATGTCTGGGGACTGGCGGACATGATCGTCAAGGTGAAGGAGCCGATCGAGAAGGAATATGTCTTCTTCCGCGACGGCCTGGTGCTCTTCACATACCTGCATCTGGCTCCGCTGCCTGGGCTCACCGAGAAGCTGATCGAGAAAAGGATTGCGGGCATCGCATATGAGACCATCCGCGATCGCAGCGGCACTCTGCCGCTGTTGACGCCTATGTCGGAAGTCGCGGGAAGAATGTCCATCCAGGTGGGAGCCTCGTACCTGGAGAAGGAGAGAGGAGGCCGCGGACTTCTGCTTGGCGGAGTTCCGGGAGTGCCGCCGGCGAATATCTGCATCATCGGCGGAGGAATTGTCGGGACCAATGCGGCGAAGGTCGGTCTCGGCATGGGCGCCAAAGTGACCATCGTGGATCTGAATCTCAATCGCCTGCGGGAGCTCGACGACATCTTCAATGGCCGGGTGTATACCCTCGCCTCCAACTCCTACAATCTCGCCCGGGCCGTGCGCGAAGCCGACCTCGTGATTGGCGGCGTGCTGATTCCCGGAGCCGCTGCTCCCAAGATCATCACCCGGCAGATGGTCTCCACCATGAAGAAGGGCGCCGTCATCGTCGATGTTGCCATTGACCAGGGAGGCTGCGTCGAGACCGCGCGGCCGACCACCTTCAGCGATCCTTCTTTTCTTGTCGACGGAGTGGTGCATTATTGCGTGACCAACATGCCGGCCGCCGTCCCCAACACCTCCACGCTCGCGCTTACGAATGCCACCTTCCCCTATGTGCTCAAACTGGCGCAACTGGGAACATCTGCCGCGATACGCGATGATCAAAGCATCCGCGACGGCGTGAACACCTTTGCCGGCCACCTCACCTGTCACGCGGTAGCGGAATCGCAACAGAAAGAATGGCAACCGGTCGAGAAACTGTTGGCCTGAAGGACCGCCAGCGCCTGAGAACTCGCATACGATGCAGGGTGAAAAACTGGAATCGCCACGCGCTCTCTCACTTTGCCTTCCGGCTTCCGGGCCCGATGGAGAATCGGAGAGCGCCGGCCCCGGGAGGCCTGATGTATGTAGCCTTCGGCGTTACACACACGCTGCGAAACGTCGGCCGGGTGCCAGCCAGGTACTGCGTGGCCGCCATTGGAGGGGATGCAAAGAAGTAGAGAGCGAGTCGCACGAGCCGGAGACCTATTGCCGGAGACCGGCTCGGCCGCAGGCGCCCCGTCAAGAGAGCGCCTGCGCTGAATCCTTACTCGCAATTCACGGCTACGGAGACGAAGGCTACTGGGGCGGAGGAGATCCGCCCGGTCCCGCGGGGCCGCCCTGCATCCGTCTTTGCATCCTCTGCTCCATCATCTGCTGATCCTGGTCGAATTGCTTCTTCTGGTCGTCATTCAAGACCGCCTCAATCCTGGACCTGGAGTCGGCACGGAGGCCTTGCATCTTGGTTCTTCTGTCCATAGGAGAGATGGAGGAATCCTGACGCAAAGCTAGCATTTGTTTTTGCTGGTCCTGCAAAATGGGCTTGATCTGGGATTGTTGATCTGCCGAGAGATTGTAGCGCCTGGTCATCCGCGCCAGCATCTGATCAGGGTCCATGGGGCGACGTCCCATTCCGGGCCCCGGTCCTTGCGCGGACGGCTGCGCCGCCGTATCCGGCGGTGGATTATCCTGGGCAAACGCTTGTGCGCCGCAGAGAGCAATCCCGGCAGCGAGAATGCTGCTGAGGGCGGAACGACTGAATTGCTTCATAGGAGTGACTCCTCCACTTATTCTCTTGGAACACCGGATCGAGGCGCAGGTTGCGACGGATCGAGTTGATCGCCGCCGAGAGGCTCTTCGCCCTCGCTCGATGACCAGGACCCCGTCGGATGGTCGTCGGCCTGCTTCCTGGGCGGCATGGGCACGGGCCCCGAACGAATGCCGCAGCTCAACAGCCCGCCTGCATCCTCGCTTTGTGGCGGCAGATATGCATAGGCGAAGATGACGCGATAATCACGCTCCCCCGGATAAGAGCAGAGGGGGCAGCCCGGCTTATAGGCGAGAACAGGATTCTCGATCTCCGTCTCCAGCCAGCGCCTGGTCTCATGGGGTTGGACGACGAAGGAGCCGGCTGAGCCGCCACTCTGCGAATTTCTATAGACCACCAGGCGGCTGCGCTCATTCGTCGCATCGGCCAGGCTGCCACCCGCCCCGTTGGAGGCTCTCCAAAGCCAGCGGCCGCCGGTCAGGGCATACCAGTGAGAACTGGTCGGCACCGGCCTTTGGAGCCGAATCATCCGATCCGTACTGTTGATCAGAGAGAACTCGAAGCCGGGGATCTGCGAGGGGCCAATCGCCGCCAGGTAGCTTGCGGAAAGCGAGACTCCACGGCATACCGGAACTGTGGAGGATTGCCTGGACGCAGCGGCAGCGAGGACCGGCGCGAAGATCATGAGAATGAGAAGCCCGGACGGAGTGACGGGTAATCTCTCCCAAAAAGGGATGCGGAGGGGGATCACAGAATC
>DASYYO010000420.1:0-20565 GCA_035933805.1 Acidobacteriaceae bacterium | reverse complement strand
CACCTACCAGTCGGGAGATTATTGGACCATCCCCGCGCGCGCAGCCTCCGGCCTGATCGACTGGCCTCCCTGCGGCAGTGATGGAAACCTCTTTCAGCCGCCCCGCTCCATCACCGTCTACAACGCACCCCTGGCGTGCATTCACTGGGACAAGCGCAAACGCCAGATGATTGTCGATCCCTGCCGGCGCATCTTTTATCCCCTCACCGAGCTGACGCCTCCTGCCACCCCGCCGGCCCTCCACATCACCAACTACAGTTGGCAGAACGATGACATCATGACCTTCGACCAGCTGCTGAAGACCGGCCTGACCCTCACGCTCGACCAGGCGCCGACAGGGCCGGTCAGCGGAGCCAGCTTTATCGTAACCGTGGAAGCCTTCAATATCAGCTTCGCCTCGTCCTTCAATCGGACGCTTGCGGCTGCTCCTGCGGATGCAGCTCCCGCCGCCGCTACAACTTCGCCCGCAGCCAATCTTTTGCTTTCGACGCAGGCCTTTTCTTTCTATGCCCCATTGCTGCAGACGCTCCCACGCACTCCCTTCATCCTCGACTGGCAAACCTCGGTCAACACGAAGGCAATGCAGATTACCTGGGGATTGCCCGAAACAATCCTCACCGGGGTGCAGTTCCGCTACCTCGAGGTGATCAATAACAACATCCTTGGGCTCTTCGCAGAATATGGACTCCTGGCGCGGGCCCGGGTTCAACTTCTGGGCCGGGAGATCTTCTCCCAAAGCGGTGCCACCCAGGCCTTTCTCGACGGCCAGTGCTTTGGCTCCCCGGCTACCCGCCAGGACGGAAAGACACCTTGCCTCGCCCTGCAGATGCCCTCAGGCAACGGGGAGAAGGCTAGCGACTTTGAAGGATGGTTCTATCTCGCTCCATTCAACAGCGTCTCCCAGCTCAGCATCAACTTCGCCGCATTCACCGTGGTCGTCGACGCGCTCGGCGCAGTCACCGGAGTTGTGTCCGGAACCCCGCCACAGGCGGTAACGCCGCAGATCACGGTGATGCTTGCCTATCCGGCGGCCACGGTTGGCGGGGTCACGGTGAGTTTTGTGCTTTCTGCCACCACGGCTGGCATCAATACCAACAGCTATGTCAGCCTCCAGGCGCCTACCCTCACGATTCCACAAGGCTCATCGCAAGGCACACTCAACCTCAACGTCTTTGGCAATCCGGGCGCAGGAAATACCTATGGCTTCCAGATCACCGCTTCGGTGGAACTGGCCTACGGAACCGCCACTACGCAATCGGTCACTTTCACCCTGACCGGCGTACAGTCTCCGATCGGATTCGTGGGAAGATCGCCGATCAACTTCAACCAGTGAGAGGACGAACCGATGCGCGCCGTCTGGTCATTCTGGAGCAAGCCGTTTCGCGAGTATAAAGGCCGGCTCTGGCACAGCCCATTGCACCACTGCCTTGCCTGGGGGCTTTCCTTGCGTCTTGCCCGCAGGCACTACCCGGAGACCATGCTCGTTACCGATCTCGAAGGCAAGGCGCTGCTGGTCGATACCCTCGGGCTCTCTTTCACGCATGTCTCGACGGAGCTGGAATCGATTCGCAAGGTGGACCCGGGCTGGTGGGCTCTCGGCAAGCTGATCAGCTACAGACTGCAGGACCGTCCTTTCGTTCACCTCGATACCGACGTCTTTCTGTGGAAGCCGCTCCCCGCCGGTTTTTCGAGCGCTCATGTCTTCGCCCAATGCCCTGAAGACCACCCCCCGCTGGCGGAGTGGTGCGGTCCGCACGAGGTCGAGCGCGCCTTCGGGCAGCACGGCCTCTCTCTTCCCGCCGAGTGGGAGTGGTCGCGCTCCCGCGGCCTCAACTACTACCGCGAAGCAAATTGCGGAATCATGGGAGGGGCTTGCATGGACTTCATTCACTACTATGCGGACCTGGCAATCGATCTCGTCCTGAATCCCTCCCACGCCAAGGCCTGGGCCGCCTTTGACGATCGCGCCGGCTACAACATGGTGGTCGAGCAGTTCCTCCTCCTGGCCTGTGTCGAGTTTCACCGTTCGCACCCCGGGTCGCCCTACCGGGGAATCGGCATGCGCTATCTCTTCCCCTCTTTCGGAGAGGCCTTTGATCCGGACGCTGCGGCACGCGCCGGCTTCACGCATCTTTTAGGAGACGCCAAGCGGGATACTGTCGTGGCGCGGCGGCTGGAACAACGCTCCCAGCACGAGGACATGCATTTCTACCAGCACTGCCTGCGCTTGAGCCGGAATCGCAGCCTCATGATTCCCGCCGGAGCCTGACATGGCGCTAGCCCCTGCCGCTCCCGCGCATGCTCCGCCGAGGCAGGCAAAGCAGCCCGCTCCACAGCATCCTCGCGCCTCCGCCGATCGGCAGGTGTTGCCGCAGTCGCGCGTATCTCTCTCGCCGGGAGGAACGGCTCTTCCGAGATCGTTCGGCTCTGTCCCGCCCGTGGCTCCGGGAGAGCAGCCTCCCGCGCTCACCGGCCTGCGGCTTCCGCTCCAGCGGAAACTCGCCATCGGCGCCATCGATGACCCACTGGAACTGGAAGCGGATGCGATGGCCCAGGCCGTCCTCAACGGCCGATTTACCCCTTCGCCGCGCTCGGGAGCGCCTGCCCTGCGGCGAAAGTGCGCCTGTGAGGGCTCAGGCCAGCCATGCAGCCACTGCGAAAAAGAGCAAGAGAACAAGCTGCACCGCAAGGCGTCCAGCGGCATTACTCCAACGGAGGCTCCCCCCATCGTCCACGAAGTGCTCGGCTCTCCCGGCCATCCTCTGGACCCGGCGACGCGAGACTTCTTCGAGCCGCGTTTCGACGCCGACCTCAGCCGCGTCCGGATCCACGCGGACCCGAAGGCGGCAAAGTCTGCCGCGGCCGTCCATGCGCACGCATATACCGTCGGGCGCCACATCGTCTTCGCGGCCGGCAAACATATGCCATGGGCTCTCGATGGCCGCTCTCTTCTGGCCCATGAGCTATCCCATGTCATTCAGCAAAGCGGCCGGACAAATCTTCCCCATGACCCTGTTTTGCGGCGTGCGCCGGATCTCTCGGTAAGAGAACGCCAACTGGCATGCGTGGTGCGCCTCGGAGGCTGCGCCTCATCGCGCGATGCGGGCATTCCCTCCACTGACGATATTCAGAATTACAACCAGCAATGCAGGGCGGATTCGCACTATACCGGCGCGGACATCACCCCCACCAACGAGGAGTGCGCAAACCCGCCCCAGGAGCCTCTCTCGACCGCAGAGAAGATTGTGCTCGGCGCCTTCCTCCTGCTTGGAGCCGCAGCCGTCGTTGCGGCGACGATCGTAGCCGGCGAAGTCATCATCCCGGTCGTGATCGCCAGCGTCGGCGAGGGTGCGCAGGCCGCGCTGGCCTTCTATCTCGCGAATGCGATCGTTGTGAATGAAATCGGAGTCTTCGCCGCCGGTCTCATCCTCTCCTGCGATGGCGATGTGCCCGGCCTTCTCCGCGCGCTCGCCAACGATCCCGTGCAAGCCGCTCAACTCCTCGCCGAGGTCTACATCCTCCACGTCAATATCAGCATTCAGAATGGCCCGGCCCGGCGCGCCACCGTCCCGGTCAAACTGCTCCCGGCTGACGAGCAGACGGATCCTGCACATATCAAGTTCAAAGCCAATGGTCCTCCGGTATTTGAAGAAGAGACGCAGGGCCAGCCCGCGCCCTCGCAGCGCTCGCAAACTACTCCGGGAACGGAAGAGGGCGCGCCCACGCCTCCACCGGTGAAAACTCCTCCCCCCGCCTCCCCCTTGGACCAGGCGATCTCCAGCGCCGAACAGGAGCTGAATGCCGAGCGCGCTTCCGTCGCCCAGCAGAAGGGAAAGGTCGCGCCCGAAAAATGGAGTCAGATTCGCGCCGGCGCGACCAAGCGGCTCTATAACCTTCTCGAACGAAGAGCCGTCCTCAGCCGCATGAAAGCCTTCCCGGGGCGGGTCTATGCGGAGCAGGCGGAGATTGTTGGCGTGGAAAGCGGCGGACAGCTTCGCCCCGCTGCCGCGATCTCGAAATCGGGGAAGGGGAGGATTGCCGACGTGCTGGAGATCGACGGTTCGAAGGCAACGCTGGAAGATCTGAAATCGGCCAGCACGCAGCTCAAGAGCGTTCAGGGCGGCATGAGCTCCCCGGATATCGAAGCACAATTTCGCTCCAGCAGCGAGATCGAAAAGCAGCACGCGGTCGAGAAGGAGATCATCGCGGAAGCAAAGCGGACAGGAGGCAAGGTCATCATTCAGGGCCGTCATCCTGTGAGCGGCGCTGTTCTTCGTTTCTCCCTCAACCCGGATGACATCAGCTCCCGCGTCACGGATTACACCACCTTTGGCCATAACTAAGGCCTGCTGACAGGATTGGCGTCGCCGCGACCCGGAGCGAGGAGCCTTACCAGTCCAGAATTGCGCCGTCCTGTGCCCGAACCGTCGTCGAGTGCAGCACCTCCTGCTGAAATGGGTGCTTCGCGGCGGCCGATTCGTTCACTTCGATGCCCAGTCCTGGCGCGTCATTCAAAAGCCAGAAGCCGTCTTTCGTCAGCAGCGAGTGCTCCACTACCTCCCAGCGCCACGGGACGTCCGCCAGCATATCCTCCTGTATCAGAAAATTCGGCGTACTGAGGTCAAAGTGCAGAGCGGCTGCATTGGCGATGGGCCCTAACGGATTGTGCGGCGCCACTCCCATCGTGTAGACCTCGGCCATGGCCGCGATCTTCTTTGCTTCCCATAGGCCGCCGCAATGGCACAGATCCGGCTGGATGACGTGGCAGGCAAGCTTTTCGAAGACTTCGCGAAACTGAAACCGCGTGACGAGCCGCTCTCCGGTCGCAATCGGAACCGGACTGAGCCTGCGCACCTCCGCCAGAACCTCGACATTCTCCGGCGGCACCGGCTCTTCCACAAACAACGGCCGGTAGGGCGCCAATACCCGGCAGAACTCGACGGCGTTGCCCAGCGAATGCCGCCCGTGGCAGTCGACCATGATGTCGACATCCTCGCCTACCGCCGAACGAAGAGCCTCCATCATGCGCTCGGCATACCGGTAGGCGGCAATCGAGTTGAGCGCTTCCGTCGGCGGTGTGATCAGGACCTTGACCGCCGTGTATCCCTTGCCGATAACCTCCAGTGCCCGGTCCACAAAAATTTGAGGATCGGCGCTCTGCTGCGACTCGTAGACGGCGCGCATATCCCCGCCGCCCAGGTGAGTGTACATCCGCACCCGATCCCGGACTGCGCCGCCCAGCAGCTTGTAGACCGGCTGGTTCAGCGACTTGCCCAGGATGTCCCAACAGGCCTGCTCGATCGCCGAGATGGCCGAGAGTCCGATCACCCCGGTCCGCCAGAACGATTGCCGATACATCTTCTGATACAGATGTTCGATCCGCGTGGGGTCTTCTCCCAGAATCATAGGCTCGAAATCCTCGACCGCGCCCACCACGCTCCGCGTCTTCCACTCCAGGGAGGCTTCGCCCCAGCCGTACAGGCCGGGTGAATCCGTTTCAACTTTGACGAAGACCCAGTTACGCATCTCCGCGTTCACGACAACCGTCTTGACTTTAGTAATCTTCATTGTGTCTTTCCAGAAATCCGGGAAACAACTCTCGACAGCAAAAGGCCAGTCAGCACGAGCAACACTCAATCCCCCTCATGTGAACCACGAATACTAAGCGCTCCACGCCGGATGCGGCTGAAGCTCACGCAACCGGCGCTCCAGAAATCTCCGCTCGCTCTCGTTGGCCGCCAGCGAAAGCGCTCGGGCGTAGCTCTCCGCAGCCTCAGCGGCACGCCCGCTGCGGCGCAGCAGATCGGCGCGCGTCGCGTGGAGCAGATGATAGTTGCCCAGCTTGTTGCCCGCGGCAAGCTGATCGACAATTGCCAGCGCCGGATCCGGGCCCTTGACCATCGCCAGCGCCACCGCGCGATTGAGGGAGACGACGGGTGAAGGCTGCATCCGTTCGAGCAGATCATACAGACGTAAAATCTGCGGCCAATCCGTATCCTTAGCTCGCGCCGCCTGGCAATGCAAAGCCGCAATCGACGCCTGGATCGCGAATGGCCCCGGTCCGCCGCGCAGGGCTTCCTCCACCAGCGGCAAAGCCTCAGCAATCTGCTGCTGGTTCCATCGGCCGCGGTCCTGCTCCTCAAGAACGATCAGGTCGCCGGCGTCGTCCAGGCGAGCCTCTCGCCGTGCGTCATGCAGCAGCATGAGCGCCACAAGCGCCGTCGCCTCTGCAGGCGTATCCGGTGCGGTCAGCGCCCGGACAAGGCGCCCCAGACGGATCGCCTCTGCGCTCAGATCCGCTCTTACCAGCGGGCTGCCCCGGGTGGCCGCGTAGCCCTCGTTGAAGACGAGATATATCACCGTCAGCACTGCGCCGAGCCGCTCGGCCCTGTCTTTCGGACCAGGAACCGCATACGGGATGCCGGCGTCGCGAATCTTGCGCTTTGCCCGAACCAGCCGCTGCGCCATCGTGCTCTCAGGAGTCAGAAACGCCCGGGCAATCTCGTCTGTCTCCAATCCGCAGAGGGTGCGGAGCGTCAGCGCCACCTGCGCATCAAGCGAGAGCGCCGGGTGGCAGCAGGTGAAAATCAAACGAAGCCGATCATCGGGTATGTCGCTCGCATCGAGATCAGGCTCTCCTATCGCTCGATCCGCCGTCTCTTCGGCGTACGATAGGAGCTTTTCCTCGAAGCGCGCCCGCCGGCGAATGCGGTCGATCGCCTTGTGCCGCGCTGTCTGGATGATCCATGCCCGTGGCAGGTCGGGGATTCCGCTCACCCGCCACTGAGCCACGGCGGCGGCAAATGCCTCCTGCGCAGACTCCTCCGCCAGATCGAAGTCGCCCACCAGCCCGATCAGGGTGGCGACGATCCGTCCCCAATCCGCACGGTACACTGCTTCGACGGCTGCAGCGGCATCCAGAGGCATGGCTGATTGTATGTATTTTTTCCCCAGGGTGTCGATGGAGCCGCGCCTCGTTCGACTGACTGACGGAGGAAAACAAAATGAAATACATGCTGTTGATTTATAGCGATGAGCAGGCCTGGAACGAGGAAGAGCGGCAGCATTGCTATGAAGAGTCAACCGCTCTTGCCCACCGGCTGAAGGCCAACGGCCAGTATCTCGCCGCTGCTCCGCTGCAGCCTACCTCGATGGCGACCAGCGTCCAGGTACGGGACGGAAAACGGCTGGTGACGGATGGTCCCTTCGCCGAGACGCGCGAGCAGTTCGGCGGGTACTTTCTGATCGAAGCCCAGAACCTCGATGAGGCCATCGGCATCGCGGAGAAGATCCCTTCCGCCCGTCTGGGCACCGTCGAGATCCGGCCGGTCATCGAGACCCCGGGTCTTCCCATACCGTAACCTGCTCGCCCCGAGCAAGGCAGCGCCCGCGTGAAAGCCCACGGAGGGTCTTGCCCGCGCACCAACGCACGAAGGAAATCAGCCAATCATCAGGAGCGATCGATGAACGCAACCTTCCCGGAAACCATGAATGAAATCGAGCTCTTCCGTTACCACGGCCGCGTGGTTCACAGGATCGTCAGCCTCAACCTTGAAGGATTCACCCAGCAGGAGAGCCTCATTCCGCTGCATCCCCAGGGGAACTGCCTGAATTGGATCTTCGGGCATCTCTTGTTGCTTCATGACCAGTTGCTCTCCATGCTCGGCCAGAAACCCGTCATGGGAGAGCATGCGCTGCAGCGCTTCGCTCGGGGTGCGCCGCCGCTGCAGGATGCCTCGGAAGCCCTGGATCTGGAGGACGCAGTACAGGCGTGGGATGAGGCCGCCGAACGCCTCGACGCCGGGCTGCTCGCCCTGACGTCGGCGGAGCTGGATGCGCCCGCTCCATTCTCCCCTACGGGAGATCCCAACGAAACGGTCCGCTCGTTTTTGGTCGTGATCTTTCTCCACCAGGCCTACCATGCGGGCCAGCTTGCAGTTCTCCGCAGATCGGCTGGAAAAGCCGGCGCGCTCGGTTGAGCTCGAGCTACGCTGGCCGGGCTAACCGTAATAATCGTCTATGGAGAGCCTATCAGCGCAGCTCGGGGCAAGTGGTCCGGATCTCACCATGACGCGAACAGCGAAGGGTTCTATATAGAAGGCCCTGCAAATCTCAGGATCTGAATCCTGAGGTTTGCAGGGCCCTAAAAACTTCGCTGGTAACGTTCGAGTACCGTGGTCAGGCTCTCAAAGAGCGCGGCGGGCCCGGCTACCTTGCTCACGAAGGCATCGGCCAGCTCCGCGCCGGCGGGCAACTCATTCATCCCCGAGATAATCACGACCGGCATCTCCGGCATCACGGACTTCAACCGCCGCGTAAGCTCTGTACCCGTCATCTCCGGCATCATCTGATCGGTAAGGACCAGGTCGAAGTTCTGGCTCCCCAGCAGCTCCATGGCTTCGGCGCCCGACGCCGCGCCCGTCACCTCATAGCCCTGCTTCCGAAGCACAAGAATGCGCAACGTGCGCGGAATCTCTTCATCGTCAACGCACAGAATGGCAATTTTCCTACTTCCCACTTATGCTCCTCACCGTCTCGGACGCGGGGGGGAGATTTTGAGATTCGAGATCGCCCTCATCGGCCAGGCCAGAAGGCCTGGCATCGGGCAGAAAGATCCGAAAACAGGTCACGTTTCCGCCACCCATGCGAAGGCTGCGGAAACGGATATTGCCGCCATACTTCTGGATGATCCCTTTGCTGATCCACAAGCCGAGACCGGTGCCTTTGGTGGACTTGGTCGTGAAGAATGGCTCGAAGAGCAGTTTGGCATTCGAGGGTTCGATCCCCGTGCCAGTGTCGCAGACGGAGACGCAGACTCCCAGGTTCATGTCTTCCCTGCGAACGCAATCGAAAACGCGCAGGCGTAGTCGTCCGCCGTCCTGCATAGCCTGGATTCCGTTGCTGATCAGGTTCAGGAAGACCTGTTTCAACTCCAATGGAAATCCGTAGATCGCCCGCCTGCTTCGATACTGCCTCTCGAGCTGAATGCCATTGAACTCCAGAGGCCGCGCCTGCAATTCCAGAATATCGTCCAGCAACTGCGACAAAGAGACCGGTACCGGATCTTTGGATTCACGGTAGAACCCAAGAGTCTGGCGCGTGATGTGCGACACCCGCAGCAGCTCTTCTTCCCCCAGCCTGGCGTAGCGCCTCGCCTCGTCATCGAGAGAGGGGTGGTCGCGCAGAAGATAGAAGGTGTTGGTGATTGCTTCCAGGGGGTTATTGATCTCATGCGCAATAATGCCGGCGACGCGCCCCATGGCTGCCAATCGCTCGTTCTTGCGCAGCGCTTCCTCCGCCCGCAATTGCGCGGTAATATCGCGATTGATCTCCAGGATGGCGCCCCCGTGCGCCTTCAGCGCCTGCCGGCTTTCCACAACGATCTCTTCACCGTCGCGCGTCATCTGGGTCACATTGCCGTTCCATGCGCCGGCGGTCTTGAGCGACATCTCAACTTCATCCGCGTCGTCGGAAAACCTGCTTTGCAGGATCTCGTGAATCGGCTTGCCAAGAACTTCATCGCTGCTCCAACCGTAGAGCGCCTCGGCTCCGGAGTTCCAAAACTGCAGCAGTCCGCTCCGGTCGCGAACCATGATGGCTTCCGTGGCAAGCTCCAGCAAGTCCGCGCGCTCCCGCAGCAGATCCTCGAGCTGCTTGCGGGCCGTGACATCGAAAAACGCCCCCACTGCACCGCGCACGGCGCCGTCCTCACCGAACAAGGGCGTAGCGCTGGCTAGCAGATGAATGGCGCCTCCCCCGTTTCGGCGAACCTCAAGTTCCATGCTGCCCACCATCTGCCCGGTGCGGGCTGCCCGGTGAAGAGGCAAGTCATCGGCTTCCAGCCGGCGGCCGTTTTGATAAAAGCCGAATGGAAGGCGAGCGCTTCCTGCTGCAATCTCCGCCAGATTGTCCCCCGCGCGAAAGCCAAGCAGGTCGCCCAGAGCAGTGTTCCCGGTAACCAGGCTGCAATCGCGGCTGTGCGAGACCGCCACTCCGACGGGGAGCACCTGCATGATGGTTTCCAGTTCCGCAACGCGCTGCTCCAATTCGCTGTTCAGAACGCGAATCTTCTCCTCAGCGGCAATCTGGTCCGTGATGTCCGTCGCCGTGCCGAACCAGCGGACAACTACACCCCGCGAGTCGCGAATCGGGACCGCCCGGCAGAGAAACCAGCGATAAGCGTTCTCTTTATTGAGCAGTGGGAAGGTATCTTCCCATAACTCCCCTGCCTCCCAGGCATGCTCCAATTGCTTCATGACGCGCATCACGTGATCCGGATGCTGAACTCTCCGCCATCCCCACTCCTGGGTCTCGGGATAGCGGGCGCCCATGAACTCATACCACCGCTGGTTGTACCAGAAGATCGATCCCCTGGCGTTCGCCATCCAGGCCAGTTGAGGAATCGAGTTGGCCAGGGCGCGAAACTGGCTTTCGCTCTCCTGCAGTTGTTCCGTTCGCTCTTCGACGCGCCGTTCCAGTTCCTGGTTCAGCCGCTCCAGTTGGCGGCTCTTGCGGTGCAGTTCGGTAAAAAGACTGACCTTGGCGCGCAGCAGCTCCGGCACGACCGGGACTGAAATATAGTCCACCGCACCGCTCTGGTACCCCTTGATCCGGTCGCCATCCGTCAGGTGGACGGCTGAGATAAAGATGATGGCTGTCTTTTGAAAGCGGGGATGCTGACGGATCATGTCCGCCAGCTCGAAGCCGTCCATCTCCGGCATGCTCACATCCATCAATATCAGCGCCACATCATTCGCGAGGAGTTGCTCCAGAGCCTGCCGGGCGGAGCTGGCCTTGATGAGATTCTCATCTAGATCCTTGAGAATGGCTTCATAGCTCAGCAATTTAGCCGGCTGGTCGTCCACCATCAGGATGTTCGCCTTATCGCGCTCGGTCATTTTCTGTTCCCGTTCCTGAATCGCCGCAGCAGACCGCCAGATTCTGTTTTGTGCAGCGCCTCTCGCAACACCGCTAGCGGTGCAGCCACATGCGAAGCGCAGACAGCAGTTGTTCTGTATTCACCGGCTTCGCCAGATACTCCGACGCGCCCGCCTCCAGGCACTTCTCCCGATCGCCCTTCATGGCTCTGGCAGTCAAGGCGATGATGGGCAGCCGCCGGAACCGAGGGTTCTGCCGGATGGCTTGCATCGTCTCATATCCATCCATTCCCGGCATCATGACGTCCATCAGCACGACCCCCAGGTCCGGCGTCGATTCAATCATGCTGATTGCCTCGCGGCCGGTGCCGGCAGTCAGAACCACCATCCCTCGCCGCTCCAGAACACTGCTCAAGGCAAAGATGTTGCGGACGTCATCGTCGACGACCAGAACCTTCCGGCCGGCCATCGCCTCGTCGGAGCGATGCAGCCGCTCCAGCATGCTCTGCTTATCCGCTGGAAGATCGGAGACGACGCGGTGAAGAAACAACGCCGTCTCATCGAGCAGGCGCTCCGGAGACTCGACATCCTTGACGATTACGCTGCGCGCGAGCATGCGTAGCGTGGAATCTTCTTCCGGGGAGAGGTCTTTTCCGGTAAAGACGACCACCGGCAGATCACTTCGCGCCGGACTTCTGGCAAGCCTCTCCAGCAGTTCTATGCCGGTCATATCGGGAAGCCTCAGATCGAGCACCAGGCAATCGAATTCCTGGTCGTCAATGGCGGCAAGCGCTTCGGCCCCGCTGGACAATGCGACGATCTCGATATCGTCGTGCCCGAGGAGCGCCTCGATGCTGAGCTGCTGCGCCGAGTCGTCTTCGACCACCAGCAAACGCTTGCGCCGGGATGCCGTGTATTTCCTGATTCGCGCAATCGCCGCCTCCAGAGCCGCGGGTGTCGCGGGCTTGTGGACGAACGAGAGAGCGCCGTGGGAGAGACCATGATGCCAGTCATCGTCCACAGTCAGCATCTGCACAGGGATGTGGCGCGTGGCCGAGTCCTGCTTCAAATGGTTCAGCACCGTCCAGCCCAGCATATCCGGCAGAAAGACATCGAGCGATATCGCCGTCGGCCGGAACTCCCGCGCGAGGGACAAAGCCTCCGCCCCGTTGCGCGCCACCAGGACCTTGAACCCCTCGTCCTTCGATAAATCGCTCAAGAGCTTCGTATAGTGGATGTCATCGTCCACGATCAAGAGAGAGGCATCGCCGGCCCGCAGATTGTCGCGATCGTCCTTCACCGGCTCGGGCTCCGCAAAAACACGGTTCGCGGACGGCAAGGCCTGCGTCGCCGCCAACGAACGGCCCTCGCTTGTGGGCGTGGAAATCGCGTTCAACGGACCGGCGTACATCTGCGGCAGGTAAAGCGTGAACGTGCTGCCTTCGCCCGGTGTGCTCCTCAATTGGATCTCCCCGCCCAGCAACCCGGCGAGCTCCCGGCTGATGGCCAGACCCAGTCCCGTCCCGCCGTATTTCCGGCTGGTGCCCGCGTCGGCCTGCTGAAACGCCTCAAAGATGATCCTCTGCTTCTCCGGCGGAATGCCGATGCCGGTATCGGAGACCTCGAAGGCAATCACCGAGGCCGCGGCGCTCAGGATCGGATGACTGCGCGTCCAACCATTGCTCACCCCGGAAATCGTCAGCCGCACCCCTCCATGCTCGGTGAATTTGAACGCGTTCGAGAGCAAATTCTTCAGCACCTGCTGCAGACGCTTCGAATCGGTAACGAGGCTGCGCGCCAGGTTCCTGTCCACGCTCACATCGAAGAACAGCTTCCGGTTCTCCGCCTCATGACGGAACGGCCGCGCGACCATCTCCATCAGCCCCGCGAACAGCACCTCTTCCGCTTCCACCGAAACGGTGCCGGATTCGATCTTCGAGAGATCGAGAATGTCGCTGATCAGGTTCAACAGGTCGCTGCCTGCCGCGTGAATCGTCCTGGCAAACTCAACTTGCTTGCTGGTCAGATTGCTATCCCGGTTCTCAGCCAGCTGCTGTCCGAGAACCAGAATGCTGTTGAGCGGAGTCCGCAGCTCGTGCGACATGTTGGCCAGGAATTCGGACTTGTACTTCGAGGTGAGCGCCAGCTCCTTGGCCTTCTCTTCAAATGCGCCGCGCGCCTGTTCGATCTCCTGGTTCTTACGCTCGACCTCGGAGTTCTGCTCCGCTAGCTGCTGCGCCTTCTGCGCAAGCTGCTCATTGGTCTGCTGCAGCTCCTTCTGCTGCATCTGCAGTTCGACCGCCAGCTGCTGGGACTGCTTCAACAGCCCCTCGGTCTGCATCGTCGCCTCGATGCTGTTCAACACAATCCCGATGCTCGCCGTCAACTGCTCCAGAAATGCGAGATGGGAGGCAGTAAAGGAGCCCAGCGTAGCCAGCTCGATGACGGCTTTTACCCGGTCTTCAAATAGAACCGGCAGAACAATTGCATTGCGCGGGACGGATTCAAAAAGGCCGGAGCGAATCGGCCTGGTGCTCTCCGGCAGATCCGAGATCAGAATGCGGCGCTTCTCGATCGCACATTGCCCCGCCAGCCCTTCACCGGGCCGAATCGTCTCCTGTTGGCCCTCCGGGGTGTCGGCAAATGTGGAGAGGAGCCGCAGACTCCCTGTCTCCGTCTCCATCCGATACAACACCCCTTGCTGTGCATTGACCAGCGGTGCAAGCTCCGACAACAGCATCCGGCCGACAGCCGTGAGATCTCGCTGCCCCTGCAACATGCCGGTAAAGCGGGCAAGATTCGTCTTCAGCCAGTCCTGCTCCGTGTTCCGGTCGGTAGTCAACCGGAGGTTGTCGATCATGGTGTTGATGTTGTCCTTCAGCTCCGCAACTTCGCCCTTGGCATCCACCTGGATGGAGCGGGTCAGGTCGCCCTTGGTCACGGCAGTCGCCACAGTGGCAATGGCGCGCACCTGGTTGGTCAGGTTATCCGCCAGCAAATTGACGTTGCCGGTCAAATCCTTCCATGTCCCTGAGGCGCCTGGCACATTGGCCTGCCCGCCTAACCTGCCCTCCACTCCCACCTCGCGGGCAACAGTCGTCACCTGGTCGGCGAAGGTCGCCAGCGTGTTGGTCATGTTGTTGATGGTCTCAGCCAGCGCGGCGACCTCGCCCTTGGCATTCACCGTCAGCTTCTGCGTGAGCTCGCCATCGGCGACCGCGGTCACCACCTTGACGATGCCGCGGACCTGCTCCGTCAGGTTCGCCGCCATCACATTCACGTTGTCCGTCAAATCCTTCCACGTTCCGGCAACGTCGGGCACCCGGGCCTGACCGCCGAGCTTGCCCTCCGTGCCAACCTCGCGCGCCACCCGCGTCACCTCGGCCGCGAAGGCATTGAGCTGATCGACCATCGTGTTGATGGTGTTCTTCAGCTCAAGAATTTCGCCTTTCACATCGACCGTGATCTTGCGCGAAAGATCGCCGCGGGCCACCGCAGTGGTCACCTCCGCGATGTTGCGCACCTGGCCGGTGAGATTCCCGGCCATCGAGTTCACTGAATCTGTCAGGTCCTTCCACGTTCCGGCCACGCCCGGCACATTCGCCTGGCCGCCCAGCCTGCCTTCGGTTCCCACCTCACGCGCGACTCGCGTCACCTCTCCGGCGAAGGCATTCAGCTGGTCCACCATCGTATTGATGGTCTCCTTCAGCAGCAGAATCTCTCCGCTGACATTGACCGTGATCTTCTTCGAGAGATCGCCGCTCGCGATGGCCGTGGAAACCTCGGCAATGTTACGCACCTGCGCCGTCAGATTTCCTGCCATGAAATTGACGTTGTCGGTCAGGTCCTTCCACGTCCCCGCCACGCCCGGCACCTGGGCCTGACCGCCCAGCCTGCCTTCCGTTCCAACTTCTCGCGCCACGCGGGTCACTTCTCCGGCAAAGGAGCGAAGCTGATCCACCATCGTATTGATCGTGTCCTTCAACTCCAGGATCTCGCCGCGCACGTCCACCGTGATCTTGCGCGACAGGTCCCCGCGCGCGACCGCCGTCGCAACCTCCGCGATATTGCGAACCTGAGCGGTTAGATTTCCCGCCATGAAATTCACGGAGTCGGTCAGGTCCTTCCAGGTACCCGCCACGCCGGAAACGCGAGCCTGGCCGCCCAGCTTGCCTTCCGTGCCTACCTCGCGCGCCACGCGTGTCACTTCACTGGCAAACGCGTTCAACTGGTCCACCATCGTGTTGATGGTGTTCTTCAATTCGAGAATCTCCCCCTTGACATCGACCGTGATCGTGCGGGACAGATCGCCGCGCGCCACTGCGGTCGTGACCTCCGCGATATTGCGAACCTGACCGGTAAGATTTCCGGCCATCGAGTTCACCGAATCGGTTAGATCCTTCCACGTTCCGGCCACGCCCGGCACATTCGCCTGGCCGCCGAGCCGGCCTTCCGTGCCCACCTCGCGCGCCACGCGCGTCACTTCCCCGGCGAACCGGTTCAACTGGTCCACCATTGTGTTCAATGTCTCTTTCAGTTGCAGAATCTCGCCGCGTACATCTACCGTGATCTTGCGCGATAAATCCCCTTTGGCGATTGCAGTTGCGACCTCGGCAATGTTGCGCACCTGGCCCGTAAGATTACTGGCCATGAAGTTGACGTTGTCGGTCAGATCCTTCCAGGTGCCCCCGACTCCCGGCACCTGCGCCTGGCCGCCCAGCTTGCCTTCCGTCCCTACCTCACGGGCCACGCGCGTCACTTCTCCGGCGAACGCATTCAGCTGGTCGACCATCGTGTTGATGGTGTCTTTCAGTTCCAGAATCTCGCCCTTGACGTCGACCGTGATCTTGCGCGACAGGTCGCCCCGGGCGACCGCTGTGGTCACCTCCGCGATATTGCGTACCTGCGCCGTCAGGTTGCCGGCCATCGCATTGACGGAGTCGGTGAGGTCCTTCCAGGTGCCGGCCACGCCCGGCACAGCCGCCTGTCCGCCCAGCTTGCCGTCGGTTCCCACCTCCCGCGCCACGCGCGTCACCTCCGAGGCAAAGGAACGCAACTGGTCGACCATCGTATTGATGGCCTCCTTCAATTGCAGGATCTCTCCGCGTACATCGACGGTGATCTTCCGCGACAGGTCGCCGCTCGCCACCGCGGTGGCCACCTCGGCAATGTTCCGTACCTGACCGGTCAGGTTGCTGGCCATCGAATTCACCGAGTCGGTCAGGTCCTTCCAGGTACCAGCCACCCCTGGCACAAGCGCCTGGCCGCCCAGCTTTCCATCGGTTCCCACCTCCCGCGCCACACGGGTCACTTCGGCGGTAAAAATGCCGAGTTGCTGAATCATCGTATTGACGATATTTGCCGACCGGAGAAATTCCCCTTCCAAGGGACGGCCGCCAACATCCAGCCGAACCGCCTGGTTGAGGTCCCCCTGGGCCACGGCAGCGATTGCGCGCGTCATCTCGGCGGTTGGCTGCAGCAGGTCCTCAACCAGCGCATTGAAGGAGGTCTCCATCTCCCCCCAGGACCCGCGAGATTGGTGGAAGCGGGTCCGCTCGCGCGTCCTACCCTCCTTCCCCACAGCCTGGCCAACCCGCTTCAGTTCGGTGGCGATCCGTTCGTTTGCAGCAACAATGTCGTTGAAGGTGTCTGCGATCTTGCCTTTCAATCCAGCCCATGCAACCGGCAGCCGGACGGAAAAGTCTCCATTCCGCATGGTCTGAAGGCTGGCCAGGATGAGCGCAAGTTCATTGGAGTCCAAAATCTCGGCTCCCGCCTCACCATTCTTCGCACGCGAGGAGGGGGCCTTTCCCTTGCGCGTCGCCGTCGCATCCGCGATCGTTCCCATGCGCTCTCCTGATTCCGGATGAACTTACTCCCGACAGAGGGATAGTTTGCGGAAAGTGTTCGTGTAGAGGCGGATATCCGACCCCAATTAGAGAGGATAGTACGGGACTCCTTTTTTGGACAAATTGGCCCAATCTCCCCTATAACAGGATGCATCCAAGGAAGGGAATGCGCAGAGAGGACACTCTTGATACTTAAATACGCGAATCATTCTATCGACGAGCCTTGCCCTTCCAGCACTCCTGGTTCATGCCTCGAAGGCACTAACTGGGAAGTTATTGCACAAGCCGATGTCAGAGTTACCTGCAGTTCACCCCGCCAAGCTCCGGCAGGTCGCCGCATCACTCAACCCGTTTCAAAATCAACCATTGCTTGAGGCTGGGCCGGCTCGAAGCTGGTAACCGTTTGAGGTCTCACGGCGACAGATACTTTGATCTGATCGCTCGTTGACTACAGCCCGAAGGCTCCAAGCTATAGGTACTTTGAGGTATTCGCTCTTTTGCTACAATCGGTTCCGGCCACGCACGGCTTCGGTATACGCAGCTAGCCCTTGAACAGGAGTCTCGATGGATAAATTACTCGGCTCGATTCAAAACCACCGTGAATCGATCCTGCAGGACTGGATTCAGGACTTCAAGACCGGCATCCGCCGCCGCGATCTGATCGACGACCAGGAATTAAACACCCAGGCATCTGATGTTCTAACGGCAATCTCCAATGCTCCGTCCGGCGCCACGCTTGAGAACTTCTCTGCCGAAGGCTGGCAGCCCCTGAAAGACCTGCTCGCCAGTCTCTCGGTCGCCCGCGCCGCCCAGGGTTTTACCCCCTCCGAGACTGCGACCTTCGTGCTCTCTCTCAAATCTCCGGTTTTTGCCCTGATCCGCCGCCAGAACGGCAACGATGCCGGGGAGCAGTTTGCTCAATTCTCCGCGGCTTCCAATTTCATTGACAAGCTGGCGCTGCATACTACGGACAACTACATCCACGGAAGAGATCAGATCATTACCCGCCAGCAGGAGGAGATGCTCGAACTCTCTACCCCCGTAGTAACGCTCTGGGACGGCATCGTTGCCTTGCCTCTGATCGGCACTCTCGACAGCGCGCGCACCCAGGTGGTGATGGAGTCCCTGCTCCAGGCCATCGTCCAGACGAACTCCCGTTTCGCTATCATCGACATCACCGGCGTCCCCACTGTGGACACGCTCGTCGCGCAGCATCTTATTAAAACGATCACCGCCGCTCGCCTCATGGGCGCCGAGTGCATCCTGAGCGGCATTCGGCCGCAGATCGCGCAGACTATCGTTCACCTGGGGATCAATTTGCAAGACATCATTACCAAATCCAAATTGGCCGACGCGTTTCGTGTCGCGCTCGAACGCAGCGGTCGCAAGGTCGTCCGGACCGGCCAGAGGGCCGGAATGGCTGCGCCCATCGCGCAGGGGGACTGATGGACCGGATTCCTATTCTCCGGATGGGGGCCTTCCTTCTGGTCACCATCCAGGTGGACATGCACGACCAGCTCGCGCTCACCTTGCAGGACGACCTCACCAATCGCATTACCGAGGTCGGCGCCAAAGGCGTCCTCATCGACATCTCGTCGCTGGAGATTGTCGACTCCTTCATAGGACGGACACTCGCCAACATCGCATCAATGGCCAGGGTCCTCGACGCCGAGACCGTGGTCGTAGGGATGCAGCCGGCGGTGGCGATTACGCTGGTGGAACTCGGCATGTCCCTGCCCGGCATCCGAACCGCTCTCAACGTGGAGTCCGGCATGAACTTTTTGCGTGAAACTCTGGTAAACAACGAGGAGTATGATGGCGACGGGGACAGCACAGAAGATTGAACAGCTCCCCATCCAGAACTCTTCCGACGTTGTAGCTGTGCGCCAGAGGGTCCGGGCCTGGGCCACGGAGCTAAAATTCAGCCTCGTGGAGCAGACCAAGATCGTCACCGCCGCCAGCGAACTTGCCCGCAATACGCTGGAGCATGGCGGAGGAGGTCTCCTGGAGCTGGCCCGCGTCTCGAACGGGACTCGCCAGGGCATACGCCTCCGCTTCATCGATCAGGGTCCCGGCATTGCCGATATCTCCCTGGCTTTGCAGGACGGCTATTCCACCGGCAAGGGAATGGGGCTCGGGCTGGGAGGCAGCAAACGCCTGATGAACGAATTCAACATTGAGCCGACACCGGGGACCGGAACCACCGTCACCGCCATCCGATGGAAATAATCGGCCTGCTGAACCGCGCGATACCGATCCCCGCAGGGGATTCGAGCCAGGTCGGAAATGCGCGCAGGCAGGCCTCTTCCCTCGGCGCATCCCTTGGTTTCGACGAGCAGCGCCGGGCCGAGTTGGCGATCATCGTCACCGAAGCGGCTCGCAACATCGCCGCCCACGCCGGACATGGAGAAATCATTCTCTCCCCGTGGACCTATGGCGCGTCCGCGGGAATCGACATGTTCGCCCTCGATCAGGGCCCCGGAATCAAAGACGTATCCCTCTCCATGCAGGACGGTTTTTCCACCGCCGGCACTCCCGGAAACGGACTGGGCGCGATCTCCCGGCTGGGCGGGACTCTCCAGATCTACTCGTCGCCCGGAAAGGGCGCTGCTCTCTTTGTCCGCATCCTCCGCGATACCCGGCAATCTGAATCCGAAGCTCCCTCGCACGCGATGGGTGTGATCTCTCTTCCCCTCGCCGGGCAAACCGTCTCGGGAGACGGCTGGGCTCTCGCCCGGCTTCCGGGGCGCACCCTGTATATCGTGGCGGACGGCTTGGGACACGGAGCCGGCGCAGCCGAGGCCGCGGCCGAAGCCCTCCGAGTCTTCCATCAGGCCGCCTCCCGTACCCCCGAGCAGATCCTCGCGCAAATTCACGGGGCCTTGGCAAAAACCAGGGGTGCAGCCGTGGCCCTCGCGGAAATTCTTCCTGAAAAGGCGGTTCTCAACTATGCTGGCGCTGGGAATATCGTGGGCGTGATCTCTTCAGCCGGTAAAACCAGGAGCCTCGTCTCCATGAACGGCACCGTAGGACACGCGGTCGGTAAACTCCAGCAGTTCTCCTATCCATGGGAGCCGAATTCCGCGCTTATCATGCATTCCGATGGACTGGCGACACGCTGGAGCATGGACCTCTATCCCGGATTGTCTGCGCGCCACCCGGCCCTCATCGCCTCCGTTCTTTATCGCGATTTTTGCCGACGCCGAGACGACGCCACGATCCTCGTCTCGCGGATCTAGGAAATGAACAACGAACCAAAGCTGTCCATCTTCACCCTTCGGCTGCGTCACGAACGCCATGTTGTCCATGCGCGCCAGCGAGCCCGGGATATCTCCGCCTTGCTTGGCTTTGAGCATCAGGAACAAATCCGGCTCGCCACCGCTGCCTCGGAGATGGCTCGCAATGCCTTCCGTTACGCCTCGAACGGAGTGGTCGAATTTCTTGTTACCCAATCGGACCCTCAGACGTTTGTGATCTCGGTCAGTGATTCAGGCCCGGGAATTCCCAATCTAGGCGCCATCCTGGACGGCGAATATCGCTCCACCACGGGCATGGGGATGGGCATCCTGGGAACAAAGCGCCTGATGGACTCCTTTGAGATAACGTCTTCTCCTCAAGGAACGCACGTTCGGGCCGGCAAGGCCCTCCCCGCCGCCACGCCCAAGATGGACTCATCTAGGCTCCGCAGCATCTCCGCCGAGCTGGCCAGGAGCACGGCCGCCGACCCCTTCGACGAGATTGAGCGCCAGAACCAGGAACTGCTGAAGACCTTGGCGGAACTACGGAAGCAGCAGGATCTCCTCTCGGAACTGAACCGCGAACTCGAAGACACCAACCGG
>DASYYO010000409.1:0-10757 GCA_035933805.1 Acidobacteriaceae bacterium | reverse complement strand
GAAACTCCCCATAGGCCTCGCGAGTCCAAACGTAGAGGCCGCCTTCCTGGGGATATCGCGAGGACAGCTCGAGCACGCAACCGGCCAGCGGCAGGAAGAATCCGAACCACGCCATTATCCAAACCGTGATGGAAGATTCCCCAGTCGCCGCCGCGGTTGCGACCCATCGCAGGCTGAGCGTGGTGACGAGATAGAAGAGCGTGAGGTCGCGAAAGCCGAGAACCCGGTTCAGACGCGCTTCCGCCATCCTCCATCCTCCAAAATGCTGATCGAGCATCTCACGATTCCCGCGGCGCGGGCGTGGATTGTTCTTTTTCAGTGCGGAGCGGGGGCCGGATGGGCATCTTGCAAGACAGCCATGGCGGCATTCCGGCCATTGATCGCGATGACGCTGCCGCCGGGATGAGTGCATGCTCCGCAGAGGTAGACTCCGCGCATCGGAGTACGGGCAGGGAAGCGCCGGCTCCACATATAGTCCGGCAAGCACTCGCCCTGGAAGATGTGGCCTCCCGTCAGGCCCACTCTCTGCTCGATGTCCGGCGGTCCGAGAACCTGCGAGTCGATGACCGCCGCCGGAATGTTCGAACAGTATCTCCCGATGGAATCAAAGGCGAGTTTACGCACGCGTTCGCGGTGGTCATCCCAGGATCCGGAAGAAAAGGCATAGGGCACATACTGCGCGAAGACACTCATCGTATGCCGTCCGGGTGGAGCAGCGCCCTTATCGGCCGCGCTTTGGAAGTAAAGCTCGCACCAGAGGTGCTCCGGCAACTCTCCCCGTTGCGCCGCGGTAAAGGCGGATCTCCACTCGGAGTGGGTGAGCGGAGCGTTGATCTGGCCGTAATGGTGGGGCTGGTCAGTGCCCGGGCGGCTGGTGAAGTTCGGCAATTCACTGAGCAGCACGCTGAGCTTGACCGTGCAGCCGCGGATCGGGAGACGTTCGACCTGCGACCGGAAACCGGAGCTTGCTTGATCGCCCAGCAGGCGAAGTGTGACGACCGGATCGGCATTGGAGATGACCACGGGGGCAGTGATTCGCTCGCCGCCTTCGAGCAGCACCCCTTCTTCCGGCAGGATCCGCGCTACGGTCACTCCTGCAGCCACCTGAGCGCCCGCTTCCCTGGCCGCGTCGCAGAGGAAAAAGGAGACCATTCCCATTCCTCCCTCGACGTACCCCCACATCCCCGGCATCCCTCCCAGGCGGCCCGAGGCATGATGAAAGCGGATGGAGGCTGTCCCGGGATCGAAAGGACTGGCGTTCGTGCCGATCACTCCCTGCCCAAGGTAGCCATACTGCAGGCGTTCATCTCGAAGGTAGTGAGCGACGAACTCCGCCATGGACCAGTGATAGAGCAGCCGTCGCGCCTCCTCGTCCTTGCCCAGCCGCGCGTCGATCTCTTCCTCCGAAGGCGCGTCTCCGATCCACAGATCGCGCTCGCCCGGGGGACGCAAAGCATCACGCAGGCGGCGGATCACATCGCTCATCGCCCTCCAGCCCTTTACGTCGCCCGGCGCAAGATTTCGGATCTCGCGCTCGCAGGCTTCGTCGTCTTCCCAGAGCTGAACGCCGGAGCCGTCGAGGAAGGGGAGAAAGAGCCCATTCACAGCGGGCTTCCAATGAAAGCCGCGTTGCCGGAGGCCGAGTTCTTCGACCACAAGGGGATGGAGAAGTCCGGCAAGATAGGCGCATGGCGACATTCTCACCCCGGGGAACGGCTCCTCGATCGTGCAGGCGCCTCCGACTCGCGTTCGGCTCTCCAGCACCAGAACCCGCCTGCCGGCTTTCGCAAGGTAGGCTGCGCAGCTCAGGCCGTTATGCCCGGCCCCTACCACAATTGCATTCCATGAGCAGGAGGAGAGCTCGCGAATGGAGGCAGGAAGACCAACTACCCCCAGGACGGCGGCTGTTGGAGACGATTTCCCGGTTTGCGCCAAGCGATGTCCTTACAAGGTGAGCCTGCGAAATCTCGAACGAGAAGGAGCCTTGATCTCACGATTCTATGATGACGCGGTCTTGCCCACCATTTGAGAGTCCGGAGCGCGAGGACATGCTCTGGGCAAAGCGGATCTCACCCGGCCCCGTGCATCAGATATCCCATCACGGCATTGAGGACCGTTTCGACGCCCTTCGTAGTATCCACGTCGAGTTTGGGATGGAGGATAGGCTCGAAGCTTTGCTTCACCCGGCGGTAGAGGTCCATATTCCGATTTCTTGCCGGATGAGCCTGGTACTCGGGGTTGGCGCGGTCCAGGCGTTCGCGCACCACCTCATCCGCACAGCTCAGGCTAAGGATTCTCCAACCCGCCCCGGCGCTCTCGGCCGCCTGAAGCACCTCCTCGACCTGGCGCCGGCGAGCGAAAGACCGGCCGTCGAAGAGGATGAAAGCGACGCGTTGACGCGTGGTCAGGTATGCGGCTGCATCGAGCATGGCTCGCATGCACAGGGCGTCCTGTTCGGGGGTGTAATCGGTCATTCTCCCGGGAAACAGTACTTCGCGCACACGATCCTTGTTCAGCGTCGTGGCATCGAGACGCTTCTCCAGCGCGCCTGCGAGTGTGCTTTTTCCTGTGGCCGGAGGTCCGGCAAGCAGAACCCAGGTCGTCATGCTCCTAGCATAGTGCCGGGTTGGGGTTTGCAGAGCGCGATCACGGAGCCAGATTTCCATTGGGGCCGGGAAAGTTGAAGCAGGAATTCACCAGCAGGTACACTCGGCATGGCACGCCATGGACCCGGACCGAAGGATGGCTCCTCCAAAAAGGCGTGGAATTGCAGAGGAGCTCGGCTTGTGCTTGTCTCTCTTTTCATCACCTGCTACAACGACACCCTCTTCCCGGAGACCGGGAAAGCTGTGGTCCGCGTTCTCGAACGGCTCGGGCATACGGTGGAGTTTCGTCCGGAGCAGAGCTGTTGCGGTCAGATGCACTGGAATACGGGCTATCTGAGCGAGGCGGTGCCGCTGATCCGGCACTTTGTCGAGGTTTTCCGCGATGCCGAGGTGATCTGCGTGCCCTCCTCGTCCTGCGTCGCCATGATCCGCGATCATTATCGGAAGGCTGCGCTTGCCTCTGGGGACGAGCAGTTTTTAGCCGATGTGGAGAGCGTGACGGGACGCGTTTATGAGTTTTCCGAGTTTCTGGTGAACAAGCTCGGCGTGGAGGATGTAGGGGCTTACTTTCCGCATCGCGTGACCTACCACGCCAGTTGTCATTCACTGCGCAGCCTGCAACTGGGAGAGATTCCTTTTCGGCTGCTTCGCCAGGTCCGCGGTCTGGAGCTGGTGGAGTTGAAAGGACTCGACCAATGCTGCGGTTTTGGCGGAACGTTCGCGATCAAGAACGCGGACGTCTCATCCGCCATGCTGGCGGACAAGGTTCTGAGCGTCTTGAACACAGGTGCGGAGGTCTGTACGGCAGTCGATAACTCCTGCCTGATGCATCTGGCAGGCTCCTTGCATCGCCAGCGCACCTTCACCCGAACCGCGCATCTCGCCGAGATTCTGGCATCGGAGGCGATCTGAGCAATCCTTTGCACGAGACTCGCGTCCCGGGCTGGAACGAGCCCGACTTTCCGTCCGCTGCCAAGGTCCTGCTCGAGGAGTCGCAGCTCAGAAAGAACGTCAAGCATGCCACCAACGTAATCGCGAACAAGCGGTCGCTGGTGGTCGGGGAGCTCAAAGACTGGCAAAAGCTGCGCGACGCCGGCAGCCGCATTCGCGAGCATGTTCTTGAGAACCTGAGCGCCTACCTGCTGCAGTTTGAGGAGGCCTGCACCCGGGCCGGCGGCACAGTCCATTGGGCGCGGGATGCTGAGGATGCCAATCGCATTGTGGTTGAGCTGGTGCGCAAGCACGCGGCGGAGGAGGTGCTCAAGATAAAGTCGATGACCACTGAGGAAATCGGCTTGAATGATGCCCTCGAATCCGCAGGGATTCATCCTCATGAGACAGATCTGGCCGAACTGATCATCCAGTTGGGGAAAGACAGGCCTTCGCACATCGTTGTTCCGGCATTGCACAAGAACCGCCAGCAGGTGCGCGAAATCTTTCGCCGCGAGATGCATCTCGAGGATCTCGGCGAACGTCCGGAGGACCTTGCCGCTGCCGCGAGGAGCTATCTGCGCGAGAGATTCCTGCGCATCCCGGTTGCGGTGAGCGGAGCGAACTTCCTGATCGCGGAGACCGGCGGTGTCTGTGTTGTCGAGTCGGAGGGCAACGGCCGCATGTGCCTGACCTTGCCCAGGGTGCTGATCACGGTGGCCGGCATCGAGAAAGTTCTGCCGCGCTTTCAGGATCTTGAAGTCTTCCTGCAGACTCTTCCACGCTCCGCGACCGGCGAGCGGATGAACCCTTACAACTCGGTGTGGACGGGCGTCTCCCCGGGTGATGGTCCGGAGGAGTTTCACGTCATTCTGCTGGACAATGGACGGAGCAGAATCCTCCACGATGAGGAGGCCAGGCAGACGTTGAAGTGCATTCGCTGCGGGGCCTGCCAGAACGCCTGCCCGGTCTATCGTCAAACCGGCGGCCACGCCTATGGCTCTGTTTACGCCGGACCCATCGGCGCCATCCTGACGCCGCAGTTGCACAAACTGGAGGAGTCCGAGTCTCTGCCTTATGCCTCGTCTCTGTGCGGAGCTTGTTATGAAGTTTGCCCGGTAAAGATCGATATTCCCGAGGTGCTCATTCACCTTCGCGGCCAGATTGTCCGCAGGCAGCAGGAGACGGGCAAGCTGGAACCTTGGAATATCGGGATGCAGATGGCGGCTATGGCCCTCAAGAATGGCCAGAGATTGCATGCCGCCCAGCGTCTCGGCCGCATCGCGCAAGCGCCATTCGTGAAAGACAGCGGGTTCATTGAAAAGCTCCCTTTCATGTTGAGCGGATGGACACAGACCCGCGACCTCGCACCGCTCCCGGCGGAGTCGTTTCGCGAGTGGTGGGCCAAGCGGCCGCAATCGCCTTCCGGCCCAAAGACGGAGCGGAAACGATGAATCAGAAGATGTCCGGCGCGCCTCTCCCAGCGAGCCGGGAGCCGCGCGCCGAGATCCTGAGAAGAATAGGCGAGCCTGAGAAGACTCCCGAGGAGATTCTTGCGGAGTACTCCGGCATTTCCCGCGAATACAATCGCGCCGGCTCGCTCGGTGCGGACGGCCGTTTGCAGATGCTGGAAGATCGCCTGCGGGAGTACGACGCAGTCGTCTACCGCGCCCATCCCCAGGCGCTCCCGGAGATCATCGCGCAGATCCTCACCGGGCGCGGCAAGGCCCGGATCGCCGTGCCCCGGGGTATCCCGGCAGAGTGGCTTCCCGCCGGCTTCGAGTTTGTCCTTGGCGAAGACTCCTCCGCGCCGGAGTTGGACGCAATGGACGGCGTACTTTCGGGCTGCACCGTCGCCATCGCCGCCACAGGCACACTGGTCCTGCAAAATGTACCCGGCCAGGGCGCCCGCAAGCTCTCGCTGGTTCCTGATTATCACCTTTGCATTGTGGCATCGAGCCAAGTGGTCGAGACTGTTCCTGAAGGGTTCGCCGCGCTGGAGCAAAGCAAATGCAGCCCCACGACCCTCATCTCCGGGCCCTCAGCGACAGCCGACATTGAGATGACGCGGATCAAAGGCGTGCATGGTCCTCGATTTCTGGACGTGGTTTTAATTGCCTAGCCTCGGCAGTGGGATAGAAGCAAGATGAACCAATGTGACGAAATGTGGAAAATCAAGGTTCAGATTTGATATCCTTCGTTGGCTGGGGACTTCCAACAGGACTGAGTTTCCTTTGAAGCCAGTTCGTCTCGTCGCCTTGGCCCGAGCCTTCAGAAGGGCGGGGCCCTCTCTTCTTCTCGCCTCGCGGGTGTGAGGTGTACAGATTTTTTTGCTGGACGGGCAGCCTGGTTCCGTCCGGCCTCCCAGGAAACAACGAGGTTCGTCGATGGCTACAAGCACCGTAACTGCCCTTCACTATTTGGAAGACCGATGGGATGACGCGATTGCACGGACTCTGGATGAGCCGGAGCTGTTGCGCTATCGCTCCAATCTGCTTGGCTCCGATCTGCGCATCACCAATTTCGGCGGCGGAAATACCAGCTCGAAGATCCGGGAAAAAGATCCGCTGGACGGCAGCCAGCGCCAGGTGCTTTGGGTGAAGGGAAGCGGAGGCGACCTGGGCAGCATCAAGCGCAGCGGGTTTGCCACGCTCTATCTCGACAAGCTGCTGGCGCTCATCGAGCGGTACCGCGGGGTAGAGTACGAAGACGAGATGGTGGAGATGTATCCTCTCTGCGCCTTTGGAAAGAATACGGTCGCCGCCTCCATCGATACGCCGCTGCATGGGTTTCTCCCCTTTGCTCATGTGGATCACCTGCACCCGGATTGGGGAATCGCGTTGGCGGCGGCCGCCAATGGGCACGAAAAGCTTGCCGAGTTCAATCAGCGCTTCTCGCACAAACTGGTCTGGCTGCCGTGGCAGCGGCCGGGTTTTGAACTGGGCATGATGTTGCGCAAGGCGGTGGAGCAGAACCCCGGGTGCGATGGAGTCGTGCTCGGCGGTCATGGTCTGTTTACCTGGGGCGAGACGCAGCGCGAGTGCTATCTCAATACGATTACGATCATCGATCAGCTCGGCCAGTTCGTGCAGGAGCACGGGGCTAAGAGAGGAGAGAAGATCTTTGGCGGCGCTCTTCAGGCCATGCGCGAGAATCACCGCGAGCTGGCGATCGATATCTTCCCCTACCTGCGCGGACGCCTCTCTGCGCAGAAAAGGGTGATTGGCCACTTTACCGATCTGCCGGAGGTGCAGAGCTTCGTCAATTCCTACGATGCCGAGAGGTTTGCCTTCCTGGGAACCAGCTGCCCCGATCACTTCATCCGTACAAAGATCCGTCCGCTGTATGTTCCGTGGAAAGCCGAGGAAGATCTCAAGCAGCTCCACGGCCGGATTGACCAGGCGCTGGTGACCTATCGCCAGGAATACGCCAAATACTATAGCGAGTGGGCCAGGCCGGACTCGCCGGCAATGCGCGATGCCAACCCTACGGTTGTGCTGATTCCCGGCCTGGGCATGTTCAGCTTCGGCAAGAGCAAGGCGGAAGCGCGGATCACCGGCGAATTTTATGTAAATGCCATTCACGTGATGGAAGGCGCCTCTGCCCTTGAATCCGGCGTTCCTCCCGAAGTTCTTCCTCAATCGGGACCGGCGGCGGCAAGCCGCCTCTTCCAGGTGTATTCGAACTATGTGGCGCTGCCTCCTTCTGAAGCTTTTCGGATCGAGTATTGGGCGCTCGAAGAGGCCAAGATACGGCGCCAGCCTCCGGAGAAAGAGCTCAGCCGCAGGGTCGCTCTGATCGTTGGCGGAGGCAGCGGAATCGGCCGTGAAGTGGTTCGTTTAGCCGCCGAGCGCGGCGCCCATCTGGTCGTTGCCGACCGCGATTATGCAGGAGCGGTGAAGGCCGCGGAGCAGGCCGTTCCCGCGGCGGGCAAAGACGGACAAATGGCTGCCCCATCCGATATCTGCGACCGGGCTTCGATTCGCGCGATGCTGCGCGCAGCCGTCGCAAACTTCGGCGGCATCGACATTCTCGTGAATACGGCGGCGATCTTTCCTTCCTCTCCCGATGGCCGCATCCGCGACGAGCAGTGGGCTTTGACCCTTCAGGTCAACGTAACGGCGAATCATTTCCTGGTGGACGAAGCGGCGAAGATCCTGGCGGAACAGGATCTGGACGCTTCCGTCGTCCTTACCAGCTCGGCCAACGCCGTCGTCGCCAAACGGGGCAGCGAAGCCTATGACGTGAGCAAGGCTGCCCTCAGCCACCTGGTTCGTGAGCTTGCCGTCGGCCTCGCGCCGAGGGTACGAGTGAACGCCATCAGTCCGGCGACGGTCGTCAAGGGGTCGACGATGTTTCCCCGAGATCGCGTGATGGCGTCCTTGAGCAAGTACAGCATTGCCTTTGAGCAGGCGATGGCCGACGAGGAGCTGCGCAGCCTGCTGGCCCAGTTCTATGCCAAGCGCACCTTGACGCATCAACCGATCGATCCGGAAGACTGCGCGAATGCCATTCTGTTCCTCGCCGGCCCGCAGACCCGCTGCACCACGGGACACATCATCCCGGTGGACGGCGGGCTCACCGACGCTTTTCTGCGATAGGAGTGGAAGCTTAAAAGGACGAGAGCAACGGCGCCCCGATTCCACGAATCGTTGATCGGGTAGCCAGTTGCTCTCCGCGGTTCCATGGCGTGCAGCGCCAGAAAACCATCCCATCACCCGGCTATAAGACCGGTATGGTGATCTGTTGCCCGGCACGGATAAGGTTTGGATCGGCGATGTTGCTGGCCGCCGCGATCTTGGAGTAGTTGCTGGCGGAGCCGTAAAACCGCTTGCTGATGGCGGAAAGGTTGTCCCCGCTCTTTACGGTGTAGGTCTGGTTGGCGGTGCCGCTGGTGGTGATTTCGTGGTGCAGGTCGGCGTATTGCGGGTCCACCTTCTTGATGGAGTCCCAAACACGATTGGCCACGACCTGGGATGGGACGGTTGCCTTGAGATAAAGTTTGTCTCCGTCCAGGCTTTCCGCCTGCACGGCTGCCCCAAGATCGCTGAACTCCTGGATTGTCTCAACGACTGGAGCGTACTTCTGCTTCAACTGTTCGAGATCTGCCATGATTTATCTCCTTGTGGGGATGAGGTTGGCGGCTTGCCGGGAAGTTGCAACATCCGGGCCTGAAATCTTCTGGCCTGGCATTTCTGATGTAGAGGTTCCGCCGGGAGATGCTCCGGCAGCGGGGGCGGATCGACGCCCCTCGCTTGCCGGAATTCCTTAAAAAAAACATACGCTAGGCAGCGTGCTGCGACGCAATATGCTTCACAGCGATCGTCATTGCGGCGGCTCCCAGCGTCTTGATCAAAGTAGGGTGCTGAGCATAGATCTCGCTCATGCGGTCAATGATGGACGGATCAGCGTTATGCGCGTGTTGTGCGAGAGCGGCCACATCGCCCGCGGGCACATTTGCCGCCTGTTCAGGGGTGACGGATGTCGCGCCAGACTGCAAGAGCGCGGCGAGGGGCGAATTCGGGTTGTTCCCGGTAAACTGCGCGATCACACTGGGACCCACGGAGGCCAGCAATCCGCTCAGCATGTTCGCCTGCTGGTTTCCGTCTCCGTTTGCAAAGAGCTGACTGGCTGCCTGAGAAAATGAGCCCGCTTGTCCCGAACGCAGAGCCTGAGCCAATCCGCTTGCAATCGAAGAGCAAGGCAGATTGGCTGCGATCTGATCGAAGTGCTGCTCGATGCTGGCGGTGTCTGAAGTGTTCCCCGTGTACTGCTGCAATAAACTGCCGATTCCGGATAGAAAGCTCATAATCTCTCCTCTGATGCTTCCACGTGCGTATGCGCGCTACTTGGTTGCGGGGGCAGCCGCCGCGGCCTTCTTCTTGCCGATGGGGGACGCCTTCGCCTGACGGTACCCGGCTTTGATGGCATCTGCTTCGGTCATGAACTGGCCATGTTTTGTCTTGCCATATTGCGCATCGTCTTTGTGATAGACCTTGGTATTGAGGTTGGCCCAGACCAGCCCCTTGGCTTTGGCATCGGCAATCTCGGCCGCAGTCGGAGGAGGCGTGCTCGCCGCCTTGCTCGCCGCAGGCTTCGGCGCCGGAGTCTGCATGCTCCACGAGTTTGCCGGGTAGGACATCATAAGAGCCGTCGCTGCGACGGCCAGAAGGTTACGAAAGATTTTGAGGTTCATGCACCAATCCTTTCGGGTGTGTCAAACGTCACGGGAATAATAGAGATTGAAGGGTCTGCAGGGAAGCATTTTTATACTTCCCTTGATGGCCGATCAACAGCGCCCAGAGGCGGTGAAGTGACAAATATATTCTCTCGACAGGTGCAGGCCTAGAGGTGTTCGTGGGCATCTAAAGAGCGATGCTCTCCGTATCATGTTCTCTTGCAAGCGATTGAAAGGGCGGCGCTACTCGGGAGGTTCGAGACTGAGCGGGCCGAAGGGAGGATTGTGGGGCTGATAGGGTTCATGGTGTCCGTGTGGATCACATCGTTGCTGGCAGGTTTCCTGGGCGCGCTTACAGGACTGGGCGGCGGGGTGGTTATCGTGCCTGTTCTGGCTTTGCTCTTCCATGTCGACCTTCGCTATGCGATCGGAGCCTCCCTGATCTCGGTCATTGCCACGTCCTCGGGAGCTGCGGCAGCTTATGTGCGGGAAGGTTTCTCCAATGTGCGGATAGGCATGTTTCTCGAAGTTGCGACCACTCTTGGCGCGCTCCTCGGCGCATATCTGACGGCGAAAGTAACGACGCATTCGATCGCGATTATCTTTGGAGTGGTGTTGGTCTATTCGGCGTGGGCCTCGTTCCGCAAGCAACCGGCAGCGGTTTCGCATCCGCCAGATGCTCTCGCCTCCAGGCTTAAGCTGGTGGGGGACTATCCCACGCGAAGCGGCCGCGAGGAATATAGCGCGGAGCGTGTGCCTTTGGGCTTTGGCGTAATGTTTCTCGCCGGAACCCTATCCGGTCTGCTCGGGATAGGCTCGGGCGCTGTCAAGGTCCTGGCGATGGATGAAGCCATGAAGCTGCCGTTCAAAGTCTCCACAACGACCAGCAACTTCATGATTGGTGTTACCGCCGCCGCCAGCGCCGGCATTTATCTCTTCCGCGGCTATATCTCTGCCGGACTGGCGGCGCCGGTCATGCTGGGTGTTCTGATTGGCTCGCTCGCCGGGTCTCGCCTCTTGATCAGGGCTCGCGTCCGGGTGCT
>DASYYO010000314.1:0-3037 GCA_035933805.1 Acidobacteriaceae bacterium | reverse complement strand
CGGGGCCTCGGCGGCGCGATTAAACATGGGTCACCTGGATCACATCCACCACATCTCTCGCGACCTGCCGTGTGTCCCGCTGTGCGACCAGCTGCGCGAAGGCGCGCTCCAGGTCCGGCAGCTGCATGAATCGAGTGAGATCGGCGGGAGCAGCGTCCGCCAGAATGCGGCCTTTGGAGATCACGATCACCCGATGGCACACCCGCTCGACGACCTCCAGCACATGCGAGATGTAAAGGATCGCCTTGCCCGCGGCGGCCAACTCCACCAGAAGGTCCTTGAACATGCGGGAGGAGTCGACGTCGAGCCCGGAGAGGGGCTCGTCGAAGATCAGCAGTTTGGGGTCGTGGATCAGCGCGGCTGCAATCAGGATTCGCTGCTTCATGCCCTTGGAGTAGGAGGAGATCGGCGAGTACTGCCACGAGTCCAGATTGAGCAGCTTGAGCAGGCCGCCGGCCTTCCACTCGATCAGTTGCTCCGGCATACGGCGCAGCCGCCCCACCAGTTGCAGGTACTCCAGACCGGAGAGGTGAGTGTAGACATGCGCCTCCTCCGGGACATAGCCCAGAACGGAGCGGAAGCCGGCAAGGTCCTCCTCGATCCTCCGGCCTTCAAACAACACGCAGCCGCTCGCCGGCTGCAGCAGTCCGGTAATAATTTTGACGGTCGTGGATTTGCCTGAGCCATTGGGACCCAGGTATCCGACGATTTCTCCCGCATCGATCCCAAAACTCACATCCTCGATGGCGGGAATGCCCCGGTAGCGCTTGGCAACGTTTCTGATCTCCAGCAGCATTGGCATGCCCTATGTAGCAAACTACTTGCAGGGCCATTTTTAATAAAGGGCTTCGGCTTGTCAAGTAGCTTTCTACATAGGTAGACCCGCGGCGCCGCAAGCGGCCGCATTTTCGCTACGAGATTCTGCAGGGCATCCAGGTTCATGCCAAATCCGCGAGACTCGGGTCAGACGAGGCGGAGCGCGATGGCTTTTAGTGGCTTGGCTCCCGTCGCCGCCGCCCCTTCCCTTCTTTCAGGCTCAACGCGGCGTCGGGAGATCCGCGGTACATTCAGTTTGGCGGCAAAATGTGCTTTTTAGAAAAGCCGTGGGAGGCTCAAATGACTGATCAGAAGATAACTCGGCGCGGTTTTCTTGGATCATCCGGAGCGGCCATGCTTGCTGGATTGACTACGCAGGTTGCGGCTGGCAGCTCGGCGGGCGAACCAGCGCCTGCGCAAGCCGTCCCGGACAGACCGGAATCGCCGTCCCGCTCGCGCCCCAACCTGGTTCTCTTTATGCCGGATGAATTGCGCGCCGACGCTCTTGGCTGCTACGGCAACCCTCTGACGCGCACGCCGAATTTCGACAAGCTGGCGCAGGAGGGAACCCGCTTCCCAAACTGCCATGTGCAGTACCCGGTCTGCGGCGCGTCCCGCTGCAGCCTGCTCAGTGGCTGGCCCGCAAGCGTGCGCGGCCATCGCAGCCTCTTTTACTTCCTGCGCCCGGATGAACCAAATCTTTTCCGCTATCTGCGCCAGGCCGGCTACGACGTTTTCTGGTACGGCAAAAACGACGCCCTGGCGGCCGAGTCTTTTTATCAAAGCGTCTCCATGTGGAACTACCCTGAGCCTGCCCCGGCAACGCGGAACGCGCCCGCCCCTGCGCCTGAAATTGCCGGCCCCGACACCTTCATCGGCCGGTCGAAAGGGGATCGCCGGACAACGCCCGAATATGGACTCATTCAGGCGGCGATCCGCATCCTGGAACGCAAGGAGACAGACCGCCCGTTTTGCATCTTTCTACCCTTGATCTCTCCTCATCCGCCGTACGCGTCGCCCGAAGGGTTCAACGAAATGTACAGTCCCGCGGATATTCAAGGGCTGCGCCCTCGCGACCTTCCTAACCGGCCCAATTACATCCCGGCGATCCGCAAGGCCTACGGGCTGGACGGACTTCCCGAAGATACCTACCGCAAGGTGCGCGCCTTCTATTACGGCGCGGTGAGTTATAGCGACTGGCTGTTGGGTGAATTGCTCGAAGCGGTTGAGCGGACGAACCACAAGGGCGACACAGCCGTATTTGTTTTGTCGGACCATGGAGACTACGCCGGAGATTACGGGCTGGTCGAAAAATGGCCCAGCGGTCTGGAAGACGCTCTTACTCACGTTCCTCTCATCGCCCGGGTTCCTGGAGGAGCGCACGGAAATGCCGCGGAGGAGATGGTCGAGCTGTTCGATGTGATGGCCACATGCCTGGAACTGGCCGGAACGCAGGCGCAGCACACCCATTTTGCCCGCAGCTTAATGCCGCAGATCCATGGCGGGCCTGGCGATCCCAAGCGGGCTGCCTTTGCCGAAGGAGGATATAACCAGTACGAGCCCCAGTGCTTTGAGGATAACGAGCACACTCCCGGCCCGCTCTATTACCCCAAGGAACATCTGGAGACGAGTCAGCCGGAGACGGTAAGCCGGGCCGCGATGATCCGCACCCGGGAATATAAGCTGATCAGCCGCCCGCAGGGGCAAAGCGAGCTGTACATCTACAAGGACGATCCCCAGGAGCTTAACAACCGGTTTGCTGACCGCGATGTTGCCAGCACACGATGCGAACTGCTGGAGCGGCTCTTACATTGGTATGTGAACACGACGGGAATCGCGCCCTTCGATAAGGACCAGCGCGGGTTTCCTCCTTATTACCCGACACCTGCGTTGCCCCTGTCGATCCCGTCGGCAGTGCGAGAAATCATCGACCGGGATTGAATTGGAGTAAGCTGGCCCGGGGACAGGCGTGCTCGGGAGGTCCGGTTGCGGGAGTGGTTGTGAAGCCGGGAAGCGAGATGCAGCTGGGGGTTGGTCTTTCTACATCAAGCGCAACATCGCGAAACGCGTGGCTTCTCCGGTTCGCCGGCGATCGTCACGACGTCCTCAGGCATGTTGATGGGTGATTTAACGATTTGTCACCAACTGGTATCTGGAGATGGAAACTCACACTGCTTAGTACTAAGGCCCAATGACTCCGGGCCGAGCTTGGCAACCGAAG
>DASYYO010000260.1:0-2352 GCA_035933805.1 Acidobacteriaceae bacterium | reverse complement strand
GCTCGAAGGGCCTCGATCGCTGTCGGCGAGCGAGGCCCTTTTCTTTCCTGATTCCGGGGACGTGAAACGGGAAGCGAAAAAACAGCTAGCCGGACAGCGATTCACCGCTGCTTCTCCGTCGCGACAATGGAGTTCGCTTGCCCGCCGTTCGCGCAGTTTGGAATCCCCCGCTCCACGGCCGTTCCCTCCTCGTAATCGTTCCAGGTCTCGACCATGATGAAGGGCGGCGGCTGATCCGGCGGAAACTCCTTGCGCCAGAAGTTGAATGTATCCTTGAAGGTCTGACCGCAGCGCGCTGAAATGTGGCGATTCAATCCCCACGCGGCTTTGCTGTCGTCAAAGGTCGACCACGCGCCGCCCACGATGATCTTGTCGGGGTACTTGGTCTTCATCGTACTGTAGAAGTTGCTGAGATACTCTTCGCCCCAGTTGCTGCCGTCTGCCGACCATCCCTTGTCGCCGGGGTTGATCCACGCATAGAAGCCATCCAGCGCGGCCGCATGATCCGCGGGCAGGTTCTCCTGGATGAGAAACGGCGCCGGATTCCACTTGTTCACCACCGCGCGGACCTTGTCCCAGTCCGTATGCCCGCCCTTGGGAAAGATGAAGATCACCGGCCGTCCCTGGTAGGTCAAATACGCTTCTTGCCCCTCCGCCTTGGCAGAGAGATAGGTCTCATGAAACATGGTGAAGTCCGCGATGGCCTCATCTGTGGCGTCATCTTCCCGGTTCGGCTCGTCATACATCATCGCTACCTGGAAGTGATTCTTAGCAGCCGTCTTCTGCATCTCAGCATAAGCACGGTCAATGAAGGGCTCCCGGTCGCCATACCAGTCCACCACGAAGGCGGTGATCCCCATGGCCTTGGCGGCTTTGATCTGGCGGTCGATCTCGTCCGGATCCTGCGACGAATAACCGACCGAGATATGTTTCGGGTGCCCGAACCACGCCTCGTAAAGCGCGATCACCTGGGGCGAGTTGCCCACGGCCCTGTATTTCAGCCGCGCAGGTGCATCTGAGGAAGGACCGAAACAGCCGTGCTGCATAAATGCAAAAAAAAGGAGTGTAGTAGCTAAACGATTCAGCATCAATGTTCAGTTAGAAGCCCTATTCGTGCGGCTGGTTGCAGCCCGCCAGGCGAGCAGCCAAGGGGTTGTTTGTCGCATCGGACTAATAGAGGCTGTACCAAGAACTTATCTATAAGGCCGTCTAAAACAAGCGCGCTTCTCCCTTGAAGTGCAGTGGAGATATTTCCCAGTGGTGAGTTCTATCGTTCCGCCCAGACAGACCCTGCAGGCGCGCATCGTCTCAGGAAGCATCGTGTTGCTTTCAGGGTCCGGGCTCAATACAGCCATCAACCTTGTTTACAACATCGAGATCGCGCGAGCGCTCGGTCCGCGTGGCTTCGGCCATGCGACCGTTATCTACACCATACTTGTCCTGCTCTCCGCCGTAACGCTCTCCTTCCAGATCATTGCCGCCAAGTTTGTGGCCCAGCAGGAATCCCGCCCCGCCAAAACTGCGGTCTATCGTCTCTTTCATCGGGCGTCGTGGATCTGCGGCATCTTGGTCGCGCTGCTGCTGGTTGCCTTCCAGAGTCAGGTTTCGACTTATCTCAATCTTCCAGACTCTGCCCTGGTCGCCATCATCGCCGTCGGAGCCGGCTTTTATGTTCCGCTCGGTGCGCGCCGCGGGTACATCCAGGGAACCTGCGGATTCCGCAGCCTGGCCTTCAACCTCGTCATCGAGCAGGCAGTCCGGCTGATCGGATCGGCCGGCCTCATTGCAGCGGGCTGGGGTCTCTATGGTGTGATTGCTGCCAATTCTGCGGCGATTGCCATCGCCTATTACACCGCCAACGTAAAGCTCATAGGGCATCTTCCCAATCCGCTGCGGCTCTCCAATGCGGCGCACGAAACCACCCAGGCCATGATCTTCTTCGCCGGACAGATGATCATCAACAACTGCGGCATCGTTCTCGTGAATCACTTTTTCCTGGCGCGGGAAGCGGGACTCTATGCAGCCGTAGCCATGGTGGGCCGGGTGATCTTTTCGTTCTCCCAGGCGGTGGTCAACTCCACCTTCCCGCTGGTGGCTGGCACCAGCAATGAAGAACGAAGAGACCTGCGCGTTATCGCCACGTCTCTGGCGCTGGTACTCGGGGTTGGGCTCGCTATCACCATCGGGCTGTGCATTGCTCCTCCCGAACTCTGGATGCGCCTCTTCGGCAATGACTTTTCCATTGCGGGCCGATACAACCTGCCCTACCTGCTGGCGCTCTACGCTCTGGCCACGGTGGTCTACTCCCTCGCGGGCGTCATCATTACGTTCGAAATGTCTTACAAGATCGCC
>DASYYO010000217.1:0-5185 GCA_035933805.1 Acidobacteriaceae bacterium | reverse complement strand
GCATCCAATAGTTTCACGAGTTCCGGATCAGCCTGTATGCTGCCGAGGAACTGTTTTCTGTCTGCCATATTCGCCATCCTTCTCTGCTTTTCACTCTGCATTTCAATTCCGTTTGAAAAACGATCATTAGCCATTAAGTCTGCGATGTCAATTGTTTAACCCAGCGTTGCCTGTGAATTAGTAATCCTTTTTGTTCTACGCGCGTTGGAGGATTGACCCGCAAGTGCATCAATAATTGGCACTTATTCTTTACGGGACGAGCAAAGCAATTTTTTGAAAACTCCAGACGTGGTCGGCAATTCCAGCCCCCATGGCTTGGGTTAACGCGCAGAATCTTGTGAATGCGGCCATCCATTGTAATGGGGAAATGCAGGACTACCATGAGCGTGGCGCGCCGGTGGCCCTGCCGGCGATTGGGGTTCTGCTCTAGAATTGGGTGGCGGCCGGGGCCCGGCGCGCATGGCTATGCTGCTGGAATTGGGCAAATTCGCGTCACTGTTATTGAGCATCCTCTGCCTGATCGCCTTGTTTCATACGCTGTTCCTGATGCCGGACAGCGGGTTTGAGGCGCGGATCGTGGCCTCGCTGGAGATGTGGGGCTTGGCATTCGCCGTCTCTCTGGGGAGCGGATGGATCTTCTGCCGGTGGGAGCGAAAGATAGGCGTGCGCAATCCGAGCCTCGGCGCCAGTCTCCCGATGCTGCTCTTCTGGTGGGCCTCCGCAGCGCTCCTGGTGCTCTTTGCCGCGGCCTGGTACCTGGAAAAATACTATTTCCCTCTGCGGTCCGCTTTTCCAGCGTAGAGCGCGCTCCGGACGCCTTGCCCCGTGCTGGCGGGAGCGTCAGGGAACCGAAGGGCGCGAGGATTCGTATTCAGGCGAGTATGAGCTTGGCGGGCGTTCTCTCCTTGAGCGGAACCTGGAGTCGGGAAACCGGGAGTCGAAAGACCGGGGGCCACGAGACCGGCAGCCGCGAAATCGAAGCAGGGAGAGAGCGGCCGCGCTCGATTGAGGCTAGCAAACATGCTGCTGGGCGAGATGCGTCCGCTTTGAATCTCTCTTCCAATCCTCCGCTGGATCCTCCGCGCCGGCGCCCGGCCGAGACTCCGGAGACGGACTGGCCTGCATTGATCAGGCGCTGCCTCGACGGAGACAGCCTGGCGTGGGCGGAGCTGGTGAGCGTGCAGCACAAGCGGGTCTATGGGCTGTGCTACCGCTTTACCGGATCTTCCCACGACGCCGAAGATCTGACCCAGGACGTTTTCATCAAGATCTATGCGAACCTTGGCGCCTTCGATGTGGCCAAGGGCAGCTTTCATACCTGGCTGACCACCCTGACCAGAAACCTTCTGGTCGATCATTTCCGGCGTACGCGCCAGCTCCGGGTGACGGATTCGATCGATGCCGGCTGGGACGACGCGCAGGAGGTGAAACAGCCGGATCCGGTCGTCGACCACCGTCCTTCGCCGCATGACGAGGCGGTACGCGGTGAGCTGGCGCGGATGGTGCAGGAGGCCCTGGCCAAGGTGTCTCCGGAGCTGCGCGAAGCAGTCATCCTGCGCGATCTGCAGGATATGGATTACAAAGAGATAGCCGCGGTGCTGCGCATCCCCGAGGGAACGGTGAAGTCCCGGATCAGCCGGGGACGGGCGGAACTGGCGCGGCTTTTGGAACGTAATAGGAATCAGGTGGTGTAGATGTCAGAGCGCAATCCAATCGAACAGAATCCAGCCGGCCGGGAAAGCAGGAGGCTGCACTGCGAGGATCTGGAAGGGCTCATGGCGGATGCCGTCGATGAGTCCCTTTCAGCGGCTGACGCTGCAGCCTTCCGGGCTCATGTGGAGGCGTGCGCGGCCTGCGCCGAGCTGTTCGAGCAGGCTCGACGGGGAATCGCGTGGCTGGGTTATCTGGAGGCCGAGCCGCAGACTCCCGCCGATCTGATGAGAAAGATTCTTGCCCGGACCAGCGGAGCCGCGCTCACCCCCGCGATGCCTGTGGGCAGGGCAGCGCAATCCTCCGCGCGAATGCAGATTCGCGTTCCCGCCTGGTATCGGAGCGCGGCGCCGGTCGCTCGCCGGATCGTCGAGCCGAGGCTTCTGATGACCGCGGCGATGGCATTTTTTTCGATCGCCCTCACCTTGAACCTGACCGGCATCCGGCTCTCCGGGATACGTCTTGCCGATCTGCGGCCCTCCGCGATGCGCATCACGCTGGCGCGGCAATACTACTCGGCCAAAGAGGAGGGAGTGAAGTATTACGATAACCTTCGCTTCGTCTATGAAATGGAGGCGAGGGTGCGGGAGTTGAAGCGGTCCACGGAAGCCGTTCCGACGCCCGCCTCTGAAGCCGCGCCGTCCCGGCGCTCTCCCAGCTCGCAGAATGGCGCTCCTGGCCGGAAGACGCCCGATGGCGAAGCGGGCAGATCCGGCACGCCCCAGAGGAGCAGCCATCCCGACTCCGCCGAAGAGTCCGGGGTCAAGCAGGAAGTGCTGGTGAGCCAGGGAACCCGGGGCAGGGAGAATCGCGGCGCGCTGCTCCTGCCCGAGAAAGATTCTCAAGCGGGCCGCAATGGCCTCATTCCCCGCGCATGGAAACCAAGTCCGGGAGTCCGCCGGCAGAGAACCGCAGCCCAAGCGGGAAGGAGCCTGGCATGAACTGCGTCAACCATCCGGGTGCTGAGGTCAAGGCCTACTGCCAGCAGTGCGGCAAGCCGATGTGCAAGGAGTGCATGCGCACAGTGGGCGGGATGATCTATTGCGAGCCCTGCCTGGCCGCTCGCCTGGGGGTTCCGGCCGAAGGACAGGTTTCAGCCAATCTTTCGACGGGCGCGCCTCCCATTCCTTTGCTTGCGGGCCTGCTGGGATTCATCCCAGGCGTGGGCGCAATGTACAACGGGCAGTTCGTCAAGGCCCTGGCGCATGTGGTTATCTTTGCGGTCTTCGTCAGCCTCGCGGACAGGAGTGTGATCTTCGGCTTCCTGATTGCCGGGTGGGTGTTCTATCAGGCGTTCGACGCGTATCACACAGCCAAAGCACGGCTGGAGGGTCTTCCGCTCCCCAACCCGTTCGGACTCAATGATCTGGGCTCGCGGTTCGGCATTCCGCATACGCCGGTCGCGGGCGGGCCGCCATATGGCGCTGGTTTCACGCCCGGCGTTCCGCCTCAATCTGGTCCCGTAGCGGGCCCCGCGGCAAGCGCTGGTCAACCGTCTTATGGAGCGGGTATGCCCTATGCTCCTCCGGCAAGCTATGAGGCCGCTGTTCCCCCGGAGCCTCCCGTCCCGTCGAAGGCGCCGGTCGGTGCGATCGTCCTCATCGTGCTGGGGCTCTTTCTTCTCTTCCAGACCCTGGGCATTTTCCAAGGGGAGTGGATCGATCGCACCTGGCCTCTGCTGATCGTGGGCCTGGGAGCGTGGCTCCTGTACCGCCGAACGCATGAAACTCCCAGGGGAGGGTCGCAGTGAACCGCTGGCTGTACATCCGTCGTTTGCGCGGGCCGGCGTTCCTCATCCTCTTCGGGATCACGGCGCTTTTGAATCAATGGGGCGTGCTGAGCTTCGGACGCAGCTGGCCGCTCTATCTGATTCTCGCCGGACTTTTGGCCCTGGCTGAGCGCGCCGCGCTGGCCGGGAGCGAGCCGGTTCCTTTTTCTTCGCAGCCCAATGGATCGCCGTACGCTTCTTCCGCTTCGCCGTCCTATCCGTCGACGCCGGGCCCGGAGGCCCAGCTTCCCGCGCCGGGAGGCTCTTCCAGACCGGGTGACGATTCTGCAGGCGAGAACAGGAGCGTTTGATGGCCGTCTATCCTCCACCCTATTCGCGGCGAGACGCGCGTGCGCAGCGCCGCTATTGGCGGGCGCAGCGCCGTCCCTCGATTCTCGGTCCGCTGCTTCTGATCGCCGTCGGCACCCTTGCGCTGCTGGTGGAAACCGGGAGGCTGAGCGGCTTCCAGCTTTGGGACTGGTACGCGCGCTGGTGGCCCCTGCTGCTGGTTGCCGTGGGGCTCATCTCGCTGGGCGAGTGGTGGTTTGGGCGCGAAAGTCCTTACGGCAGGCATGGGTATGGCGGAGTGGTTACGCTCTTGGTCTTGCTTGCCATCATTGCCTATGCCAATCATGGGCTGCGCGGATTCTTTGGCGGGCATGGGGACGACCTCGATTTCTTCCATTTTTTCGAGAGCCGGCACGAGTTCGATCACACCTTGAACCAGGCGATCCCTTCTGCGGCATTCATGAATATCGAATCGCCCAGAGGAGATGTGACGGTGACTCCCTCGGGAGACGACCAGGTCCACGTGCAATCGCATGAGGTTGTCTATGCCGCCAATGACAAAGATGCGCAGCGGTCCCTTGATCGGCTGAGGCCGCAACTGATCGTGGTTGACAAGAGCGTGACATTGCGCGCCGCGGGCACGAACCGAGGCCGCGCCGATCTGACGGTAGAGATACCGGCGGATGCCACGGCAAACATCTCTGCAGGCCGGGGCGATGTGACGGCCGAGGACTTGAAGACGCCCCTCCAGGTGAATGCCGGCCGGGGCGACGTGAAGCTCAACCGCCTGAAGTCCGGGGCCGACACCCGCCTGGGCAGGGGCGATTTTACAGCCAGCACCATTACGGGCGATGTATCGCTGCGCGGCCGGCTGGACGATGTCGCCATCAGCGATGTTACCGGGCGGGTGCTGTTAGACGGAGACTTTTTCGGCGATACGCATATCGCTCACGCCAGCTCGCAGGTGCACTTCCGTTCCAGCCGGACGGCCCTGGAGGTGGCGAACCTTCCGGGTGACTTTTCGCTCGACTCAGGGGCCCTTCAGCTCAACAATGCAGCCGGCCCGATCGTGATCTCCACCCGGGCGAAAGACATCGTCTGCACCGAGATCACCGGCAGCGCTCGCATCGATGACGCGAACGGCGAGATTTCCCTTGCCGTGTCGGGGCAGCCCGGGGAGATCCGCATTGAGAACCGTAACGGAGCGATTCAGCTCACGCTGCCGCGGGACGCGAGCTTCCGGTTGCGCGCCACGGCGCGCAACGGCAACATCCAGTCGGACTTCGACATTCCGGTGGAGTCTTCAGGCCGCGGGCATACCCTCTCCGGCGTCGTCGGCAGCGGTATGGCGGGGATCGAGTTGATCGCTGACCACGGCGATATCCGGATCAACCGCGCGGAGAGCCCAGCCGTTCCGCC
>DASYYO010000195.1:0-29019 GCA_035933805.1 Acidobacteriaceae bacterium | reverse complement strand
TCACGATCTCCTCGCCGGCGCACGCGGGCCAGCAGAGCGGGGAAGTCGCGCGCGGCATCGGCTTCCGAGATGTGGATCCCTGCCATGCTCAGGACGATGCCCCCCTGATCTAATCCTGTGACGATGAGTGCATTGGCGATTTGTATAAATTAAGGAATGCAGAGGCCGAGATCACAGATTGTGAGCGCATTTTTCGGTAGAGAATTCATGGCCCTGAGCCTAATCGATGCAGGCGAGGCATTGCTTTGTTCTCGGCGCTGCTCGTGCTAGCCTTCATCGACACGGGCTATTCGGGCTGGTTGCAGCGGCGATTTCGTGGGATCGTCAGGGCCATGCAGTCGATGCTTCAAGAGAAGCCCCGCCCCCAGGAACTGGGGTTTCGCCTCAATTGTTGCCGAGCGGTGGCTGGCGTCGGGACAACACCATGAGAAAGTTTTGGATCGCTACTTCCGCGGTAGCTCTGTTATGCATCAGCGCCTTGGCCGTGGAACAGGCGGCGCTGCATTACGGTGCCTGGGGCTTCGACGCGACGGGTGAAGACCGCTCGGTCAAACCCGGAGACGACTTCTTTCGCTTCGCCAATGGGGATTGGCTCGACCGTACGCCGATTCCAGCGGACAAGACGATCTTCGGTCTTCGCGCATTGATGACGGACCTCACCGAGGCGCGCTTGCATGTGTTGATGGAGGCCGCCGCCTCCCAGGCAGGTCATGAGCCCGTCAGCCTCGAAGGCAAGGTGGGTGCCTTTTACAAAGCGTTTCAGGATGAAGCGCGTGTGGAACGGCTGGGTGCCGAACCGCTCAAGCCGGAACTCGACGCTATCCGCATGGCCGATACGCGGGATGCGCTTGCAGGACTAATGGGCCACGGCGGGGAAGACTTCTATGGGTCACTGTTTGACGTCAGCGTTCAAGTGGATCGCAAGGATCCGAGCCGGTACTCGGTTTATCTTGCGCAGGCGGGGCTCGGCCTGCCGGATCGCGATTATTACTCAAATCCAACGCTTGCATCGCAGAAGGCGCAGTATCAGGCCTACGTCGCCAGTCTCCTCCGGCTGGCCGCGTGGCCGGAGCCGGAGACGCGGGCGCGAGAGATCGTGGAACTGGAAACCCGAATCGCCGAGGCCAGTTGGACAAAGGCGGACCGGCGTGACCTGGACAAGGTATACAACCCCATAACCGTTGCCGAGCTACAGACGTTTGCCCCAGGGTTCGCATGGCAGGCCTACCTGGGATCGGCAGGGCTCGGGAATGTGAGTCAGGTGGTTGTCCGCGAGAAGAGCGCGTTCCCGAAACTGGCGGCCGTCTACGCCTCGACCCCGATCGAGGTGCTGAAGGCCTGGGCGGCATTCAATGTGGCCGATCATGCAGCGCCGTACCTTTCGTCTCCCTTTACCCAAGCGTATTTTCAAATGCGGGAGAAGACGCTCTCCGGCATGCAGGAGCAGCAGGTCCGTTGGAAGCGCGCGGTGCATGCTGTCTCCGGTGGAGACTACGGTGCGGGCGACCGCTTCGATCGCTTTGGAAATCTCGGGTGGGGCGTGGGTCAGCTCTACACCGCGAAGTACTTTCCCCCGGAGTCGAAGGCGAAGGTGCAGGAACTGGTGGGCAACCTCAAAGCCGCTTACCATGCTCGGATCGAGCGGCTGGACTGGATGAGCCCGGCGACAAAGGTGGAGGCGCTGAAGAAGCTCGAAACCTACAACGTGAAGGTCGGCTACCCCGACACGCCGCGCGACTATACCAGTCTGGTCGTTCGCGACGACGATTTGGTAGGCAACGTGCGCCGCGCCGCTGCGTGGGACTGGGCCTTCTTTGTGCATCGCCTGCCCGGCCCGGTGGACCGGCAGGAGTGGCGCATGACGCCTCAGACAAACGACGCCTACAACGGTCCGCTGCGTGACATCGTCTTCCCGGCGGGGATACTGCAACCGCCCATATTTGACCCGTCAGCCGATGCGGCGATCAACTACGGTGCGGTGGGTGGGGTCATCGGACACGAGATGACCCACGGCTTTGATGACCAGGGCCGGAAGATCGACGCGGAGGGACGCCTGCGCGACTGGTGGACGCCCAAAGACGCGGCCATCTTCGAGGAGCGGGCCGCAAAGCTTGGGGCGCAGTTCGACAGCTACGAGCCGCTCCCCGGCGTGCATGTCAACGGCAAGCTGACGATGGGCGAAAACATCGCCGATCTGGGTGGCCTCACGCTGGCGCTCGACGCCTATCATGCGTCGCTGCATGGAAAGCCGGCACCTGTGATCGACGGTTTGACCGGCGACCGGCGGGTCTTCCTCGGCTGGGCCCAGGCATGGCGCACCAAGAGAACGGATGCCGCGCTCCATCAAATGGTGGTGAGCGATCCCCACTCGCCTCCTCAGTACCGGGTCAACGGGCCGGTCAGGAATATCGACGCCTGGTATGAATCCTTTGGGGTCAAGCCGGGGGACAAGCTTTACCTGGCTCCCGAGGAGCGAGTACGTATCTGGTAGGTGCGTCGCGTCTCGCCTCCAGGGGTGATCGGTGTGGGAGCAATCGCGCGACAATCGCTCGCGCAATATTCAAGCCTGATGAGCGGTCCAGAGTCTATCCGCAGGAGATGCGGCCTTCTGGACCCCGGCTGAGTATCAGTTGTTGCTAACAGGGTTTGTCACTCATTGAGCCTGTGTTGCGCGAGAGTCTCAGGATTTCGTCTCCGTAAACGCCCGTTTCGTAAGCGAAAACGCTGCACGGTTCCCGTCAGGCCTATTCGATGAACTTGACGGAGTGGTGGCGCTCCATAATCCATGACGGCCGTCGCTATCGCAAGCGTTGGAGATGAGAAGGAGTGGAAAGCACGGAGAGCCCAAAACCGGTTTCCACGCTTCGCGCGTCTCTTGGAAATCTCTTCGGTGTTCCCATATGCCCAACGCTTCGAGGGGCGCGAGATTTTTTCTTTCAGGCCAGGCTCACCCAGTCTTTCCCTAACAACAGATCTTCTCCCGCAAGGGGCCTGTAAGCCTGCACTCAGGGGAGTCTTCCGCTTGCGCCGAGCGACTCCAGGGCGTCACAGGCGGTTTTGAGCCCATCTTCGCGGCCAAGCTCCTGGCCAACCTCCGCGGCGCGGCTTCTTATGGCTTCGTTCTCCAGCAGCCTGCGGATCTCGTGTGCGGCGGTTTCGGCGGTGTAGCGGGGGCGCTCGATCACGCGGGCGATCCCCAGCCTGCGCACGCGCCGCGCATTGTCGGGCTGGTCGTGGCTGTAGGGCATGACCAGCATGGGCTTTCCCGCTTTCATCGCATGAGCGGTCGTGCCTACGCCGCCCTGATGAATGATGACGGAGGCTCGGGGAAAGAGCCTGGAGTAGGGCGCGTATCCGGCAACGCAGAGGTTCTCTGAGTTATGGGCGGAACGGTTGCGCGGATCGCTGCCCACCAGTAGGACCGCCCTCTGCCCGGTCCGTTCGGCAGCCAGCGCGCTCTGCTCAAAGAAATCTCCGGCATCCAGAACGGCCGCCGAGCCGAGGGTAAAGACCAGCGGCGGGGGACCGGCTTTGAGAAACTGCTCGACCGGCAGAGGAAGATCGCGCTTTCCGGCATCGCCGTCGTAGAAGACAAACCCGGTCACTTTGGCGGAGGAAGGCCAGTCCGGCTGGGGGTCGCCCAATAGATGCGAGAACATCGCCAGCACCAGAAAGGGCGAGTGCTTGGCTTCAAAGATGGGATTGCTCCCCGGGGGAAGTCCCAGTTCGGCTCGCAGCTCGTAGACCGGCTTCGGCCAGTTGCGGGTAATCCAGCGGGCAAAGCTGACCACCGCGTGGCCCATGCCCGGAATGGCGGGCTCCAGACGCGCCAGCATGGGGTAAGGCGGGAGAACCGGCACGTCGTAACGGGAGAAGAAGGAGAGAGGCGCGAGCACGTAGGAGGCCCACGGAATTCCGGTCACCTCGGCAACCAGAGGGGCCTGGTAGACCAACTCCCCGGCCAGCAGCAGATCCGCGCCGCCCTCGGCCTCCACCGCGGCCAGCAGCTCACGGTAGCTTTGCCGGATTGCCGGAAAGAGGACTTCGCGCAGGGTCCGCTCGGTTCCCTTGCGAATGTCCATCAGCATCGCCACCAGGCGAGCGTCCTGCGGGTCGAGAATCGGGCCGACGGGCACAAACTGCAGTCCCAATGGAAGGATCTTCTCGCGAAAGATTGCCGGGACGGCAAGAACAGGACAATGCCCGCGGCGGTGAAGCTCAAGCGCCAGGGCGATCAGGGGGTGAATGTCCCCCAGCGTGCCGAAACTCGACAGAACAATGCGCATGCACGGCTGTTCTTCACACGGGATGAGCGTGACGTGGTCGATTGTAACGGGGCATGGTGCGCCGGATTGTGAACAGACGTGCATATTCCGCCCCCACTCCGGCGCTGACCGAGTTCGAGTTATGGTCGATGTCGTTCCAGAGAGGAAGGTGCGGTAGGAATCGGCTCAGGTAAGACATCGGAAACTGATCCTGGATTAGCCCACGTACGCCCGCCTGCGGCGGACGAACGAAGGGGCACCCGCGCGCCTGATTGTGAACAGGCGTGTACATCCCGTCCTCGCCAGGGCCGGCCGGCTCTCGCGCGGGAGGCGTGGTGCGTTGACTCCCCTGATTCTGGGCGGAATTGAAGGGGATTTGTCCTCCCGGTCATCGCCCGTTCATGAACTGCACCGGATACTGGGCACATCGCAGGCTTCTTCCGTAGTACAGGAGGCGGAGATGACCGGTTCATGTGTGTCGTATCTGTGGAAGGATGCTCAGGCGCCCCGGGGCTTCGTCTCCGGAGTCTCGCTGCACAGCCATACCAGCCGCTCGAAGGAGACACTGGATTTTCTTGTTCAGCTTGCGAATGAGTATGGATGCATTCGCGAGCTGCTCGCCTGGGAGAAGAGGCGGGCGGGGCGGATGCACGGCCTGGAGATAGACTACGCCGCAGGCTATTGGCGGCCGCCACTCTCGCCGCGGCTGGCTTTCGATCTTGAAAGCCGGCAGATTGCCGACCTGCTTCAGTTGCAACCGCTGGTCTCAATCACGGACCACGACAATATCCAGGCGCCGATGCTTCTGCGCACGGTGGAGAGCGCGCGCCACATTCCGGTGTCGGTAGAGTGGACGACGCCGTTCGGTGAGGATCAACCCTTTCATCTCGGCATCCACAATCTGCCCAGCGCCTCCGGCGCGGAATGGATGCGCCGTTTCGCGGAGTTCACTGCCTATCCCTCCGACGGGCAACTGACGGAGATGCTGGCCGCCCTGCATGATCTGCCGAATGTGCTGATTGTCTTCAATCATCCGCTGTGGGACCTCTACAAGATCGGCCGTGCGCGGCACGCGCAGCGGACTCAGGAGTTCCTGACGCAGAATGGGCGATTCATTCACGCCTTCGAGTTGAACGGCCTGCGCAGCTGGGAAGAGAATCGCCTGGTCAAGGTTCTCGCCGCCCGCTGGGACAAACTCCTGATCTCCGGAGGCGACCGGCACGGCCTTGAGCCGAACGCAAATGTCAACCTGACGCACGCCGCCAGCTTTAACGAATTCGTCCATGAGATCCGCCGCGAAGGGCGCAGCCACGTGCTGTTTATGCCTCAGTATGCTGAGCCGTGGCGGCATCGGATCTTCCAGTCCACGCTGGATGCGATTCGCGATTACCCGGACTTTCCGGAGGGCTCGCAGCGCTGGGACGAGCGCGTCTTTCATCCCGACGCGAGCGGCCTGGAGCGCCCGATCCGCCAGCTCTGGCCCAAGGGACACTCGCTGGTCCTGCTGCGCGTGGCGGTAGGCTGCTGCCGCATGCTCGGCGCCAAGGCGGTGAGCCGCGGCTTGCGCCTGGCGTGGAATGAGCGCCGCGAGCTGCGGTTTGCCCTGGGAGAGAGCGAGACGATGTAGCTCGTTGGCAGGAGAGACGCCGGCATGCTTCGGGAAGGCATCGATGGCTGAAGAGGCTCCGCAGAGGGCAGGTGCGGGCCGCATCCTGCGCGTCGCCTACTTTCCCGACACCTTCCACGAGATCAATGGCGTTGCTCATACCAGCCGTCAGTTTGAAGCCTTCGCGGCGCGGAGAAAGCTGCCGTTCTTTTGTCTCCGGCCGGGAAAGCGCCATAGCGAAGTGCGCTATGCGCGGGAAGGCGAGGTGACCACCCTGGATCTTCCCCGGGGGAGCGCGCTCTCGTTCCGGCTGGAGACCGATCTCAGCTTCGATCCCGCCTTTGTGCGCCATCTCGCTCGGATTGCTCGCGCCCTGCGGGAGTTCCGTCCGGACATTCTGCACATCACCGGACCCAGCGAGCCGGGAATTCTTGGAGCGTGGCTGGCCAAAAGCCAGAGGGTTCCGCTTGCTGCCTCATGGCACACCAATCTGCATGAATATGCGGCGAGGCGCTCCACATGGCTGCGCCTGCTGCCAAAGGATGTTGTGCCGGCTGCGGAACGGCATATCGAGGAGGCGTCTTTTCTGGCATGCGCGCGCTTCTACAGCATGGCGCAGCTGCTCTTTGCGCCGAATGCCGGTCTCTGCCATCAGCTCGGGCGAGCGGCCGGCCGGCCGTGCGCGCTCATGAGCCGCGGCGTCGATACAGCGATCTTTTCTCCAGAGTTCCGGGACCGGGCGCCGGGGGACGACACCTTTGTCCTCGGCTTTTGCGGGCGACTTTCGATTGAAAAAAACGTCTCCCTGCTGGCACGCATTCGGCGCCAGCTCCTCGAACGCGGGGTGACCCGATTCCGGTTTCTCATTGTGGGCCGGGGCAAGGAGGAGAGGCGGCTCCGCGAAGAGTTGCCGAATGCCGAGTTCCCCGGCGTTCTCCACGGCCGGGATCTCTCCCGGGCCTACGCCAATATGGACCTGTTCGTCTTTCCCTCGCACACCGACACATTCGGCAATGTGGTGTTGGAAGCCCTGGCCTCCGGCGTCCCGGCGGTGGTCACCCCGGAGGGCGGTCCGTGCACCATCGTGCGCCCGGGCGTCTCAGGCTTTGTCGCCGCGGACGGGGAGTTTGCGGACGCAATCGCGCGTCTGATCTCCGACGCTGCTCTGCACGAGCGCATGCGGCTGGCGGCCCGGCATTCTGCAGAGTCCGCGTCGTGGGATTCGGTCTTCGAAGGAGTCTACCGGAGCTATGAGGCCCTGCTCGCCACGCGGGCCTGCGCGAGAGAGGGGTTGCCATCCGCGCGGCTGCAATGAGAGAAGATTTTGCTGATCATTCCACCTGCCCGGCATAGACGCCGAAGGGAGGCAGGCGAACCGACTGGAGCGATGCGGGGGCGGCGCTCCCGGGAGTTTCGATCAGGGTCTTGAGCGCATGTCCTCCGACCCCCTGCGCTGAAAGATCGAAGGACACGGTCTGCGGCTTTGCGGTGAAGTTGCAGGCGACGATCACCGCGGGGCCTCCGGGCGATTGTCGTAACCATGACAGAACGTGATCGTCGTCTGTGTTCAGCATGGTCAAAGCTCCGTCGCGCAGCGCGGGATTGGCGCGGCGCAGCGAGATCCACTGCCGGTACCAGTTCAGGAGCGAATCGTCGTCCCGCGACTCCAGAGCGACGTTGACGCTCTTGTAGCTCGGCGGAATCGGCAGCCAGGGCGTGGCGGAGGGAGAGGTGAAGCCGGCGTTCGGGCTGCCGTCCCACTGCATCGGCGTGCGCTCGCCATCGCGGCCCTTGTTGATGGGCCAGCCCACTCTGCCGACGGGATCTTTCACATCCTGGACGCGGGTGGGCGGCGTGGTCTTCATCCCGATCTCCTCGCCGTAGTACATCATCGCGGTCGCTCTCGTTCCCAGAAGGATCGCCGCGATCACCCGCGCGATGTCCAGGTTGTGTACGCCGTCTCCATAGCGGTCCCAACTGCGAATGTTGTCGTGGTTGTCAAAGACGAAGAGGGGCTGATTGCCGTCGAGCTGGCGCTCCGCCTCATCGATGCGCTGCCGGAACTCCGCGGCATCCAGCTTATTGATAAAACCGACCTGCAGGTCCATGGGAAGCTGCAGCTCATCGTGGTTTGCTCCGTACCACTTGCGCAGTTCCACGATATTGGGCAGATAGGTCTCTCCGATCAGGACGCGGTCACCCGGATAGCTGCTGACCAGCTTGCGCAGGGCGCGGATGACTCCATGCACCTCCGGGAGATTGTTGGTGTAAGCGTCGTCCAGATTGGGATCGCCGAAGGCGTTCGTGCCGGGAAGCGTTTTTTCATCGTGCAGCCGCGGATCTTCAAAGAGCGTAGGCACGGCATCCAGGCGGAAGCCGGCGACGCCCTTGTTCAACCAGAAGCGGCATGCAGCGAACATTGCCCGCTGCACCTCGGGGTTTCTCCAGTTCAGGTCAGGCTGCTGAGCGTAAAACTTGTGGTAGTACCACTGTCCGGTTTTGGGATCGAAGGTCCACGCCGAATGGCCGAAGATAGACTGCCAGTTGTTCGGAGGAACGCCGGGAGCCTTGCCGTCGCGCCAGATGTACCAGTTGCGTTTTGGATTTGTCCTTGAACTCTTCGATTCCTCGAACCATGGGTGCTTGTCCGAGGTATGGTTCATCACCATATCCATGATGATGCGGAGGTTGCGCTTCTTCGCCTCGGAGAGCAGGCGATCGAAGTCTGCCATCGATCCGTATTGCGGGTCGATCGCCTCGTAGTTGGAGATGTCGTATCCGAAGTCTACCTGGGGTGAGGGATAGATCGGAGTCAGCCAGATGGCATCCACTCCCAGGCTCTTCAGGTAGTCGAGATGGCGCGCGACTCCGTTGAGGTAGTCGAGGCGCGTGGTGATTCCATTCAAATCGCCGAGCCCGTTGCCATCCGAGTCCTGAAAGCTGCGGGGATAGATCTCGTAGATCAGGGCGTGCTTCCACCAGTCGCCGCCGGCAGAGACGGCGGTGGTGCTGGGGAGCGCCCCTTGTGGTGGTGGAGCTGCGAACCCGCTGGACAGGGGCGCAATTCCCAGGAAGAGAAACAGCGCAGCGCGCAGGGCGTTTCCGGCAACGTTCATTCGCGATCTCCCCGGCGAAGCAGGAGCGCCGTCATTTCGCGTTGCTGCGCGCCTCCCGCTGTTCTTTTCGTTTTTTCTCCAGCGGATCGTCATGTTTGAAATTGAGACCGAAGCGGGGCTCGGATCGGGTCCCGCTGATCTTGATCGGCACCTCGGTTCCGGAGCCATTCTTCCGGAAGAACGGATCAAGAGGCGTCAACAGCATGCCTTTCCATCCGCCGACCAGCCGGGAGACGCTCGCATCCAGATTCGCCGTTCCGTAGAAGTCAAATTTGTTGCCGTCCAGAGTATAGGTTCCATCGAGTTTGATCAACGCCCCGGGAACTTTGTAATGCAGATTGGAGAGCGAGAGCGCTCCGCCGCCCAGGGTAAAGTTCCCCTGCATGTCCGAGGCGACATTTGCGGTTTGAGGATCCTTCGATTCCTGTTTGGCCAAGCCGGATTGGCCCTGGCTCCGGAGGCTGAGCTCGTCCACTTTGGACTGGACCTTCTGGTTGCTGAAGTGGGCGTTCACAATGTCGAAGTTGCCGCGCAGGCGCAGCTTGTAGGCCACGTCCTGCGGCCCCGCCGGCAGCTCCAGCTTGGTATGCATCTTGATCTGTCCGGTCATGACGGGTGGAGTGGTGCGCACGCCCAGGACGAGAAGGTCCTGCACGCGGGCGCGGTCCATATCGACATCGAGGATGATGTCATGGCCGGGAACGGCGGGATTACGGACTACATAGCCGTTCGCGGTAAAGGCAGAGCCGAGAAAGTGCGCGACCACCGGCTGCAGGTAGGTGTCGCCATTGGTGCCGTCGACGATGGCATGGAAGTCAGTATGCAGGGGCACCTTGTGACCGCTGACGTTGACGCGGAAGTCCGGCGTGTCGGTCTGGCCATCGACGACGATTCGCTCCAGCGCCCCCTGGTAGTGGCCGGTGGAGGAGAGAATGCCGCCAATGCCCTTCAGCGTGCCCAGGTTCGCGTTGCGGAAGGAGTAGTTCCCCGCCACTGCCGTTTGCCCGGGATCGTCGGAGTTCCAGGGGCCAAAGGCGCCGCTGCTCTGGATGTCGCCGATGGGTTTGGGATTCACCAGCGTCGCGACAAAGTTGAGGGGTTTGCCGGCGCCGGTTGATTTCAACGTCAGGTGATGGATCCTGATCTCCATGGGCACCCGCCCGGGCTTATCGGTCTCCAGGGTGAGGAGCGCGTTGTTCGAATAGAACTCCTTCACCTGGATCTTGATCCTTCTGGTATCTCCGTTGGGGTTCTCCTCACCGTTGATGCTGGGCAGCTGTTTGCGTTGACTCTTGGGAGGGAGGTTGATGTGCAGTCCATGAACCTGGACACGATTGATGACCATGGGTGTGCGGAGAAGGTTTCCGTAGGCAGTGCGGAAGGAGAAGCCCTCGACGGAAAAGGTGGGCTTGGAGGTGTCCAGGTTATATGGGTAGATCGCCAGCCCTTTGCCCGAGACCTCAAATCCTCGAACCAGGGAGACATCCAGGCCTTTGAGCTCCACGCGGCTGTTGAAGCGCGCCGAGAGCGTGTCCACAACGCGAGCCCGCAGGATCGGTTCCGCACGATGCAACAGCACCTCAAAGACCGCTATCAAAACAACGGCGATGACTGAAAGCGGGATGCCCAGCCAGAAAAGCCAGGGATGCCTTTTCCAGACCGGGGGACGAAGGGTCTCGGATGTCTCTTGCAACGGACGCCTTTCCGGGGAGCTATCCTTGGTTGGAGTGCCTTTTGGCGGTTGTTGGTTGCCGGGACGCTGCCGCGGGACGGCAATCCGGATTCCGCAGCAGGATTCGAAGAGCGGTTTTGCCTCTTTGCGAATTCCCCCGGCCGCTCGCATCCTTCCGCCCGGTCAGGAGGGCGTCGCGTGAACATCCATGGCGGCATCAGCCGAATGCCGGAGCGCCCGCGCGCGCTGGGAGCCGGTATCCGTCTGTTGGCGGTGCTGCTGTTGGCGCTGGCGGGGGTCTTCCACGCGGCCTCACTGAGGGCGCAGGCCGGCTCGCAGCCGGGACCACGATCGGGATCGCAGCCGCTTTCTCCTCCGCCCGCCACCACGCAAACCATTGACGCCTATATCCACGAAAGCTGGGCGACCCTTTCCCGTTCGATGGCCGAGTGCAGGTCGCTGATCGATCCCAAGGTCAATACACCGCCGGTGCTCTATCTTCCCGCCGGTGCTCCTGTGCCGGCGGAGTTGCTCCGCCTGCGCTCCCAGTGCAGGATTCAGATCGAGCATCTGCCTCACCGGATCACCCGGCTTGGAGATGTGAAGGGATCGGAGATCCCCCGGCCCGGGCTGCTCTATCTGCCCAATCGCTATGTGGTGCCCGGCGGCCGGTTCAACGAGATGTTCGGGTGGGACAGCTATTTCATCCTCCTGGGGCTGCTGCGGGACGGGCGCGTGGAGCTGGCGCGAGGAATGGTCGAGAACTTCTTCTATGAGATCGAAAACTATGGCGCGGTTCTCAATGCCAACCGCACCTACTTCCTCACCCGGTCGCAGCCACCGCTGCTCAGCTCAATGATTCGCGCCGTCTATGAAGCCGAGCTGGCCCACGATCCGTCGGCGGCCAACCAGGCGCGGCAGAAGGCGTGGCTCGGCAAGGCCTACGCGTATGCGCAGCGCGACCACGATTTCTGGCTGCGCTCGATTCATCGGGCCGGAGATACAGGACTGGCGCGCTACTTCGATATCGGTGAGGGGCCTGTGCCCGACATCGCCGACCATAGCAACTATTACATTGACGTTCTCCGCTGGCTGGCCGCTCATCCCGAGGTTTCGACCGACTATCTGGTTCGCGCTCCCGAGCATCCTACAGCGGCCGAGCGGTCTGAACTTGCGAGAACAAGCTGCGACATGAGCCAATCTGTTGTCTGTGCGCTGGCCTATTACGGCGGCTATCGCTTGAGCCGGGATTTTTACAAGGGAGACCGCTCCGATCGCGAGTCGGGTTTCGACATCACCTTCCGCTTTGGCCCGTTTGCCGGCTCCACGCACCACTACGCGGCAGTCGGCCTGAACAGCCTGCTTTACAAATATGAACGGGACCTGGCCGGCTTTGCGGAGATTCTGGAAAGGCCGCAAGAGGCGGCGGAGTGGAACCGGCAGGCGGAGGCCCGGCGCGCGGCGATCAACCGGTATCTCTGGGATGCGCGCCGGGGGATGTTTTTCGACTATGACTTCGTTGCGGGGAAGCAGTCGGCGTATGTCTTTGCAACGACCTTCTACCCTCTGTGGGCCGGTCTGGCGACACCCGAGCAGGCGCGCGCGGTCGAGAAGAACCTGGGTCTGCTGAACCGGCCGGGAGGGGTGGCCACGAGCACCTACAACAGCGGCCTGCAGTGGGATTATCCGTTCGGCTGGGCTCCCCTCAACTGGTTTACGATGATGGGGCTCGAGCGCTACGGATACACAGAAGACGCGCGACGCGTAGCCGCGGAGTTTACCCATACTGTGAAGACAAGCTTCGAAGCCGAGGGCACCATCCACGAGAAGTACGACGTGGTTACCGGGTCGTCCCATGTCGAGCTGATCGCGGGATACAAGAACGTCGTCGGCTTTGGCTGGACCAACGCGGTCTATCTCGAGATGGAGCACTTGCTGCAATCCACGCCAGGGAGGCCGCATTGACCGGCCAGGAGGACAAGGCAAAGCTGATCGCCGGGATAGGAGAGCTTCTGTGGGATCTGCTCCCCGCGGGCGCGCAGCTCGGCGGGGCGGTCTCAAACTTCGCCGTCATGTCGGCCCGTCTCGGCGGCCGTGGCGTCTGCGCGAGCAGGGTAGGGCGGGACGAACTGGGAGGCGAGGCACGCGAGCGGATCTCCCGGGCGGGCGCCGATGCTTCGTTTCTCCAGGAGGACTCCGTCCATCCGACCGGCTCCGTCTCGGTTACTTTGAAGGATGGCCAGCCGGAATACGTGATTCACTCCCCGGTGGCCTGGGATTTTCTGGAGCTGACGGATGCGTGGCTGGAGCTGGCGCGGCGGGCGGACGCGGTCTGTTTTGGAACGCTGGCGCAGCGGGCGCCCGTCTCCAGCCGCACCATCCAGGGCTTTCTCGCGGCGACCGCTCCGGGCTGCGTCCGCGTCTACGACGTCAATCTGCGGCCTCCCTTTTATTCAGCCGCAATCGTCGAGCGATCGCTGATGTCGGCGACGCTGCTCAAGATGAACGATGCGGAGGCGCCTGTCATCCTCGATCTTCTGGGGCTGCGTCCGCCCCGGCTGGAGGGCGGCCTGCGGCAAGAAGAGCTGTTGGCGAGCGCGCAGAAGCTTCTGCAGAACTTTCCTCTGGAGCTGGTCTGCATCACGATGGGCGATCGCGGCAGCCTCCTGGTGACGCGGAAAGAGTTCGACCATCATCCTGGAATCGCAACGAAGGTCGCCGACACGGTAGGCGCGGGAGATGCCTTTACGGCGGCCATGGTGCATTATTATCTGCGCCAGGCGCCGCTGGCTGTGATCAACGAGGCGGGCAACCGGTGGGGCTCCTGGGTGGCCTCCCAGGCAGGCGGGATGCCGGCGCTGGGGGCGGCCACGCGCGAGTTCATTACCGGTGCAATTCTGCGCGCTTAGCACAGATTTCGAGAATGACGATGACTCTGATTCCCGAGCAGCGCCGCGCCTACGGTCAATCCCGGCGCAAGCAGATGCCCCGCCAGGGGCACGGCTCCTGGCGCGCCGCGGATCGCCGGACAGATCCGATCGAGGCCATTGCCGTTTCTGCAAGGAGCCTTCTTCCGTCGCTGCTGCCGGTCCGGTGGGAGCGCATGGCGGCCTCGCCCTTCGGGTTCTTTCGCGGGGCTGTCCCGGTGATGGCGGGCGACCTGGCGGTGGGTCCGCATACCGGCATCCATGCCCAGCTTTGCGGCGATGCCCACGTCCGCAACCTGGGAGCCTATGCCGCGCCGGACGGGCGGCTGCTCTTCGACATCAACGATTTCGATGAGACCATCCGCGGCCCGTTCGAGTGGGATCTCAAGCGCATGGCCGCCAGCCTGGTGCTCGCCGGACGGGAGACCGGGGCGAAAAACGTTGTCTGCAGGGATGCCGCGGCGGTGTTCCTCAGCCATTACCGGAGATCGATCCGCGCCTTCGCTCGCATGCCGGTGCTGGAGCTGGCGCGCTACCAGGTGCATCGCCTGCAGCGGATCGCGCCCGTCTCTCAGGCGCTGCATAAAGCCGAGCGGGAGACGCCGCAGTCCGCGCTGGACCGCCTGACCGCTCTGCCCAAGGCCAAGGGCGGCAAAGGCAGCACTCCCGCACACCGGATCTTCCTCGAATCCAGGCCGCTGCAATACCGTCTGGGCCCGGGACAGGCACGCAGGGTGCTCGATTCGTTGACTGGCTACCGCGAGTGCCTCCTTCCGGAGCGCCAGCACTTCCTCGCGCAGTACCGGCCGCTGGATGTGGCGTTCCGCGTGGTCGGGACGGGAAGCGTGGGCCTGCGAGACTATGTAATCTATCTGGAGGGCAACGGCGCGCACGACCCGCTCTTCCTGCAAATCAAGCAGGAGCCCGGTTCGGCTTATGCTCCGTATCTTGGAGAGCACGGGGCGGCGCAGCATCAAGGCCGCCGTGTGGCCGAGGGCCAGCGCGCCATGCAGCTGCAGTCGGATGTCTTCCTCGGCTGGACCACGATCGACGGCCGCCCGTACCTGGTCCGCCAGCTGAACGATCACAAGGCGTCGATCTCGGTCGATGACCTCAAGGACGAAGGGCTGGCGCAATATGCGGAGATCTGCGGGGAGTTGCTGGCCCGCGGCCATGCCCGCTCGGGAGACCCGCTGGTGCTCGACGGATACATCGGCAACTCGCAGAAGTTCGATGACGCCATCGCTCAATTCGCCCTGGAGTATGCCGACCAGACGGAGAAGGACTACGAGAGCTTTCTCCGCTCCCGCTTTGCACCGCGCGGGAGGCCGGCGCAGGCCGCGGTCCCCAAGACCGCCGCGAGAGCGAAAGCCCCGGGGAAGAAGGGTTTACCGGCGGGGAAGTAGAGCTTTCGAGCTTCAGGACCGGGGTTGCGCCCTGCTTCGGCTGCGCCGAAAAACCGCTCTTCAATGCGACAATAGCAAGAGCGGCTCTGCCCTGATTCCCTCATGCTACAACTCTCTGCTGCCGGCAAACGGTTTGGTCCACGCGTGTTGTTTGAGAATGCCGACTGGCTCATTACGCCCGATGAGCGCACCGCGCTGGTCGGCGCGAATGGGACGGGAAAGTCCACCCTGCTGAAGGTTCTGGCGGGCAGCGAGACGCTCGATTACGGCAGCCTGCAGCGCACCCGCGGCATGTCGATCGGCTATCTTCCGCAGGAGGGCCTCGCGCTCTCCGGCCGGACGGTCTTCGACGAATGCCTCTCCGTCTTTGCCGAGCTGCGCAGCATGGAGCAGGAGGTGGAGACCCTTTCCATCCGCCTGGCCGAGCTGGACCCGGAGAGCGATCAGTATGCCGCGGCGGCCGAGCGCTTCTCCCATATTGACTCGCAGCTTCGCGCGCACAGCGGGTATGCACTGGATGCCCAGGTGGGCGCGGTCCTGGGCGGCCTCGGCTTCAGCAAGCAGGACTGGTCGAGGCGGACCGAGGAGTTCTCCGGCGGCTGGCAGATGCGCATTGCGCTGGCCAAGCTGCTGCTGCAAAAGCCCAGCCTGCTGCTGCTCGACGAGCCCACCAACCACCTGGATCTGGAGACCCGCAACTGGCTGGAGGACTATCTTCACGGCTATCCCAACGGCTACATCCTCATCTCCCACGATCGTTATTTTCTCGATGTCACGGTGAACAAGATCGTCGAGATCTGGAACAAGGGCCTGCACTTCTACCACGGCAACTATGAGAAGTACCTGCAGCAGAAGGAGGAGCGCCGGACGCAGCTAGAATCCGCATACAAGAACCAGCGCGAGCACATCGAGCATCTGGAGGCTTTCATCAGCCGGTTTCGCTATCAGGCGACCAAGGCCAAGCAGGTGCAGAGCCGGATCAAGGAGCTCGAAAAGATCGAGCGCATCGAGATTCCAGTGGAGGAGCAGGCCATCCACTTCAGCTTTCCCCAGCCTGCGCCCTCCGGGCGGACGGTCGTGGAGGTACAGGGCCTGGGCAAAAGTTATGGCGAGAAACAGGTCCTCTCCGAGGTCAGCTTCACGATCGACCGTGGAGACCGGGTAGCGCTGGTAGGCGTGAACGGAGCCGGCAAGTCCACGCTGATCCGGATGCTCTCCGGCATGGAGGCGCCAACGGAGGGAGTGCTGCGCCTGGGGCACAACGTCACCGGGGAATACTTCGCCCAGGATCAGTACAAAGTGCTGGACCCGAACGCGCGCATGCTGGATGACATCAGCGCGGCCGCTTCACGCGTGCCGACGACCCAGCTGCGCAGCCTGCTGGGATGCTTTCTCTTCTCCGGGGACGACGTCTTCAAGCCGCTGGGAGTGCTCTCCGGCGGCGAGCGCAATCGATATGCGCTGGCCCGCATCCTGGTGAGCCCGGCGAACTTTCTGCTGCTGGACGAGCCCACCAACCATCTGGATCTTCGAGCAAAGGATGTTTTGCTGGAGGCGCTCTCGAACTTTACCGGAACCGTGGTCCTGGTCTCTCACGACCGTTACTTCCTGGACCGGTTGGCCACGCGCATCTTCGAGGTCGAGGGCGGCCATGTCCACGTGTATCCGGGGAACTATGAGGATTACGTTTTGCGCAAGCAGGGCCTGGCCGATCCGGTGGCCGCTCCGGCTCCGGCGATCTCGTCCAACGGCGCGTCTGCCGGAGCGGACGACGGAAAGAGCCCGGTCGATGGCAAAGGCCTGCGGCAGCGCAGGACCAACCCGATCAAGCTGCGCCAGATGCAGGAGCGGTGCGCCTTTGTCGAAGAGGAGATCCCCCGGATCGAGACCCTGATCGCCAGTACTGAGCAGGCGCTGGGCGAATATGTGAGCGCGGATGAGACGCGCAGGCTGACGCAGTCTCTCGAAGATCTGCGCGTGCAGCACGGCATCCTGAGCGCGGAATGGGAAGAGCTGGTTCTGGAACTGGAGCAGCAGGCGGCTGCGACTTAGCCGTGGGCTCCCGGCTTTCGTGGTGCACCTGCCACCTCAAAGCAAAGCTTCCGAGAGTAGGGTTGCTCCGGCGCGGGTGCGCAGATTCCGCATGCGCCTTTACGTCATAATCAGAGCACATGACTCTGCTCTGGAAACCCGAAAATTGGTCTCTTCGCCTGGCCGAGCTGGAAGCGCGCTCCGGCGATCTTAAGGAAGCGCCTCTGCGCCGCGATGTGCGCTCGCTGGGCATGCTGCTTGGCCAGGTTCTTCGCGAACAGGCGGGCGAGCAGCTTTTTGAGGAGGAAGAGTTTCTCCGCCAGATCGCCATCCGCCGCCGGGAGGCGCAGAGCGCGATAGATGCGCAGGACGGCAAGGATCGGGAGGACAGAGAGGCGGAGGCGCAGCGGCTGTTTGCCACCGCGCTCAACCGCGTTCACTCCTTGGATACGGAACAGGCTTATCGGCTGGCGCGCGCCTTCGCTTTTTACTTCGAGCTGATCAACCTGGCGGAGACCAACCATCGCAAGCGGCGGCGGCTCTCCCTGCAGTTGACGGGCGAGGAGCAGACGCCGCGGGGCTCCATGCGCGGCACGCTGCGCGAGATGCGCAAGGTCGGCATTCCGGCGGAAGAGGCGCTGGAGCTGCTGCGCCGCGTTACCGTGATTCCTGTATTCACCGCGCATCCCACCGAGGTGGCGCGCCGCTCGGTCATGTTCAAGCGCCGCCGCATGAGCGATCTTCTGGAACAGCTCGATCGCATTCCCCTCTCCGATGAGCAGCTCGAGCGGTTGGAAGGGGGCTTGGCGGCCGAGATCACGGCGCTTTGGGAGACCGACGAGGTGCGCAGCCGGCGTCCCACGGTGGCTGATGAAATCAAGATGGGACTGGACTATTACGGAGCGTCCATCTTTGCCACGCTGCCCGGCCTGTATGCGGAGATCGCCGAGGCGTTTCAAGCGGAGTACGGCGTCGCCCTCAGCCCGGCCGACCTGCCGGTACTGCTCTCCTTCGGCTCCTGGATCGGCGGCGATCGCGACGGCAATCCCTATGTCACGCCCGAGGTCACGCGCCAGGCGCTGGAGATGGCCCGCGACCATCTGCTGGCGCATTATGACCGCCAGATCCGCCTGGTGCTGGACCTGCTGAGCACTTCGCAGCAGCAGGCGCCGGTGAGCGAAGCCGTCGAGGAGCGGCTCCGCACCTACCTGGACGAGATCCATACGACGGGAGTTGAGGCCTTTGGGGAGCGATCCGAGTTTGAGATCTACCGGCGGCTTTTGAACTGCGTGCGTGCGCGCCTGGAGGCGGTCGGCGGAAGGAGCGCGGCTGCGGCTTCGCCGCTGGCCAAGCTGCCGGCATACTGCTCCGCGCAGGGTCTGCTGGAGGATCTGGAGATTGTGCATGCCAGCCTGGTGGAGAACCGCGGGCTGCGCATCGCCCGTTCGCTGATCGATCCCCTCATCCTGGAGGTGCGGACCTATGGCCTGTACCTGCAGACGCTCGATGTGCGCCAGCATGCGCGCCAGCATACCGCGGCGCTCAAGGAGATCTCCGCCTGGAGCGCCGCTCCGGCGAGCGGATCCGTGGTGCCGGAGCCCCTCTCGCCGCAGTCCGCCAACGTGCTGGATACCTTCCGCATGATTGCGGAATGGAAGTCTTCCTGTGCCCCCGAGGCCATCCGCAACTACGTCATCAGCGGCGCTGCCAGCGCACAGGATGTTTTGAACGTTCTCTGGCTGGCGCGGCTTGGCGGCGTCCGGGTCGAGGGCGAGGGGCGCGATCCCGGACTCATGCCCGTACCGCTCTTCGAGTCGATTGAGGACCTGCGCAACGCGCCGGCCATCTGCCGCGAGCTTTGGCAATCGCCCGACTACCGCCGGCTGCTCGACTCCTGGTCGTACCGGCAGGAGGTGATGCTGGGCTACTCCGACTCGAACAAAGACGGCGGAATGCTGACCAGCACCTGGGAGATCTTCCGCGCGCACCGGGCCTTGCACGACGTGGCTCGCGAATGCGGGGTGCGCCTGCGCCTCTTTCATGGGCGCGGAGGAACGGTCGGGCGTGGCGGAGGTCCGACACACCGGGCGATCTATGCTCAGCCCAACGGCGCATTCGAGGGACAGATCCGCATTACCGAGCAGGGCGAAGTGCTGAACTGGAAGTACTCCGACGTGGTGCTGGCGGAGCGCAATCTGGAGCTGATGATCGCCGCGTCCCTCGACTCGCTGGCCCGGCCAAACGCGCGCAACCCGGAGGGCCATCTGACGGGCGTTCTTCTGCCCGAGTGGGAGGCGGTCTTCGATGAGCTGTCGACGATCGGCTTCGCCTTTTACCGCAAGGAGATTCTCGAGGACCCGGAGGTGCTCGAGTACTTCGAGGAAGCGACCCCGGTCGCCGAGCTGGAACATGCCAGGCTTGGCTCCCGGCCATCGCGGCGCGGAGGGCGCTCCAGCCTTGCGGACCTGCGCGCCATTCCCTGGGTCTTCGGGTGGACGCAGAGCCGCCAGGTGGTTCCCGCGTGGTTCGCCGTCGGCCATGCTCTCGACCACTTCCTGAAGAAGCCGAACGGCGCGGCCGTGCTGCGCACCATGACGAGGGAGTTCCCTCTGTTCATCGACCTGGTCCGCAACGTGGAGATGGCTCTGGCCAAGTCCGACTTCGGCATCGCCCGGCTCTACGCATCGCTGGTGCGGAATAAGGAGCTGCGCGACCGGGTCTTCCACAAGCTCGAAGCAGAGTTCAATCTGACCCGCCGCAGCATCCTGGCCATCACCGGCCAGACGGCGCTGCTCGAGACCAATCCGGTGCTTGCCCGGTCGATTCGCCTGCGCAATCCTTACGTCGACCCGATGAGCTTTATTCAGGTGGATCTTCTGCGCCGTAAACGCGCCGGAGACAACTCGGAAGCGATCAACCGCGCAATCTCCGCCACCATCAACGGCATCTCCGCCGGGCTGCGAAATACGGGTTGATCCTGGGACCACGCCAAATGGAGGGACAGTTCGGGGCGCGGAGCGGTGGGAAGAATTGAGGGAAGAGAAGGGAGAGCCCGGCGCTCTGACCGGTGGCCAGGGCGCCGGGCTCTGGGTTCAGTCGCGGCCGCGCATTTTGGTCAGCAGCCTGAGGATCTCCAGGTAGAGCCAGACCAGGGTTACCATCAGTCCGAATGCGCCGTACCACTCCATGTATTTGGGTGCACCGGCGCGAACGCCGCTCTCGATAAAGTCAAAGTCGAGAACGAGGTTGAGCGCAGCGATGATGACGACGACCACGCTGAAGCCGATGCCGAGCGTTCCTGAGCCGTTGACGGAGGCAAAATGCACGCCGAAGAAGCCCAGCACGATCTCAAGAATGTAGAAGAGCATGATGGCGCCGGTGGCCGCGATCACGCCCAGCCGGAACTTCTGCGTTACCCGGATCATCCCTGAGCGGTACGCCAGGAGCAAAACGAGGAGAGTGCCGAAGGTGAGGCTGACCGACTGAATGGCGACGCCCGGGAAGCGAACTTCGAGGACCGCCGAGATGCTGCCCAGCGCCAGCCCCTCCAGCAGGGCATAGGCGGGCGCGGTCACTGGTGACCAGGTCTTCTTGAAGACTGTGACCATGGCGAAGATGAAACCGCCGATCGTTCCAATCCACAGGAGCGGCAGCACCGTCTCGGCGGAGCGCGTCTGCATGAAAAGATGCCATGCCCATGTTGCCGACGCCACGGCGCAGAGCAGGAGCAGGCCGGTCTTGTTCACCGTGCCTTCCAGCGTCATCGCTTCGCCGATCGCGCCGAGCTGGCCGCGAAACGCCCGGTCATTCAAGGCAGGGTTCGATGTTCTCATCAATTGAGCCAAAGTCGTTTCTCCTCGGGGTACGGAATCGCGGGGCATGCCCGTAACTTCTGTTCCCGCTCGCAGCCCGCGCGCGTTTGCCGCCCGGCCAGGCTGCGCTCTATCTCTATGATACGACGTTCTCGGGGATACTTTGGTAATCCGGAGCCGCGGTGCTCGCGCCCTGTGCCGGCGCCGTCTGCCGGAGGCTGGCGCCGCGCAAGGGAATCCGGGATTATGCTGGAGGGAGCGGTTGCCCGATGACAGCCATACGAACCCGAAGCCACAGATCCTTTGAGCGAACGCTGGCCAGCGCCAAGTCGACCATGGTGCTGAGCGAGATCGTGAAGCTCGCCATCGACAGCTTCCGGGTGAACAAGGTGCGTTTCATGCTGACGGCGCTCGGCATGGTCATCGGCTCGGCGTCGCTGATCCTGGTGTATACGGTGGGGCTTACCGGCAAGCAGTACGTTTTGAATGCGATCGAGGGCATCGGGATCAATACGGTGGAAGTCGAGTACGCCGGCGGAGGCGCCGCGTCAGCCGCACAGCAGAATGTGCGCAGCGACTCGCTCACGCTCGACGATGAGAGCGCGGTGCGGGAGCAGGTCCCCTCGGTCGCCACCTCATCGCCGATTCTGGAGATGCACGCCAATATCAGCATGGGCAGCGGGTTGACCAAAGATGTGCTGATCCTCGGCGTGGCTCCGACGTACAAGTACGTGCGCAACCTGGTGGTGGTCGCGGGACGATTCTTCGACGATGAGGACGATGCGGGCCATTCCAAGGTAGCGGTTGTGACCGTTCCGTTCGCTCAGGAGAAGTTCGGCAGCACGGACGCAGCGATCAACCAGTCCCTCGAGATCAGCGGCCTGCCCTTTACGATCGTGGGCGTCTTTCGGGAACGCACCGACACCTTCGGACAGAGCGAGATCGCGGACCAGACCATCCTGGTTCCGTACTCCGTCGCCCGTTACTTCCGGGGCAGCGACGAGGTGAAGCAGATTTATTTTTCGATCCGCGATCCCAGCGAGGTGGAGCAGGCGGTTAAACAGATCCTGCATGTGATTCAGTCGCGGCACCAGCCGACCTCGGTCTACCGGGCGCAGACGCTGACGGAGCTGCTGAATACCGCGAGGCGAATCGCGAATGCGCTCACAGTGGTGCTGCTGCTGGTCTCCGCGGTCACCCTGGCGGTCGGCGGTGTGGGCATCATGAATATCATGCTGGCGAGCGTGCGGTCGCGCATTCGCGAGATCGGCATTCGCAAGGCCCTGGGCGCGACCTACCGCGAGATCAAGCTGCAGTTCCTGCTGGAGGCGGTCTTCATCTCGCTGACCGGAGGCATTCTCGGGACGGTTCTCGGGCTCGCCGTTCCTCTGTCGATTCGCTTTTTTACTTCGTACCGCATCCCGATCTCGGGAGGGTCCGCTGTCGTCGCACTCTTCTCCGCGGTGCTGGTGGGAGTGGTTTTCGGCACGCTGCCGGCGACGCGCGCCGCGCAGTTGGACCCCGTGGAGTCCTTGAAGTACGAGTAGGCGAAGAGCGGAATCCCGGGCTATCCAAAGAACCCGGGTTCTCCGCTGATATCGACTGGAGAGCCGGCCGGCGCTTCTTTACATGACGAAGGCGACGCGCTCCAGTTCTTTCTGAAGGAAGCCGAGATCACGGCCGGCCGATTCCAGCCGGGTGACCGCATCGCGCGCGCCTTCCGCATTGACGCCGTACCCATGGCCGGCGAGGAAGTCGCGCAGGACCTCCGCGGCTTGCCAGGAATCGATGCCCGATTGCATCAGCTCAGTGCGCAGATTTACGAGCTCTGTGGCAGAAAATTTTTCAACTTTGCAGCTTCCGGTCATCACGGGGAACACCTCTCCAAGGACTGCGATGCAGTGATCGCAGTCTCTTTTTCCATGCAAAATGAATTGAAACTCGCGGGTTCGATGAGTTTATCGGTGGTCACCGCGCCTGCATCAGCCGCAAGCCCGCACTGCGGTAATCCCACTCACCCGGAAGGCGCTTTGAATCCTCGCCCTAGCTCAATAGACCGCGACCCGGGGACTTTCGTGAGCATGGCGGGAGCCGGGTGCGAAGGTCTGAAGCAATGCCTGGGAGAGCAGGGCCTTAGGAGACCGGGGGTTCACTGGACGCCCGGTCCGCGCGCATTACGGCGATGCCATCCTCAACGGGATAGAAGCGCCCGCATCCCCGGCAGCGGAGCCATCGCGGCGCTGCGGGCGCGGAGGACGCGGCGTCTTGCACAGGAGCGTCCGGCCCCGGCTCCAGTCCCGCAAAACAGACGGGACATGCCAGGATCTCGAGCAGCGCGGCGGGAATGCATCCTGCAGGCATGAAGGCAGTCTAAAGCATTGGCGGCAGAGGATTGGCAACCCGCGCCTGGGCGCTGGCAGCCCGGGCGCCATTTACCATGAAAGCGCGGAGCAGGACGAAGTACGAGTGACGAGGAGCGGAATTGGCAGCCAGGGTTCTGAACGGGGTGGAGATTGCGGCGCAGATCAAGGCGGAGGTGAAGGCGGAGGTCAGCCGCCTGGCTCAGCAGGGCATACGGCCCGGCCTGGCAGCGGTGCTGGTGGGCAACGTTGCGGCGTCACAGATCTATGTGCGCAGCAAGGTGAAGACGTGCGAGGAGCTGGGTCTCTTCAGCGATCTCATTACTCCTCCGGCATCGGTGAGCACGGAGGAGATGCTGGCGCTGATCCACTCGCTCAACCGGCGCGAAGAGATCGACGGCATTCTGGTCCAGCTTCCGCTGCCGCCGCAGGTCAACGCCAAGCTGCTGCTAGAGGCGGTGAGCCCGGAGAAGGATGTGGACGGTTTTCATCCGGTGAGCGTCGGCCGGCTGCAGACCGGCCAGCCGGCGCTTGCGCCGTGCACGGCTGCGGGGATCCTGGAGATCCTCAAACGCAGTGGTCTGCCCATCGCAGGCCAGAACGCGGTGGTGGTGGGGCGCAGCGACATTGTAGGAAAGCCTACGGCGATTCTCCTGCTGGCTGAGAATGCAACCGTCACGGTATGTCATTCGAAGACGCGGGATCTGGCTGCGTTCACCCGCCAGGCGGATATTCTGGTGGCTGCCATCGGGCGGCCGGGATTTGTCACCGAGACGATGGTAAAACCCGGCTCGTCCGTCATCGATGTCGGGATCAACCGGATTACCACCCGTGAGGAATTCGACCGCTACTTTGCGGGCGATGCCCGGCGCGAGGAGAGCTTTCTCAAAAAGGGCTCGACCATCGTGGGCGACGTGCATCCGCGCGCCTTTGCCCAGTCCGGCGCCTACACTCCGGTGCCCGGCGGCGTGGGCCCATTGACGATTGCGATGTTGATGGCCAACACGGTGCGGGCAGCCAAGCTGCGGCGCGGACTGCCGGTTTAGAAGCTCTTTCCTGATCGTGTTGAGTGGCCGGACCGGCTCTGCGCTGGCCGCCAGGAGAAATTCCATAGGGAGCGCGGACGAATGCTGCGTGTAGGGTTGACTGGCGGGTTGGGCAGCGGCAAGAGCACGGCGGCGGGTATCTTTCGAGCGCTGGGCGCATCGGTCTCCTCGGCGGATGAGATCGGGCGCGCCCTCATGCAGCCGGGCCAGCCGGTCTATGAGGCGATCGTTCGGCAATTCGGCAGCCGGGTGGTGCGAAGCGACGGCGCTCTCGACCGCAGGGTCCTGGCGGAAGCCGCCTTCCAGGAAAATCAGGCGGATGCCTTGAACCGCATTGTGCACCCGGCGGTGATCGCCGCGGAAGAGGAATGGATGCGGGAGGTCTTCGCACGCGACCCGGCCGCGGTCGCCATCGTGGAATCGGCCCTGATCTTCGAAGCGCAGAAGTGGGGAACGGCGCCTGGCTGGCTGGAACGGTTCGACAAGCTGATCCTGATCACGGTCCCGGACGAGGTGAAGATTGCAAGGTTCGTAGCCGCAGCCATGGCCGCCAGCCCCGGCGGCGAGGAGGACCGGCGGGCAGGCTACGAACGCGACGCACGCGCGCGGTTGGCCCGGCAACTCCCAGACGAAAGCAAAGCCGGGCTTTGCGACTACGTAATCAGCAACAGCGGGACGGCCCAGGATCTGCGGGCCAAGGTGGAAGCGATCTATTCCGAGCTTCACGCCGAGGCGAGGCGCAGGGTCGGGGCTGCGGAGAGGAATGCGTAGCCGTCTTGCTCTCACCCGGCGGCCACCGCGGCGGTCCGCGGCCCTGGCCGCGAGGCAGCAATAGCGGATAATAAAGACAGGTCGCTATGAAAGCTCGCCAGATTCTCTTGATTGCGCTGCTCCTGGGCGCGTTCCTTTATCTCACCTCTACCGACAGCTTCCTGGCGCCCCACCGAAACCGCTTGCTGAGCCGGATGGGGCATTCCCTGCCCTCGCCGCTGGATCTTACGGTAGCCGATGCGCAGCCTGCCTTTTCCCAGCAGGAGCTGAACAATATCTCGGTCTACAAGCGTGTGCTGCCATCGGTGGTCAATGTGACTTCCTCCGCCCTCGCCTTTGATTTCTTCTATGGCGTGGTGCCCCAGAATGGACAGGGATCGGGCTTCGTTCTGACCAAGGACGGCCGGATCCTGACCAACTATCATGTGGTGGCCAATGCGCAGCGGGTAGAGGTGACTCTCTCGGACAAGCACAAGTATCCGGCGGACGTCATTCTCCAGGACCAGGCGCATGACATCGCGCTGCTGCAGATCAAAGCCAACAACCTGGCGCCGGTGGTGCTCTCCGAGTCGCACGATCTGCAGGTGGGACAGAATGTCTACGCCATCGGCAATCCCTTTGGACTCAATGGCACGATGACCACCGGCATCATCAGCTCGATCCGGTCGGTGCGCGAGCCCGACGGCGGCGCGCAGATCGACAATGCGATCCAGACGGATGCGGCGATCAACCCGGGAAACTCCGGCGGCCCGCTGTTAAACGCGCGGGGCGAGGTGATCGGCATGAATACCCTGATCGCCAGCAATGGAGCCGAGCAGAGCTCCGGGATTGGCTTCGCCATTCCCGTCGATACCCTCAAAGCGCTGCTCTCGGATTTCAGCAAATACGGCCGGATACGGCGGCCTTCCCTGGGCATTTCCTCGCTGTCGATCGGGCCGGACCTGGCGCAGCAGATCGGCCTGCCGGCGGACTACGGGGTGCTGATCCAGCGAACGATTCCGGGCGAAGGCGCCGAGCGCGCCGGGCTGCGCGGCGGCAGCCAGCGGGCTTATCTGGGCAACACGCCCATATACCTCGGCGGCGACCTGATCGTCGCCATCGATGGCGACCAGGTCGCGAGCACGCAGGACATTTCAGACATCATGAACCGGCATCAGGCCGGCGATACCGTTACGGTCACCTTCTTCCGCGGACGCAGGAAGATGACAGCCAAAGTTACGCTGAGCGAGGCCGGCGAGGTCGCTGCCTGAGAGAGCCCCGGCTGTATGGGATGGGGTCAGCTCCATTACCAAAGGGGCAGATGAGGTAGCGCAATGGTGTAATTGGCGAGGGAAGTTCCCGGCTCGACACTGCAGGGGATGCTACTCTCCGGCGCCCAGCCTCTGGAACTCAGCCTCGCCGCGGCTGGCGCACTGGCGCTCCTGGTTGCGCTCCGCTCCCGGGGTCGCAAGCCAAAGCAAATTCCGGAGGGCTGGCAATTCCCGGTGAGGATCCCCTGCGTGCTCTTCCATTCGCTTGGCCTGGTTGTGGGATTGGCCGGGGTGGCCTATGCGGGGCGTCGGCTGCTCATTGCGGGGATCTCCCAGTGGAGCGGCTGGGTCTGCTTCGGCCTGGGGTTCACCCTGGTTCTGCTGGTGCTCTTGGAGTGGCCGGAGCCGTTGATCCTGGACGGACATGGTCTGCTCGAGCGCGGCTCCGCTTCGAGCCGCATCCGGTGGGAGGAGTTGAGCCATGTTCGCCGGTATCAGATCCGCCATGACCGCGGGATCGTGATTCACAGCGTTTACGGGAAACAGCTGGTCGTACCGGAGATGCGGTACGACTCTACGCGGGTTCTCGACGCCCTCCTCCAAGCCAAGCCGGTATCCGTTCGCGACGTCGAAGGTGAGACCGGACCCCTCCCGATCGTGACTGTTCCCCTGCAGCGTCATTAGCCCTTGTGCATGGGCTCCATGACCTCGTTCAGTTAGTGCACATCGACGGAGCGGTCGCCCTCGTACTCCATGATGTGAAAGTAGGCCTCCCATCCGCTCCAGGAAACCGGCGCGGGGAGGCGGGCGAGCGGATCGCGGAGATGGTTGGCGTAATCCTGCACCAGCTCGCGAGTGCGATAGACGCCCGTGAGCCAATCGCCGCGATACCAGTTCTTCCACTTGCCATATTCGGCAACAGTCATTGAGGCCTGGATGGTGTCGAGGGCCTTGAGAGCCGCATCGGCCTCGGTGAGGGCCCGCTCGGCGCGGCCGGCATCAGCATCTTCAAGGGAGCGCGCCAGATCGAGCAGCATGCGGTTGCTCTCCCGGTTGATGGTAATCATGGTCAGGACTTCGGCCTGATAGTAGTCTCGCCGGTCCGGGTCGACGAGACTCTTCGCGGCCAGCGCATGGTTCCAGACGGCATCCCATCGCGGCTGGGCTGCGGCGCATTCCTCGATGTCCCGCGCAATCCGGGCCTTCTGCGCCGTTTCGTCGAGAACAGGCATCACGCGCGGCTGCGTCCACTTGGGCGACTGGCTGGGCACGGCGATGACCTGATGCTCGCTGAGACGATCCAGAATGAGCTGGCGCGCCTCCGAGTGATAGTGTTGGTCGCCCTCCTCCCGCGGAACACTGCTGAAATTGAGCGGCGCCGGGGGCGCATTGCCTGCGGACGTCAAACCGGCCGGACCACGACTGCCGCGGAGCGAGGGAGCCGCGAAATACTCCTTGTAGACCTGCGCAAGAGCGCCGGCGGATTTTGCGCCAAACTCTTCCGTGGCCCAGCGCCGGTAAAAGGCGCCGTCGGCATCGGTTGTGTCCGCCGGCAGTCCGCCCCAGGCGATATCCATCACGGCACGAGTGGTCATCGCCACCGGCCGGATGTCGCTGGTGTTGACGAGAAAATAGGCCGTCGCGCCTGCCTTGATGTAACGTCCCAGCTCAGATTGAATGACTGAAACCGGAACCATCTCGGAGAGCTGGTTGGCCTGCCCATTCATCATGGCGACGTGGAAGTACGCGCCCTGGCCTGCCGCGACCTTTCCCCCGTCCTGCATGTCTCCATAACCGGTGTCGGCCCATACCAGCGTTACTTCACGAGGAATCTTCAGATAGCCCTCCTGCATCAGGCGCGCGCCCTCCTGCCACAGGTCGGTGACAAACTGCGCGTCGGGGTAACGGGCGCGAACAATGCGCATCTGGTCCGCGATGGCGGCGCTTACCCGCTGGCCAAGCAGCGGGTCATTGTCGCGGACGCTGGGGTCCAGCGTGGAGTAGCTGGAGTCCGACAGGCCGCGCAGGCCGACGCTCCAAAGGATCTCCTCTCCCGGCTTGTATGCGGCCACGGCGTTGGTCCATGCGCGCTCAAGAACTTCGGGGTGAGTGGAGAAGTTGTACGGAACATCCCTGGGCCAGCGCGCCACATTGACGCCTAGAGGAATGGCGTGATGCTGGTTGACGATCAGACCTCGGGCTGCCGCGGCCTGCACCTGCGCATCATCCGGGAAGATCCAGGTGCCGGGCACGATGATGTTGCCTTTGAGGCGAAGCGTGGTCTCAAAGATGTTGTCCCAGACTTTGAGAGAGATACCCGCCTGCTGGCCTTTCGCCGCCGGAATCCAGCCGGTCAGCAGGTCTTCATCGTTGGGGAAGAATCCGCGATAGCGGAAGACGGGGCTGGGAAAGACGTGCGCGAAGCCCGCAGGAAGGGTGATGGAGGTTCGTCTCTGCGGTTGCGTGTCTGTCCAAAGGTACATCGGATCCACGCCGAGATACTGCTGGGAGAACTGGTAGATGGCGAAGATGGCGCCGCGCATGTCCGCGCCGGTCAGGCAGGCGATCGCCTGGCGGCTATCCGATGCGGCGGGAATGGAAAATGCAAAGGACTCGGCGCCCTGGGCAGTGGCGCATTGGACGCCGGAGGGAACGAGCGAGTTTTGCGCGATGAGGATTGCGACGGGACCGGCATCGGAGAGGCTGGTTACGATGCGGGGTTCGCGCCCGAAGACGCGCGCGAAGTCGCGGCGCAGA